>JAYVQK010000219.1:0-20013 GCA_043757005.1 Verrucomicrobiaceae bacterium
AAAATCCTCTTCATCTGCGGCGGCGCATTCGTCGGGCTCGACAAAATCATCGAACGGCGGCGCGGCAAGAAAGTCCTCGGCTTTGGCAGCCCCAAGAAAGACGACGATGAGAGTAAAGTCGTAGAGATTCCGCAGAGCGAAATCCTTCGCCAATGCGAACCCGAAGACCTCCTGCGTTTCGGCATGATCCCGGAATTCGTAGGTCGCCTCCCCGTCATCACCTCGCTCGATCCACTCACCGAAGACGAACTCGTCTCCATCCTCACCGAACCGAAAAACGCGCTCGTAAAGCAATTTTCCAAGCTCCTCGCCATGGAAGGCGTCGCGCTAAACGTGACCAAAGACGCCCTCCGCGCCTTTGCCGAACTCGCCGTAAAACGCGGCACCGGAGCTCGCGCCCTACGCTCGCTCTTCGAGCGAATCATGCGCGACGTGATGTATGACGTGCCCTCGCGCGAAGACATCGCCGAAGTCACCGTGAACCGCGCCGTAGTCGAAGGCAAAAAAGTCCCCCTCATCCGCCGTAAACAGGACAAAGACGCTGCGTAATCCAAAGGGAACCTCTGCAAACTTCGAACGACACTCTCGAAGCAAAAAGGTTCGAAGTTCAGAGTTCAGAGTTCAGAGTTCAGAGTTCGAAGTTCAGAGTTCCAAGAGGTTTCCTAAAGAAGGGGCGGTGTCATACCGCCCAGAGCCACAAAAGTGCCTCCCCAAAAAACAACGCCGCTCGTTCCTCTCTTCACCACCGGCTGATTTGAATACGTCTGTCTTCGGCTCTAGGGAAAACGCTGATTAAATCGTTCGGAGTCGCTTTCCATCATTCGAGCGAGCGATGTGCGCGGGGTAGCGCACGCACTCCGTGTATCATCCTCGGCGTCCCGCCGAGGATCGGGGACGCACGACCGACGCTGGGCTTCAGAGCAGGCGACGTCTTCACACGCCTAATGTTCCCGGCGGGACGCCGGCAATCCGGCGGCTGCCGGGCGGGACGCGTGCGCTACCCCTCGCACTCCGCTCCGCTTTATTCAGCGTTTCTTTAGCTATCCCTCTGGGATAAAGAACACCACCAAACTGTCTATTTAATTATTGGAGTCGGTATTATAGCAACTTCTAAAATGAAGAAGACTCCACGAAACCAATCGGCTTGTGCGGGCGGAGCGCGCGCATCTTGCGGGCAGCGGCGGGCATCCTGCCCGGCGCAAAGCGGCGCTCGGTATAGGAAAAAACAGCCTCTTTTGAGTAGCTCGTCTCTCGCGCGCCCGGGCAAGATGCCCAACGCAGCGCGCGAATCGTAAGATAGACGAAGTCAAACGCGCGTGCTCCGGCCATACAAGTCTCTTCTCCCTGGTGGAGTCTTCTTCATTTTGGACGTGGATATGAGCAGCCCCGAAAACTCATACGGAAGGATGAAAAGAACAAAAGAGACGTAAATGGACGAATGAAGACGCCAAGTCCCTTTCGTCCTTTCGTCCCTTTACTCCCTTTACTCCCTGAAAGCGAGTTTTAGGGAACCCCTTGTCCAACTCTCCTTCCACTTTAACTTTGATCTGGCGTTGGCTCAACAAAATAAAAAAAGCCCCTGCGGTCAGATGACCGCAGAGGCTCTTTTAAGTTTTTATCAGACTTAGAAGTTTCCTACGTCCGTCACTGGTGCACCTGCGCCGATGCTAATACCGCTGTGGTGAGCGTAAAAGGTAGCGGTGTTCGTCGTGCCAGCCGCACCTGCACCCACCCCTGCGTTACCCAGTGCGACTTGTGCAAGACCAACGCGAACGGCGTTCTCGGCTTGAATTAGATTCACCGCTGGGAAACCGAGCTGAATTGCCGTAACAATCGCTGCAATGTCTGTAGTATCACCGAAGGTTTGACCTTCTAAGATAGCGACAAATCCTGCGGCTTGCGCTGCAGCTTGTGCGATAGCGAGGAAGTGATCTTTCGATGCTGCCACTGCTGCTTTGATGGCAACGGCGGATAGCGTGCTAAGATCCGCTGCTGCTGCACCCAGACCTTGCAATGCTGCCACGGCTCCGGTTACTGCTCCCGCCGTGCCTTTTGCGCGGCGAAGTGCGGTGCCTCCAGCAATGGTTGGTGCTGCTCCGGTTGCTTCGGCAAAAGTAGCAGAGCTACCAACCAAGCCACTCTTGAAATCAGGATCAAGTTTATCAGTAAATTGAGAGAATGTGCGAACACCTTTCACAATACCACCGACCGCTGCAGCTACGTATTTAGCTGTATCAGCCACAGACAACTTTGCATCAAGCACGCCGAGGACATAACCTTCCGAAATGGCTGCAACTGCTGCTGGGTTATTCGCATCCGTCTTACGCATTTGGCTGTAAGTGATGATGGATTGCCCGATTTTGGCAGCGAGCTTCGGAGCGCGGAAGCCAGCAATACGAGCAACGTAGTGAGCAAACTCAGGACGAGCTGCTGCTGTCGCTGTTGCGATCTCAAAAGCTGCTGCTGGATTTGTCAGCAGCTTATGGTCAAGCATGTCACTGAGATTATCAACACTACCCAGAGCGTCCACAACTGCATCGTAAGCGATTTTAATTGTAGGAGCCGCCACTTTCGTGAGCGAAGTAGCATAGTTGAGGAGCTGTGCATTGGTCGGGCCAACATTGTTATCCAAACGATTGCGCATCGCTACGGCCAACAACTGGATCGCGAGCTTTGGATTTGCAGCGCCAGCACCGAAAATCACAGCACGTGCTTCAGCAGGATTAGCAATAAGATGAGCGACTGCATCATCAAAGATCGTCTTTGTGCTCACCGCTGTAGCCAACGTGCCTTTTCCTTTAGCAGCTTGGGCGTATTGTATCGCCAGAGTCACGCTATTGGAAAGCGATGCTCCGACCTTAGTTGTCGCTGCGGTTTGAGCTGCCGTCAGAAGCAGCAGGTTCGCGGGATCATTGGCTGCGATATTAGCCGCAACATTTTCTTCCCAGCCTGAATCAACATCTGCGATGGAGGTAGCTATGAGAGCCGTTCCGTATGTTTTATTACCTTTCACAGCCAGCAACGCAATGTCGCCGTATGCTTTTTGGTAGCCTGCCGTTGTCGCCGCAAGGTTTGCTGCGTGAAGAATTGCCTGAGCATCGGCTGAAGTAGCAGCATGAAGCTTGACCAGCCCAGTCAGTGAGGAACCTGCTACGATCTCTGTCCCAGCAGGAATTGCTGCGGTAACTGCAGCGGCGGCGGAAATGGAATTTACACCCGTCACAGCTACTGCTGAAAGAACGATTTTAGCCTCTGCACTGGAGTTACTCGTGACCGCTGCGGAAATAATATCCACCTTCTGCTGAGAAGTGAGCGTGCCAGCATCAGTATCCGTGAGAGCCCCTGCAACAAAGGCAGCAGCACTGGATTTGCTATACTGCGTAGCGCCGCTGAGCGCTGCATAAACGTGCGCGAATTCGGCTGTGCCTAGAGCAGCCTGAAACGATGCAACTTCCGTTCCGCTCACCGCATTGCGTGCAGCCAGATTCATCGTGGCGACCGTATTCACGGCACCAGAATACGTGGCCCCAGTAGGCGTAGCCAAAAGCGCACTCAACACGTTTGGATAAAAGCCCGCGCCCGCGTCTTTATTAACAGGATCCGCGCTCTGGAGAGCACCGGCAACGAAATTCGCGACATCTTTTTCGTTATCCAATGCAGTCCCGGCAAGACGCGAAAGCATCCCACCCGCGACTGTTGCGCGCGTGATGTTTAGAAAACCTTTTGCGCCAGCTACGCCGCCGCGAGCAACATCATCAAGATAGAGACGAGCATTTGTCGAAGCCGCCACTGCAACAACGGCATCCACCATTGCGTTTGCAACCGCTGTCGCGCGCGCAGCCTGTGTCCCAGAATTAGTTGATCCACCTTTTGTAGCGGAAACAGCAGCCTTCGCTACTTTTTCAAACAGTGCTTTGGTGTCCGCAGTGATCGCGTCATCCGAGGCGGCAGCCATATTCACAGCGGCATTATTGCTTGTAGCCAAAAGAAGTCCTTTGATCGCGCTCCCAGCAGCATCAGGTGCCTTCAGCGGCAATACCGCAGCACCAGCCCTGACCGCATCAGCAGCCCTAGTAGGATTCGTCTTGGAGATTTCCAAAACGATGTTCGCCATTTTGCCGGGCAGATATTGGATGGCAGCCGCAGCAATTTCGTATGCGTGCGAGCCGTCAGCGAGAATGGCCGCGTTCACCGCAGCGTAAAATTGAACAGGCGTCAGAGCAATTCCGCCGCCGAGATCTGGCGTGCGCAGCGTTGCAGTCGGCACCGCAACCGTCAGCGCGGCCTGGATATTGTCGAGGTAACCGTTAAAAGCGTCGAGAAGCGCGGAGTTAGAATCCAGCGATGTGGCATCCAGCGGGCTATTGGTAGGCGGGACGTAAGTAACAGCGAAGGCCGAGGTAAAGCTCATGCCTGCCAGCGCGGCAGCGGCTAGAGCGTGAGTAATGCGAGTGTTTTGGAGCATTTTCATTTGAGCGTGTTTGGTTAAGGGATTTGTTTTGAGTGGTTGATTTTGTAACTGGAGTTTTTTTAAACCTGCTGGTGCAAGTCGCAACGGATTTTTGCCGAGAAATAAGAAGTGTCAACAGTTTATTCTCTTTTTTTACCACTTTTTAAGGCTCTGCAGGAAACGAAGGCAGCATACGTCTTTTTGCAACGTTTCCGTGATTGAAATGTAACACGCCACACCTAAATTTACAGCCTTGTGAATTCCCTGCTCGCCGCGCTTTTTGCATCCGCTTTTGTTTTCATCCAGTGCTACATCAGTGGCACTCGGCTCGCTTTTAGCCTGCCTGCTTACGGCGTTTTGGCGACGGCTGCGATTTTGAGTGGTTTTGTTTCTAAAAATGAAACGCAGAGAGTTTCGGCAGGATGCTGGAGGGGGACAATTATTTTCTTTGCTTTCTTGCTCGTGCGCGGATTTTTTTCGCCAGTCGAATATCTCGCGAGAGCTGATTTTTACATGATTCTGGGCTGTTTGGTGGTGTATGGCCTGACGGTGAGGAATTTTGCACGTGCTGAAATTCGCGGTGCGATTTTGGCGGTGTTTTTGATCCTCGCGGTGGTGGAGGTGATGGTCGGTGCGATCCAGTTTGCGCACGCCGATAGTTGGATGCCATTTGGGCTTTTGCGCGTGGGGGGGCAGGATCGTGCGAGTGGGACTTTTATTAGTTCGATCCACTTTGCGGGGTATCTGGAGGCGGTCGCGCCTTTCGCCTTGGGGATGGCGTTTTGGGGGGCTAGAAATATCGCGCTGCGGGTGTTGCTGATCGGTGTGGCGGTGGTCTGTTATTGCGGGGTGGCGATTTCTGGCAGCCGTGGCGGGTGGTTGAGTTCGTTGTTTTCGCTGTTGGTTTTTTTGGCTTTGAGTCTCGATTTGATCCGCAGGACGAATCGCTCGAAATTAGATACGGCCCTTTACTGTTCAGCGTTGGGCGCGCTTTTGCTGCCTCTCGGAGCCTACCTGCTCATGGGGCAGAGCGCGATGATGCAGCGGCGGATGGGGGAGCTTGCGAATATCGGCGAGGTCATCCGCCCGGACTCGAAATATGATGCGCGGATTTATAATTGGCAGGCGGCTCTGGATCAATGGCGCGTGCAGCCGCTCCTCGGCACGGGTGCTGGCACGCACCTTTATTACGGGCGTCAATTTCGCCGCCCGCAGCTCCAGGCAGACCCGGAGCACGCGCACAGCGATTATTTGGAATTGCTGGCGGAATACGGCTTGGTCGGGGCGCTCGGGATGGCGGCATTTCTTGCGGCACATTTGCGGAAAGGGATACGCAGCTACCGCGAGCTGGCGGCGCACCGGAGTGAGGAGATTTATCAGCCCACTTACGCGCTCGGCATCCACGTGGGGGCGCTCGCGGCGGTAAGTGCTTATCTCGCACATTCGGTGGTGGATTTTAATCTCCACTTGCCGGGCAATGCGCTGCTGTTCGCGTTCATTTTTGGCATCCTCGCAAATCCCGGTCCGCCGCCCGGCGAGCGGCTTGATACCAACATCCCGGAGGAAAATGCACGCCACTGGAGTCAGCTCCTTTTACCCGCGCTCGGGCTATGGCTCGCGATCAGCGGGGCACCGAAATTGAGGGCGGAAATCTTTTGCGAAAAAGCGCGCGTGGCAGTGCGCGATGGGCGACTGAAAGAGGCGGTCGCTTTTGCAAATCGCGCGCTGGAAAGCGAACAACGGAATCCCTTCCTGTTTCACCACCTCGGCGATGCGCACCGATTGCTCGCCGAGCATGAATCGCGCAACATTCGCAAGGCGACGCTCGACGCCGCCGAGCAAGCTTACCGCGCGGGAATCGCTCTTTTTCCGCAGGATGAGGATTTGTGGGTGAGGCTGGGGCAGACGCTCGATGCGCTGGCGAAGTATGCAGACGCCCGCAAGGCCTACGAGCAGGCCATCGCACTCGACCCGAATCTCGGCATCCTCCACGCCTACTATGCGCACCACCTCAGGATCACAGGCCGCGAGGCCGAGGCCGACGCTGCCTTGGCTCGCGGAGAAGTGCTATCCTCGCAAAATCTCAAAAATTTCTTGGATCGCGCAGCGGAGCCAGCGGGTTTGCAGGACGTAAAAACGCCGTAATTTTACAAAAAAGCAATTGCCTTTTCTATGATCGCGAGCACCCTCCCCGTATCACTCTCATAATAAATTCACCTGCAAATATAAATTTTATGAACAACACTAAAACCCTACGTTGCTACTGCACTCAACGCATGGCGCCCGTCGCAATGGCGCTCACCCTCGCCCTCACTGGGGGGGCTGCATTCGCCTCTACTGCGGGACAAAATGCTATCGCAGCGAAGCTTACGTCTGCTTTCATCCCAAGCCTGAAAGCAGGTGCGTCTGTCACCGTTTCAGCAGCAAAATCAGTTGATTTACTTCTCGCGCTCGCATTTGCACTCGAAGACCCAGCCAACGCTGCGCTGAGCGCTGACGAGATCGCCGCAGGGGCGCTGGAAGTCGTCGCATCCACTGGAAAGTCCCGCGCAGACAAAGACAAAATCGCAGGACAAATTATCGCAACCGTCGCAGCAAGCAGGACGCTCACGACCGAGCAGCTAGGTGACGTCCTCAATAAAGTCTATAGCGTGAACACCATCCTCAAGCCCGCAGGCAAAGCACTCGCTGTCGCTGCGGCGCTCAAATCCGCTGGGGCAGCGGTGAATGGCACCGATCTCGGAGCGACCCTCGCGACCGTGCCGGGCATCAACGCGGAAGTCAGCCTGCTGCTTCAAAATACTAGCAAAGCGCTTGGAACGGGAACTTACGCGGCCTCTGGGCAATTAAAGAATTTCGTCAACGGCCTCAGCAACAGCCTCGCCGCCTCTGGCCGCGAGGCGATCATCAAAGACGCGGCGGAAAAAGTCGCCGCCGCCAATGCGACCGCAGCGGGCGCTTTTTACGGCGGACTGGTGCTCAACCACCCCGCAGGAGCGTATTCCGATAATGCCTCCCTCAAAACCCTCGCACTCGGCATCATCGCAGACGCCAAACTCGGCAAAGCCATCGGCGAAATCCTCGGCAACACCCTCGGCGGACACACAGGCCGACAGACTCTGGACGCGGATCTCATCACGACATCCACACCAATCCCGGTGAAGTCACTCATTTACCAAGGCATCCTCCGCGCAGGCACAGAAGCCGACGTAGCGGGCGTGCTCGATACCGCTGCCCTCACCGGCATCACGGACCGCGCGGCCTTTGCCGGTGTAGCCTCCACGGGGAACGGCGCAGACAGCCTCAAACTCAGCGCCATCGTCAAAGCCATCGCAGACGGCCAAGACTCCGCCACTAAGACCAAAATCGGCATCTCCGTCATCTCCGCAGTCGCCGCCAACACCCCCACCGCCGCAGGCACCGCCACCGCCGCCCTCTTTGACAGCGCCGGAGCCAGCTTTAGCAACGACACGCTGCGCCTCGCCTTCGGCACCACCGCCGCCACCGCTCTAAAAACCAAAGGCTTTGCCGCCGTCGGCTCGATGGCCGCGACGGTTGCAGATCGCAATTCCACCTCCACGCTCGCAGCACTGGCCGGAGTCGCCACGACCATCATGGCCAAAGCGCCGAAAGCCGCGACCGACATCGCCCAGCAAATCTCCGCACTGAGTGCCAGCAAGATCACAGATCCCGTGGCCTTTGCCAAACAGATCGCTGACAGCAATAAAACATTCGTCCTCAATGCCGCCGTAGGCGTCTCCATCACCAGCCCAGCCCTTGCTGGTAAAATCACCGCCGCCGCCATCACACACTCCCCCACGCTCGATAAAGCAGCCCTCGGCGCAGCAGCCAAAATCGCTGGGGCCGTCGCACTCGCAGTGGACGAGGAGCGCGCAGCCGATGTCGCCCTCGAACTCGGCGACCTGATGAGCGATCCCAAAGCACTAACCGCTGGCAAGCCCATCAAACTCTCCTCCGCAGTCGCAGTCGCCACCGCATTGGCCAAAGCCCTTCAAGCCAAACAAGGCGTCTCCACCACCAATACGATGGATGAAATTGGCGAAACCGCTGCAAATCTCATCGCCTCCATCCTCGGCAAGAGCCAAGGAAAAGACGCAGCGACCAAAACAAAAGCCGAGACCAAACTCGTCGCCGCAGTCGGCAGCGCATTCCTCAAAGCACTCTCACCAAAACCCACACTCAACGGAGAGTATGGCACCGACGCCAAACTCCGCCTTTACGCCTCCAAAGCCACACTCAAAGCAGACAAAACCGAAGCTCAAGACATCGTCGGCAGCATCGCGCAGACCATCCTCTCCTACTACACCGCTCAAAATTCCTTAGCGACAGGCACCGCCCTCATCGCACCCGGTTCCGCGCTGGAAAAAGCCTTCCTTAAACTCTCAGGAAAGAAAGGTAGCGCAGACCTCGCCGCCGCGACCACCGCATTAAACGACGTTCGCGGTGGCCTCAATAGCCCTGCGACACGCTTTGAAGACGGCACCAAGGCCAAGATCAACGGCTCCGTGAACGACAAAGAAACCGACACGCGGAACCTTTAAAATCCTTACAGAAAACACCCAGAAAGAGCCGAGCTAAAAACTCGGCTCTTTTTTGTTTTTTAAAAAAAGAGATATTTTTTGAACGAAAGTCGTTGCACGAAAAACCGAGCGAAGGTTTAGTGCGCGCTCACTTTGCGCGGGCACCGGTTTTTTTTATAAAAACTCGCAGCCGCGCGCCCCAAAACACCATGTCTGAATATCTAAGCCGATTCACCTTTCAGCCATCCAAGATGACCTCCCAAATCTGGATGGTCGCCGCCGCCATTTGGCTGGCCGTGCTCGTATGCACCATCGCCAGCATCATGGCCCAGCCCTTTAGCAAAAAGCAGCGCGCCGTTTGGATTTTGATCGTCACCTTCGCCCCCATCCTCGGCCTACTGGCCTACCTCCCCTTCTCTATCCGCCGCGATGAATTACCGACCGCCTTCCTGATGCGCGGCTCCTCGAAAGACTCCAAAAAAAATCAATCACGCCTCAGCGCCTCCCGGAAAAGCCGCTCATAATTTCCTAAAAAATGACCATACGCTCCAGCACACTCGCACTCGCCTACATCGCCGGACTCAGCTACTCCGCCGGCGCTGCTGATTTTGTCGCTTCCGATCAGACTGCCGCACCCGTCGCCACCCCCACGGACCATCTCGAACACCTCCCACAAGGCGGATACACCGTAGAACCAAGCGTCGGAGTGCCCTACCACAGCCTCTTCCGCAACACCGGTGCCCCCTACCTGAACTCCATGCGCCCGCTCGATCTCTCCCCGTCTGCCCAGCCAGCGGATTCAGTGCGCGTGACCTCCCACGCCGATCTCCCCTACTTTCGCGGCACATTCCCCCTGCTCCAGCGCGGTTTCGCCCCAGAAAATGCAGATCTAAAAATCGGCCCCCTCTACTTTAAACTTCGCCACCTCTCCGCAGGCATACTTTTCAGTGACAACGTCAACCACTCCCACGACCACCGCGAGCAAGGCTGGATCGGCATCGCCAGTATCGGAGCCCAAGTCATGGCCCAACTCACAGAGGGCTTCCACATTTCCGCCGCTGGGAACTTCGTCTATTTCCCCTTCGATAACAGAGGTGGCGTCGCAGGCTTCTCCCTACGCACACCGTATTCCTTCGGAGTCGCCTCCTCGCCCAACTGGCACACGCAAGCAACATGGGAGCCCGTAGCATTTGGTCTCCCACTGGTCATTACAGACGAATTCAGAGTCGGCCTCGCACGATATGCCGACCAAACCTCGGACAACCTCGAACTTTTCGAAGGCTTCAACTACGACGAGCACGATCAAAGCGGCATCTACAACTTTCGAGCACCCGTAAATACAACCGGTGGAAACAAACGCAGCAGAGCTGAAAATAACGATTTTGAATTTCTATTTTATAGTAATGAAATAAGCCTAAATACAAGCGCGCCTATACCAGGGCAGAATATTTTTCGCCTTCATGCCTCTCACGAAGATATATGGTATCAAAAAACAGACGACCGTGGCCTGCCAAATTCGCGCGACCGAGTGCATATAAGCATTGACTCCGTCCGTGATAGCCTTCGTTTCAAACCCTATGTTAGCTACGACTTATTTCATGCCGATCCGAACCGGCTCGACCATACCTTTTCTCTTGGTATCAGAGGGCCAGTTACTGATCTGATGTTCCTCCGGGCGCGGGCTGGATACGTCTGGCAGACCGTCCGAAACACCCAATACTTCCTCTGGCAAGTAGGGCTCTACCACACACCAAATCCGCGCACTCGACATTCTTTGGAGTATAATCGTGATATGTCGGATTTTCACGACCAGATCAACCAAGAGCTCCTTTATCGAATCAGTAAAACGATTAGCCCAAATTTAAACGCAAATGCGTATTTCGGACACATCAAAAGAGAACAGTTCGATACAGGATTTGCAGATCGCAATGCGTGGCGGGCAGGCCTGCGCTTTTCGTATCTATACAGCCCCCGCACGACCTTTGGCCTGACGGGGCAATACACAAAATTTGAGAGTGGGAGCGACATTGGAGCAACAAATGCTTGGAAGGCTCGCTTCGAATGCACACACAGCTTTTCAGAACGCTTCAGCACACGCTTTATCTATCAATACTCGCGCCGCGAAAGCGAGCAAACGCTGCATGATTATTACGAGAACATCGCGTATCTCAGTTTATCCTGGCTTTTCAATTGATTGGAATACCACGTCCACAGCCATAAAATTAATACTAAAAACTAATCTTCCATTGACCAACCTCCGCGTCTTCAGTAAAAAAAATACCCCACCCTTAGAAGCAACAAATTAAATTTCCTTAATGAAAATCACCACACTCAACCATACTCTTTGTAAACTCGCCTTCAGCGCGTTCCTCGCAATGAGTGCTTGCCGTCTCAATGGAGAGCAAGCCTCTAAGGCGGAAGCAGATAAGCCAGCAGTCGCAGCCAATACCGCACAGAATTCAAACAAAGCCGTCAACTTTCGCGCTCCTTCCGCCGACCTCAATACTGGTGAAAGCGCAATTCAAGCTGCTGACGGTAAAAAATCTGGCTTCAATTTGGAGGAATTAGTCGAACGGCGCGATACGCTGGAAGGCGACATCCGCTTTGGAAAAACCAAAATCGAAACGAATCGCAAACGCGCAGAAGTGCTCCGCTCGCTCGGGAAAAATGAAGAAGCAGATCGTCTGCAAATCGAAGTCAAAGACTACGAAGCGCGCGTGCGCAACAACCGCGAACAACTGACCCAAGTCGAAGAAGAGATCGGCCACGGGCAGACAAAAGAAATCGGTGAAACACCTATAGCTACTGGTGCGGAGGCCATTCTTCCGGCTAATAATCTGGAAATTTTCGTCAATGAAGACACTTCCTTCAATGGCCGTTACCAAGTCCGTCGCGGCGGTTACATCATCATGCCACAAGTCGGGCGCGTTCAAGTCGCTGGCAAGACCATCGCACAAGCGGAATCCGCAGTGCGAAAGGCTCTGCAAGCCACTCAGCTCCGCCAAGCGACCGTGATGATTGAGCGTTTTGAGGGCGTCTCCGACGAGCCCGGCCCGCTGATTTATCTTTCTGGAGAATTCCACCACCCGCGTCCTTACCGTATCCCTCAAGGCACCTCCCCTACCCTTGTCTCCGTCATTCTCAGTGCTGGCGGCTGGACAGATCGTGCAGATCTCACCCACGTCAAAGTGATGCGTGTTGCGGGTGGTCGCAGCGTTGTCGAGGTCGTTGATCTGAAAAAGATTCTTCACGGTGAAGTCGGCAGCGGACTCGGCTCAGACCTCACGCTCACGGAAGGCGATGTGGTAGTGATCCCTGCCGGCATCTCGAATCTCGTGTATGTCACTGGTCGCGTCAAAAAATCGGGCAGCTATCGCCTCGGCGATAATGAGAAGCTTACGGCCTACGGAGCCATTCTCCAAAGTGGTGGATTCGATCATTTCGCAGACGAGGGCGGCGTTTATATCCTTCGCTCGATGCCTGACGGCACGAAGGCAAAGCTGCCCACCAGCATCAAAGACATCAAAAAAGGTCGCCGCCCAGATGTCATACTTCAGCCCAACGACATCATCGTTGTGCCTGAAAAATGGTTTGCTTGGTAAAATCGAAAACGGACTCCGAACTTACCATTTCACAAAATTTTGTGCGGTCACTGTTGGGAGATTCCTTTCAGTGGCCGCTCATGTTTTTAGCGGCATCGCTTGAAATCGGCACTGCACACGATACCATCCACGATCCGCAACTTTCCAGCACACCATGCTACCTGGCTTAAAAAAACGAGTATTCAATTTCCACGACGTCATCATGTATGTCGCCATCGCTCGGAGACATCTCCGGTTGATGCTGCTGCTGATGTGCTTTGCGTGGCTTGCGGGCTTGGTTTTCTACGTCTATGCGCGGCCCGTTTATCGCTCCATGTCTGGGATAAAAGTGGATATGCTCCCCGAGCGTATCAACGTGGAAAAAGAATTCGGTGAAGGGTCTAGTCTCGGGACTTTGATCCGCGAGCTGAAGGCTCCCCACATCATAGAGCGGACGGCGGCAAAACTCGGCGTCAAAGCGGATTACCGCACGATCATGAAATCTTACATCAAAAAGATTACCGTGGCTCAGGACTCTGAGCGGAATCTTGTGATGGAGTTTAATCCTTACACTCTCGATTGGGCAAAGCGCTTTCCAGAGGTTTTGGTGGACGAATTAAGAACCTACCGCCACCAGAGACGGTTGGCGGAAATGGAAGAGCGGCAGGGTATTTTCCTGAAAAATGCCAAGGAGATGAAGGTGCGCACGGAGGAGAATCTTAAGAAGTGGATTACGACTCGTGGAGATGCAAATTCTGAAAAGGCTAAGATCGAATACGATAAATTAAAGACTCTCCACGCGGATCTCGTAGATGTGGAGATCCGGCTCGATAAAGTCGGGCAAGTGCGCGTGGAGGTGATCGGGCCGGATATGACCACTGTTGAGAAGCTTTCGCGGATCAGCAGCGTCTTGGAGCCGCTCCAGATCGGCACTTCTACGACAGGTCTGCCACCCAAAGAGAATGGCGGGAATAATGCGGACGATCCGGCACCGACTACACTGACGGATCTCGGCCCAAAAATTGTCACACCACAACTCATAGCTTCCGAGACGGCTTGGCGGAGCATCGCGCGCAGCATCCATACGCTCAAAGCAAAGAAGGAGGAACTTTTGGCGACCGGGAAATTGGAGGGACACGCCGATGTGAAGGCTGTTGGCAAGGAGATCAATACGGCTGAAGTCATGCTGGAAGGGGAACTCGGGTCTGCGATGGATCGTCTGAAAATCGAGTCCGATCATTTGATTGATCTTCAAAAATCGCTGAATGCAAAAATGCCCGAATATCATAAGAGCATGGCGGCCTATATGGAGGTGACGAATGCCGAGCAGATCATCAGTGGCTCTATGGTGCAGTGGAAGGTGCATTTGGAAAATCTCACCAAAGAGCAGGAGCGCATTGAGTATGCGATTGAGCGCGAGCACGTGATTTTTAACTACAGCGGCATCACGGAAATCAATGATGTGCCGGTTTCGCCGAATCGTTTTACGCTATTGCTCCTCACGACGGTTTTGGGCATTGGCATGGGGCTGGGTATTCCGTTTTTGATCGAGTATCTCGATCACACGCTTTCCAATTTGGAGGAGGTAGAAACCACCTTCCAGCTTCGCGGGCTCGGCATCGTGCCGAAGCTGGAATCTGCGGATACGACGGTGGCCATGATGGATGTGGAGCAGTCTAAGAAGACCCATTTGCTGGAAAATTTCCGCGTCATTCGCACGAATCTTTTGAGCATGGGCTCGGTGACGAAGCCGCCTCATGTGATGATGGTGACGAGTGCGATGCCGAAGGAGGGGAAGACGGTGGTTTCTTCAAATCTTGCTCTCTCTTTTGCCCAAACAGGCGCGAAGACACTGCTGATGGATACGGATTTGCGGCGGGGTCGCTTGCACCGCTTGTTTGGCTACCGCAAGCAGCCAGGCCTTAGCGGCGTATTGCTCGGGCAGCATTCGTTGGAGGATGCGATTCGCCCGACGGCGCACGAAAATCTCTTCATCCTCTCGGCGGGGCAACATTTGGAGACGGGCACGGAGTTGCTCGGTTCGCAGCAATTTAAGGATGTGATGGCCAATCTTCGGCAGCGTTTTGAGCGTATCGTGGTGGATACGCCGCCGGTGCTGGGGCTTTCGGAGACTTCGGTGATTCAGAGCCTGATTGACGGCGTGCTTTTCGTGATCTGGAGTGGGCATACGCCAGTGAAGGCTGTGAAATCCGCCATCGAAATGCTCCAGAGCAATGGGGCGAATTTTTACGGCTTCATCCTGAACCGTCTCGATCTCAGTGCGTCTGCGAACTACTATCAGTATTACTATTACTCGCACGACTACTACTACCACTACACCCCTCGGCCTCTGGAAAACATCACCTAGGTAGATGCTCGCACTATGAGTGACGCAGCCCAGCCGCAACAGGATGAAATGGGGGTTTCAGTTGTTATCCCTGCCTATAACTATGCACGCTACCTGTCGGAGGCCATCGCTTCGGCACTGGCACAGCCTTATTCGCCGCTGGAGGTGCTCGTGGTGGATGATGGTTCTACGGACGATACGCCGCAGATTTTGGCCCGGATCAGCGACTCGCGTTTACGCGTCATCCGGCAGGAAAATGCGGGGCTTTCTGCGGCCAGGAATCGCGGGTTGGCGGAGGCGCGGTTTCCGTTCATTGCGTTCCTCGATGCGGATGATCGCTGGACGCCGCAGTTTTTGACGAAGGTGATGGCGCGCTTTCGTGAGCTGCCGAGTGATTTCGCCATCAGCGCATCTTTTTCACAGCGGATGACTGCGGAGGGGCTGTTGGTGAGGCATCCCAAGGGATTCATCTCCCCGCCAGCGACGCTGACAGTGCGGGAATTCATCCTACGAAATCGCGTCTTTCCTTCCGCCGTGGTCGCTCGGCGCTCGGCGTTCGATGTCTGTGGGAATTTCGACACCACCCTACGCAGTTCGGAGGATCGGGATATGTGGATCCGCATCACCTCCCGTTTTCGCGCCTCTTTTCTCAATGAAGAGCTCGTCCACATCCGGCGGCACGGGGAAAACATGAGCAAACACGCCGCGCGGATGCGCCTGAACACGGCATGCACCCTCCGCAAAGCGTATCGCTCCGGCTGCGTGAGCCGTTTCGATTTGCCACTGTGGGCTGCCACTTATTCCTATTTTAACTTCACCTCCGCAGGCACTTTTTTCGCGGCGGGTCGTCGCTTTAAGGCTCTCAGTCTTCTCGCGTTTTCCTTTCTCCTGTGCCCGGTTTTTCTGCGCCCCAATCGCGTCGGAGAAAAGTCACTTTTCCGCCTGCGCGCACTGCGACATTTCCTCATGAGTAAAGCGGAGATTGCCGCGCTACCACTCGTCACACCCGGTGCGCCGCCGAGCCGCGAGAGCACTCAGCCTTCCGCATAAAGTGGCGATCCGCGTTTTGCACGTCGTCCATTCCCTCGATCCCGGCGGTATGGAGAATGGCGTCTGCAACATCGCCAGTGGCCTCACCGCACGCGGCGTCGAGACCCATGTAGCCTGCCTGGAGCGGCGTGGAGCCTTCGCCGAGCGACTGCTCCTGCCGGAGCACGTGAGCGTATTAGGAAAAGGCAGCGGCTTCAGCCCACGTGCGATTTGGGCGCTCTGGCGCACCATCCGCCGCGTGCGGCCCCACGTGCTGCATACGCATAATCTCGGGCCTCTCATCTACACCTCCCTCGCCACGCTCGGCGGGCGCACGCACCCGATCCTCCACGGCGAACACGCACTGCTCGCCCCGTGGGAGCGCGAGCCGCGCCGCCTGCGCCAACGCGGCAAACTCTACCGCGCCTGCCGCGCCATCCACACCGTCTCCGACGTGCAACTCCGCGAGCTACAGCTCCTCGGCTTTGCCAGCGAAAAGCTCCTCGCCATCGCCAACGGCGTGGACACCGCACGCTTCGCACCCGGCGAGCGCGCCGCCGCCAAGCGCGCCCTCGACCTGCCTGCGGACAGCCTCGCGCTCGGCCTCGTCGGGCGCTACGGAGCCTTCAAGCGCCACGACGCACTGCTCGCCGCCTTCGAGCAAATCGCCCCGCAATTTCCCCGCGCACACCTCCTCTTCCTCGGCGCGGGCGGGCCCGAGGAGGCACGCATCCGCACACTCGCCAGCGCAAGCGCCGTCGCCGTGCGCATCCACCTCGCAGGCTTCCACGCCGACCCCGCGCCGTGCTACCGCGCGCTCGATCTCCTCACCATCCCCTCCGTGAATGAAGGAATGTCCAACGCCGCCCTAGAGGCCATGGCCAGCGGCGTCCCCGTGCTCGGCAACCTCGGCTGCGGCCACGAGCAAATCCTCACCCACGGCCACGACGGCCTCCTCGCCGACCTCGCCACCCCCACCACCATCGCCACCGCGCTCGCCGCCATTTTAGCCCAGCCCGAGCGCCTCGTTGACTTGGCCAGCCGCGCGCGCACAACTATCGAAAAACGATTTTCCATCACACGAATGCTCGACGCCTACGAACAGCTCTACCGCACCCACGCCCGCTGACCGCCCATGGACTTCACCTGCATCGTCCTCTTTCTCGCCCTCTACTATCTGAAGCCCCAAGAGTGGACCTCCGTTTTTGCCACCCTCCGCTTCGTCCAACTCGTCATGATCGCCTCGCTCGGCACCCTCCTTTTTCGCGAGCGAAAACTAAATCTCAAAGACTTCTTCCGCACCCCCCACGACTGGGCCATCTACGCCTTCATCCTCTGGATCGTCCTCACCAGCGCCACCCCCTGGGCCACCTTCAAAGACATCTCCAACCGCCTCATCTTCTACATCTGCATCCTCCAGACCCTCACGAACTGGGACCGCACCCGCCGCTACCTCGGCTGGTGGGCCGGCATGATCGTCACCGTCGCCTTCCTCGCCCTCGCCGGTGAGTATTTTTGGGATCCCCTCGGCAGCAACGACATCACCCACGGCATCATGAAAGATCGCCTCATCCTCAACATCTCCACCGTCAACAACCCCAACGCCCTCGGCCACAGCCTCGCCCCCGCCATCGCCATCCTCTACTACATCTGCATCTGGAAAAAGCCGGCCTTCATCAAACTCATCGGCATCCTCGCCATCGCCATCTGCACCTGGGCCATCTTCCTCACCGTCTCCAAAGGCAGCTACCTCGTCACCGGCATCGCCATCCTAGGCACCCTCACCTTTGGTCGCCCCAAGATCGCCCAGATCATCATCGCCGCCGCCCTCATCGCCATAGGCACCAGCTCCCTCTACCTCCTCCCCCGCATGGCAGAGCTGCATAAAACCAAGACCGATCCCGCCATCCAAGGCCGCATCAAAGCCTTCACCTACGGGCGCGGATACTACGTCACCCTCACAGAAGGCGTCGGCTATATGCAGTTCATGAACCGCATCCTCCACGACCATCACTACAAAAAAGCCGCCCACTCCACCTACGTCCAAATCGGCACAGAACTCGGGCGCCCCGGCATGGGCCTCATGCTCCTCATCCTCTGGTGCAACCTCCGCACCATCATGTTTGCCAAGACCTACACCGTCGAACAAGAGCGCATCCGGCGCATCCTCTTCGTCCTCGTCCTCGCCTACTGCATCTCCGGGTGGATGGTGGACTTCGGCTACCGGCCCACCTTCTTCATGTTCACCGCCGCCGTCGCCGCCTTCCACCGCAACCTCTACAAACTCGGCCAAGAACCCATCGAAGAAGAACCCGACCCCGTGCTCCCCGCATGGCGCGCACGCCTACTCGCCGCACCAGCCCCAGCGGGCATCCCCGCCACCGTCGTCATGCAAATGCTCCCCCAGCTCGCGCCCGCCCCCGCCCTCACCGCAGCGAAACTCGCCGAGGCCGCCCCCTGGCGCAACCGCGCGCAACAAGAAGCCGACGACGTCGAACCCGGAGTCCCCGAATACTTTTGGAACCGCATCGGCATCCTCGACATCCTCATCGTCATCGCATGGGTCGCCATCAACGAAAAAATCTGGGACTACATCATCCTCAACGTCTGACCCCGTGCCCACGATAGCCGCACTCTTCTGGCTCTCCGCCGCCCTCCTCGCCTTCACCTTTGCAGGCTACCCACTGCTCATCGCCCTCCTCGCCCGCCTCTTTGGAAAAGGCACACCCACCGGCGAAGGAACCCCCACCGTCACCGTCCTCATCATCGCCCACAACGAACAAGACCGCATCCTCCCCCGTATCGCAAACCTCCTCACTAGCGACTACCCCCACCTCCACCTCCACATCCTCGTCGTCTCCGACGGCTCCACCGACGACACCGTCCCCCGCCTCAACGCCCTCCGCCACCCCCGCCTCACCGTTCTGGAACAACCCACCCGCTCCGGCAAGCCCGCCGGCCTCAACGCCGGCATCGCCGCCTGCACCAGCGACATCATCGTCCTCACCGACGCCCGCCAGACCTTCACCCCCGACACCATCTCCCGCCTCGTCGCCCGCCTCACCGCCCCCGGCATCGGAGCCGTCAGCGGCGAACTCCAAATCGCCCCCAGCCCCAGCGGCACCGGCTCCGGCGTGGACGCCTACTGGCGGCTAGAGCGATTCCTCCGCCACAAGGAATCCCAGCTCGACTCCTGCATCGGCTGCACCGGTGCCGTCTATGCCATCCGCCGCACCCTCTACCGCCCCATCCCACCCGATACCGCGCTCGACGACGTCCTCATCCCCATGTCCATCGCCCAAACCGGCCACCGCATCCTCCACGAACCCCTCGCCCTCGCCCACGACCCCCAGCCCCTCGAACCCACCGCCGAACTCCGCCGCAAACGCCGCACCCTCGCAGGCAATTTCCAACTCCTCTTCCGCCACCCCGAATGGCTCCTACCCTGGCGCAACCGCCTCTGGTGGCAACTCATCGCCCACAAATACCTCCGCCTTCTCGCCCCCCTCCTCCTCCTCCTCACCCTCGCCACCAGCGCCGCACTTTCCCCCCTCCCCCTCTACCGCCTCGCCTTCCTTTTACAGTGCGCCTTCTACCTCCTCGCCACCCTCGGCAGCCTCACCTCGCTCCGCTCAAAATGCCTCACCCTCCCCGCCGGCTTCGTCTTCTTAAACCTCACCGTCCTCCGCGCCTTCTGGCACTACCTCACCACCCCCGACCTCGCCCGCTGGCAGACCACCACCCCCTCACTAAAATCCAAGCCGCAATAGCTCCGCTCGAACGTAGGCCGCATACGCGACAGCCTCCTCTTTTGATAAATGCACCCCATCCACCGTTCGATAACTGCGCCCCACCTCCGGGCGAATCCAAGCCAACTCCGGCAACGCCGCACCGAGCTGCTCCCGCACCAACGCAGGCTGCAATAGCCCGCCCAACGAAGCATCTATCGGCATCTCCACAAAAATACAGCGCACCCCACGACCCTGGAGTTCTGAAATCACACGCTTCATCCGCGCGATACACTGCTGCACCAAACCAGCATCCGGCGCGGCAGCGAGTTTCTCA
>JAYVQK010000220.1:0-5117 GCA_043757005.1 Verrucomicrobiaceae bacterium
TCATCCGCAAAGACGGTCTCTTTGTGCCGAAGTCGCTACAGGGGCTAAACCCAGATCGGCTGCTGAAGTAATACGATTTTCACGGTGAGTGGCCAAGAATGTGACACAGGCTTTCCATTCCTGCTCGCTAACTGGAGAATGTCAATAATATGTCTGTCCCCTTGTTCTCTTGTTCTCAAACTTAGGCAAAAGAATCAACGACCGTAATAAGGATACTGATAGGGATACCGATGATAGATCGTCCCATTGACGTTCTGATTTATATTATGGTTAATAGTCGCATTGACATTTACGTTCGTTGGCTGGGTCATAGCACTAGTGCGAGCATTGTATGCGTTTATCTCTTGTTGCCGCTGCAGGTTATCTGAAAAGCTTTGGTATATAGCTTGCCGATCCGCTCTGCGCTGTTGTTCTGCTTGTTGACTCATCATGCTTTGCTGTTGCTGCATAACAGACTCTCGCTGCTGCATTTCCCGTTCACGCATCTGAAAATCAAGACGCTCACGGGGACTGAGAGAAGCCCACATACGACTTTGTTCTTCAGCCTGCTTCTTCCGCTGCTTGGCGTAAGCTACTTGTTGCCTCTGCACCTCTTTGTCGTATGCGATTTGCTGCTCGCGCAACTGTTTATCTTTTGAAGACCAAGCAGCGTCCCACTGTTGACGAACCTCAGGTGTAATTTGCCCCTCTCGCTCTAGCTTGGCGTAGAGTGCAGGTCTTTGCTCAAACGATGTTTTTTTTGCGATCTTAAAAGCACGCTCCTGTTTTGCTTCTGGTGTATTTACACATCCAGATAAAGAGACGAGAGTGATTAAAGCGAGGATGCTGGTATTGATACTCATGTGACTTTCGGAGAGATTTACGAGTTGAACCTAATAGTAGCGGGACATGCTGAAAAACTCTTCACTTCCATTGATTTGGATCGTGCTTGTAGTTTTCGACAATCAGACGACGAAGTTCCTTAAAATCGTCTGGGGCGCGTTCGCTAATGTCGCCCCAAGCCCGAGCAAAAGCGGGGCGTGCAAGATTAGTGCGAATACCATCAGACCAAAAAGCAAATGTGCGTTCGCTAATACGACCGATTTGGCGAAGGAAAATTTGCCCGTTGCTGAGATCGAAGTAATGATAAAATTCATCAAGAGCTTGCTTGTGTCCTTCGTCACTTAAATTCCCTCCGAGGAGAGCCTCAGTGGGAAGTGACGCCACTAGCGATCTATACTCGTGAGAGAGTGTGTCTTCAAAATCGGTGACTGCCTGTTGGTGTCCGAGCCAAAGCTGAAACCCAGTAAATGCAAGGCCAAGAGCAGTCGCTACTGAAGCTGCCGCGTTGAGTGCTGAAAATATGTCCATGTATATTTTGTTACGCGAAATGGGAGGAATTGCCCAGCACAATAATCGGCGCGATGCAAAAAGGCAAGGGGACACAAAAAGGCAAGAAAAAAAAGCCAAGGGGACAGACATATTATTGACATGTCCTGCGGGCTGAAAACAGGCCACCCTGCAAGCGGCTAAACTCTGAACTCTGAACTCTGAACTCTGAACTGGGGCTCACTTTGCAGGGTCGCGGGGGAATTTCACGAAGGGGAGGCGGGCCCCTTTGTAGGTGTATTGGTCGGCGCGGATGGCGACGGGCGGGGGAAAGAGGGCGGCTCCGGCGGCGGCGATGAGGTCGTCTTGGTCCACGCCGTCGCCGCTCACACCGATGCCGCCGATGAGTTGGCCGTTGCGATAGAGCGGGACGCCGCCGGGGAAGATGGTGACGCCGTTCGGGAGATTCGGATTGGCAGGGAAGGTGTGAGTTTTGGGATTCGTGCGGAGCGTCACGCTCTCCTGGAAGCCGAAGTAGGGGCCGATGGGGCGTCCATCGAGGCCGGGCGGGAAGAAGCGTTGGGCGAGGAAGTTCACCGTGCGGCAGCTTTGCGCGAGCTGGCTATTGCTAAAGAAGACGGCGGTGCGTGCCTTTTGCGCGCTCACGTCCCACGAAAACATGGTGGCCTCTTTGGTGCGGAAGATGCCGAGGATGGGCGGCGGTTCGCCTGCTTTGTGGGGGTTGCCGACGACGGTGATGAAGTTTTTCGACGACGTGCCGAGGGGCAGTCGGATGGCGGCGCGGGTGCTGGCGGCGCGCTCGGCGGCGGCCCCGAGGATCTGGCGCACTTCCGTGGCGGTGAGGCGCGGTGCGCTGCCAATTTTGCCGGGCGTGGGATCGGCGCGGATGGGGAAGCGGATTTCGCCTTCGACGCCATTCAGCGTGGCGTGCTCGTAGGGATACAGCTCGGGCGACTCCTGCGGCTCATAGCCCGCGACGGCTTTGCCAGTGCCGCCGAGTGGGGCGACTTGATCCACATTCGGGAAGTCCTCGGGGCGCATCCCGGCGTAGGCAAAGCGGACGCCGCCCGCGATGACCTCCGTGGCGAGGATGTCGCGCGAAGGCCGGTAGCCCGTCTGCGCGGCGAGGGCGATGAGCTCGTCGGTGTCTTTGCCGAATTTAAAGCTGGGCGTGTAGTTCTTTTGCACCTGCCCCTGAATGATCGCGGACGCCACCGAAAGATCCGTCGGCGAGCCATCGCCGGTGACGCCGATGCCGCCGACGAGCTGGCCATTTTTGTAAAGTGGGACGCCGCCGGGACTGTCATTCAGCGAAGTGAAATCGACGCGGTTACCACGCACGCCGGGCGACATCGTGGAGGAGATCGGTGCACTGCCGCTGAAGCCTGCGGGGATTTGTTTGAAGCGATTCACATCGCTGTAGAAGAGGTTAGAGAAGCCCACGCCGACGAGCGGGCCGGGCGGTGTGTTATGCACGGCTGGCGGGAAATGCTGCTGGATGATCCACCCCGCCGTGCGCGAGCTAAAGGCGTTTTCATTACTCGAAAGCAGCGCCGCCGTCCCCGCCCGCGACACCGCGCCGGAGAGGATGCCCGCTGTCGGCGGAGTGCCGCCCGCGACATCCCAAACGCCGAGCACAAAAGCCTCGCGATCCACGATGGCGATGACGCTGTGCGGCGATTTCTCGCGCGCGACAGCGACCGCCTGCGCGAGGATTTTCTGCACGTCTTCTAGCGTGAGATGTTCCGCACGCAGCGCAGGCTGTGCGATGGCGATGCAGGCGAGAAATGCAGCGAGTGGTAGTTTCAAGATGCGTCTCTCTAGCGCACGAGCGCAGGGATGCCAAGCGTTTGCACAGACCGCTTACTTCACCCGCTGGTAGAAGCGTAGGGCCTCGATTTGGCTTCCGAATTCTTTGAGGGGATACAGGCCTTTGGCCGCGCCGGCGCCGGGGTCGCAGGTGAGGTAGTCGTAGCCTTCTTTGCCGGCGATGACGACGAAGTGGGTGATGCCGCCTGCGGTGCGGAGGCGGACGATGACGGGGTTGCCGTGCTGGAGGTTTTCATCAATGAGCCGGTAGCTGGGGAGGTCTTCATAGACTTTGCGTGCGACGTTCCCGGTGAGTTCCGCCGCTTTCTCCCAATAGAGCCAGCCCTCGGGCGTGTAGCCGCCGCCTTCGGTGAGGAGCTGGTTCAGCCGCCCTGGGTCGGTATCCACGCCGTAGCTGGCGAGCACCATGGCGGCGCTGGCCACGGCGCAGCCTTCGGCGGCGAGGGTGGCGGGTGTGGGGCCGAGTTTGTCGGCACGCCAGCGGTCGTCGGCTTGGCGGAAGATGGGGACGCGGAGGGCGAGCTTGGGCTTAAAGTAGAGGCCGCCTGTGGGCTCGATGGGGCCGAGTTTGGCCCAGTCTTTTTCCCACGAGACCCAGCGGATGCGATCCACCACGATGCTGCCGACGATGGTGAGCAGGAGTAGCGCGAGGGTGAGGAGAAGGGATTTATTGAGCGGCTTGCGCGGCGGTGTGGGTGCTTCGGGCATGGCGGAAATTTTGCGCGCTTGCATTGGCTCACGCAGGCGGGACGCCTGTTCGCCGTTGGCTTAAAACTCCCGCGAACGGGGCTCGCGCGCTTGGGTGTCGCCGGTGCCGGGGGAGGTCACGAAGGGGCCGCCTGCGAGGGGGGCGGCGTCGCTGAAGGCTACGTCGGGCATGGCGCTTTCTTTGCCAGCGAGGGGGAAGTCTTTGCGCAGCGGGTGGAAGGGGTAGCCTTCCCACATGAGGATGCGGCGGAGGTGGCCGACTTCGGCGAAGTCGGGGTGGCCGGTGAAGGTGATGCCCATCATGTCGAAGGCCTCGCGTTCGTGCCAATCGGCGGTGGCCCAGAGGTCGGTGACGCTGGGGGCGGTGGTGTCGTCTTCGCTCACGGTGAATTTCAGCCGCAGGTGGTCGGCTCTCTCGAAGTTTTGTAGCTCATAGACGACTTCGTAGCGGGGCTCTTCGCCGAAGTGATCCACGCTGCTGACGTCTATGAGGTAGGTGTAGCCGAGGGTGTCTTTGGCGAATTTCGCGATGTCGCGGAACTGGTCGCGCTGCACGACGAGCGTGAGTTCGCCGCGAAACTCGGTTTGTTTGGCCACGGCAAATTGCGCGGCTATCGCGGCGGCGTCTTTTTTAACAGAAACGGGAACCTCGGTGATCGTAGCCATGATGAAAAACTAGGAAAGTGCGGCGACGAGTTCGGGCTTTTGCGCGAGCAGGGAGTGCTCGCCTTCGATCTTGCGCTGGAGGCGGAGGAGGCCCTCGATGAGTGCCTCGGGGCGCGGTGGGCAGCCGGAGATATACACGTCCACGGGGATGATCTTATCAATGCCCTGGAGCACGGCGTAGCTGCGATACATGCCGCCGCTGCTGGCGCACGCGCCCATGGCGATGCACCATTTGGGCTCGGGCATTTGGTCCCAGATGCGCTTCACGGCGAGCGCCATTTTGTAGGTGACGGTGCCAGCGACGATCATCACGTCGCTCTGGCGCGGGGAAAAGCGCATGACTTCTGCGCCGAAGCGCGAGATGTCGAACCGCGCGGCGCCCGTGGCCATGAGCTCGATGGCGCAGCAGGCGAGGCCCATGGGCATCGGCCAAATGGAGTTGGTGCGGATCCAATTGATGACGGCGTCAGCGCGCGTCACGACGACCTCGCCCTCAATCTTGCTGTTGTAGGCCAATTCGTTGTTGGGAGTGACCATGGTGGATGGATGCGGTTCGGATAAAATCGCCTGCAGAGTTGGCACCG
>JAYVQK010000221.1:0-19910 GCA_043757005.1 Verrucomicrobiaceae bacterium
AAAAAACGTGCTCCCGCTCATGACCGCGCTCTGCGACGCCGGCCGCACCGTGCTCATCGAAACGAGCGGCGCGCACGACATCTCCACCATCGACCCGCGCGTCCATCGCATCATGGATTTGAAGACGCCCGGCAGCGGCGAATGCGCGCGCAACCTGATGGAAAACATCCCGCACCTTACGAAGCGCGATGAAGTGAAATGCGTCATTGGCTCGCGCGAAGACTACGAGTGGTCGCGCGAACAAGTCCTCACACACCGCCTCGCCGAACGCTGTGGCTGCGTGCTTTTCTCGCCGATCTTTGGGCGCATCGAACCGAAGCAGATCGTGGATTGGATCATCGAAGATCGTCTGCCCGTGCGCTTCCAACTCCAGATGCACAAATTCATCTGGGACCCGAAGAAGAAGGGCGTGTAGCCGATCATTGGCTACTTTCGCTTCATCAGCTTCCGCACCACCTCATTCAGCGCGGCCATCGTGAAAGGCTTGGCCACCACTGCTGCGATGCCCGGCGGTTTATCGCCTTCGCTGTTCATCAAATCGCCAAAGCCCGTGAGTAAAATCACCGGCACGCTGGGCCGGAGCCGCTTCACTTCCAGCGCGAGTTCATCGCCATTCATCTCGGGCATCGAGCGGTCCGTGAGCACGAGATCGTATTCTGCCGCTTGGAATTTCTCCCAGCCCTCGCGCCCATTCTCCGCCGTCTCCACCACGTATCCGGCATCTTCGAGGCAGATCGAGACGACCTCGCGCACCATCGGCTCATCGTCCACGACCAACATCCGTAGCGCCCCAGGAGCCGCAGCCACATAGGGTTCGGGCTCATTTCCCGCCGGTAAAGCCACACTACTCGCCGTGGGCTCCAGGGCTGGAAGATAGACGATCACCGTCGTCCCCGCCCCCACTTTGCACACGATCTCCAGCCGCCCTTTGTGCCGTGCGACGGTGCGATGCACGAGGCCGTAGCCGGGCAGGCGTCCCTCGATCGGGGTTAAAGAAGCGCCTGCATCGAGGCAGCGCGCCAGTAGCTCTGCCGACATCCCGGAGCCATCGTCCTCCACTTTTAGCACCACCTCGCCATCCACGCTTTTTGCCGAGATGGCGATGCGCCCGCGACGACGGATTGCTTCGACCGCGTTGAAAATCAAATGCGTCAACAGCTCCCGTAATTGCGCTGCATCGCCGAACACATCCCGCACCTCCTCTAGCGCACGCACGATGGTGATGGAGACGCCCTTGGCCAGCGCCTCGCCCGCCCACTTCGGCTCCGTGAGCGCCAGCGCCGACTCCACGAGATCATGCACCGCCACCGGCCCGAGTTCCCCCGCCTCCGCCCGTGCAAAATCCCGCACCCGCGCCACCGCACCCGCGCCGGACTCCGCCGCGAGCCGTATCTTTTCTAGGAATCCCGCCGCCTGCTCGAGATCTGCGAGCACCGTCGGGCTCTTTAGCAAATGCTCCGTAAAACCGAGGATCGGCGTCAGCACGTTGTTAAATTCGTGCGCGATCCCATTCGCCATGTGGCCGAGTGCTTGGAAGCGTTCCTTCCGCACCAGCTCTTGCTGCATCTCGCGCACGGCCTCCAGCGCGTCCACAAGTTTGCGGTTACTTTCCAGCGCGTTTTCCTCCGCCTTTTTACGCTCGGCGATCTCGACTTGCAGCTTTGCGTTCGCATCCACCAGCGCACTCGTGCGCTCCGACACGCGCGCTTCGAGCTGCTCCCGCGCTTGCTGTAGCGCCACTTGCACCCGCTTGCGCTCGATGGCGTATTGCACCGAGCGAAGCAGCAGATGGTTATCCACATGGCCCTTTACCAAATAATCCTGCGCCCCATTTTGCACCACCTCCAGCGCCAGCGACACATCGCCCAGCCCGCTAAGAACCACGACCGGCACGTGCGGCGCAGCCTTCGAGACAGCGGCGAAAGTCGCCGCCCCCATGCTGTCCGGTAGCGATAAATCCAGCAGCACCAGATCCATCGCCTGCTGCCTGAGAATGTGGACGCCGTCCGCCAACGAATGTGCGATGTGGGACTCGAAGCTCCGGTCCCCCGCCGACTCTAGCAATCGAGCGAGCAGCATCGCGTGCTCCTCGTTGTCCTCGATGATTAGGATTTGGACTTCTATTTTGGTCATGGGTCAGGAAGACCTCTACACGGCCTACATCTTTGAACCCCAGCTAAATCCCCTACTCGGATGGCCAAAACTTCTTGAAATTCGGGTGAGAATTAGTCCCACAACCGATGCTCCAGCTTTAGCGCCTTGATGCGTTGGCGGGCTTGCTCGGCTTGCGGGCCGGGGAGCTTCGCCATCTTTTCATACACGCCGATGGCGTTTTTCCATTGCTGGCGGGATTCGAGCAGGCTAGCGGCAGCGGTGCCAGCTTTCGTGCTCCAGAAGTTCTCCCGGGCATCGGCATTCAGGATGTCGTAAAAAACGGTGAGCGCCTCATCCGAGCGTGCGAGGGCGAGGAGGACTTTGCCCTTTTTGTAAGCGCCCTCATTGCGCCAAGCAGCGAGGACAGCGGGTAGTGCGAGCAGCGAGTCGTAGGCGGCGAGCGCGGCGGCGAGCAGCTTGGCGTCGGCCCTGCCGAGCGCGGCGAGGTTGTCGCCTTTGCCGATGAGTGCGGCGTAGCGCACTTCGGCGGCACTCAGCGTGGGGCTGCCGAGGATGCTGTCGTAGATTTTCACCGCCTCATCGGGAGCACCGAGTTTGTTTTTGATGATCGCTTGTTGCAGCCGCGCCTCAGCCTCCAGCGGCCCGTGGCGGTCGGCGACTTTGCCAAAAAGCTCGGTCGCCCGGTTCAGCGAGTCGTCATTGATGAGCCGCGCCGAGCATTGCCCAGCAAGGAAAAGCGCCGTCTCCGCGTAATCTCCAGCAGGCTGCTCGCGGGCGAGCGTCTCGAATTGCTCCTGCGCTTGCAGGAAGTCCTCGTGCTGAAAATAAACCTGCCCGAGCTTCATCCGCACCGCTGGCACGAGCGCCGATTCCGCGTGCTTGCGCAGGAATTCCCGAGCCAACGCCAGCACCTTGTCGCCGTTGCGCGGCTTCTTTGCATCCTCCAAAAAGAGCGCGAGATATTCGCTCTGCTCGGCCAGCTCGGCAGTCGGCGCAGTGTCCGCCGCCGCCTGCACAAAGGCTTCGGCGTCGCTCGTCTTGCCATTTTGAAAAGCCAGCTCCGCATACGCGAGCTGCGCCTCCGTGCGGCGCGAGTGGCCCGGGTATTCGCGGAGGAAAGCGTGGAGCACTTCCGGCGCGCGCGCATCCCCGGCACGCGCGAGGGCCAGCCCTTCCTCGATGCGCAGGCTCTCCCGCAGCTCGGGATCGTGGAGGTCGGCGACGGCAGTGGCAAAGTTCGGGAAGTTCCGCTGCATCAGCCACGCGAGCGCCGTATTGTAGGCGGCACTCTGCGCGAGGCGGGGCGAGCGCCGCGCAGTGGCGAGGTGCGTGGCCGCGCGGATGTATTCCTCTTGCTGCAAATTGATGAGTGCCGTGCGCATGGCAAACTCCGCGCGTGCCTCCTCGCTCTTCGCGGAGTTTGCAGCGGCATCCATCTCGGCTTCCGCCTTGGCGAGGTCGCCGCGTGCGAGCGCAAGATCCGCGCGCATCTGGTGGATGCTGGCTGCGAGCGGGTGGTCGGCGTTCTCCTGCAAAAAGGAATCCAGCGAACGCTGCGCGGGTTCATCGCGCTTATCCCGGATGCGCTGGCGGCAGATGTAGAAAAGCGAGAGCACCTTGGCCTCGCCCGTCATCTCCCGGACGAAAGTGCGGAGCACATTTTCATTCGGCGTCTTATCCATCGCATAGATCTGATCCAGGCGGCGGAAGAGCAGCGGGAGCTGCGAATTCATCGGATTTTGGCGGATGAAATTTTCCAGCACCGGCTCGGCGGCATCCGGGTCCGCGATTTTCAGCCGCGCCTCGGCCTCGGTGAGCTTGATGGCCGCGATGAGATGATCCGAAGCCCCCTCCCCCAGCCCCTCCAGCTTCTCCAGCGCGAGGGCCGGTTTATTCTCCAGCAAAAGGATGCGCGCCTCGATGGAATCCCGCCATTTTGCATCCGCAGGCACCGCCTCTTCAAAGCTCGCCAGCGCCGCCCGCGCGGGCTCCGCCTGCCCCAGCTCCACGAGCAGACTCGCCAGCCGCAGCCGGATCGCCGAAGTGCCGCCCTCGCCCGCCGCGAGCTGCTGGAGCACCACCACCGCCTCGCCCGTGCGGCCCAGTGCTTGCAGGGATTCCGCCTCCCCCACCGCCGCCGCCATCGGTCGTCGCGCGAGCTTCTGGTAAAGCGCCAGCGCCTCCGCCCATCGTCCCAAACTCGCGTGCAAATGAGCCCGCAACAGCGCGACCTCCGCCGAATCCGCGAGCGGCTGGAGCGTAGCCAACGCATCCTCCGCCTGCCCGCCCGCGAGCTGCGCCTCGGCGAGGAGACGCAGCGCAGCGATGCGTTGTTCCACCGGGAAATCCTTCGCCGCCAGAGCCGCTTTGATTTTGACCACAGCCACCTGCGGGATGTTCTCCGCGAGAGCCCGGCGGGCTTGGAGTAGGGCAGGCGGCTCGGCAGCTAAGGAGTGAGCGAGGAGGAAAGACGCCGCAAAACTTAGAACTCTGAACTTCGAACTCTGAACTCCGAACGACGCAGCAATCCCCACCCGTTCGGAGTTCAGAATTCGGAGTTCAGAGTTCAGATTTTTCATGTGCGTTCTCAATTCACCTTGTCGCGCGCCGATGAGATTGCAAGGCAGGCCATCGGTATGAATTGCACGCCCGCCCGCTCCCGCGCTACGCTCTGCGCATGACCACTGCCTTTGCAGAAGACACGCTCGCGGACAAAGTCCTCGCCGGGGAACGCATCACCACGGAGGACGCGCTCGCGCTTTACCACCTACCGCTCGCGGAGCTCGGCGAACTCGCCAATGCCCGCCGCAAACTCGCCAAGATCAGCGCGGGGAATGACGTGGTGACTTACATCGTGGATCGCAACATCAACTACACGAACGTCTGCAACGTCTATTGCAAGTTCTGCGCTTTTTACCGCACAGAGAAAGACCACGACCACTATGTGCTCACGCTCGATCAGCTCGATGAAAAGCTGGACGAACTCACGGCCATCGGCGGCATCCAGATCCTCCTGCAAGGCGGGCACCACCCGAAGCTCAGTATTGATTGGTATCTCACGATGCTCTCGCACGTCCGGGCGAAATACCCGCACATCAATATCCACGGCTTTAGCCCGCCGGAGTTCCAGCATTTCGCCCAAGTCTTCGGGATGCCGCTGCGCGAGGTCATCACGAAATTCATCGAAGCGGGCCTCGGCAGCATCCCCGGTGGCGGCGGCGAGATCCTCGTGGACAGCGTGCGCGACCGCATCGCTCCGCTGAAATGCAAGAGCGACCAGTGGCTCGAAGTGATGCAGATCGCGCACGAGCTGGGGCTGAATTCGAGCTGCACGATGATGTTTGGCCACGTCGAGACCGTGGCCGAGCGCATCGAGCATCTCCAGCGGCTGCGCGATCAGCAGGATCAAAGCGGAGGCTTCACGGCCTTCATCTGCTGGACCTTCCAGCCCGAGCACACAAAGCTCCGCGCCGAGCCCGTGGGCAGCAGCGAGTATCTGCGGATGCAGGCGCTAGGCCGCATCTTCCTCGATAATATCCCCAACGTGCAAAGCTCCTGGGTCACGCAAGGCCCGCGCATCGGCCAGACGGCACTGCACTACGGGGCGAATGATTTTGGCAGTGTGATGATGGAGGAAAACGTCGTCTCCAGCGCAGGCACAAGCTTCCGGCTGACCAAAGAGATGATCGAACGGCTCATCCGCGAGGCCGGCTACGAGCCGCGCCAGCGGGATAACTGGTATCGGCTGCGGTAAGGAGCAAATTTCAAACGAGCGGCGAGCGCGGTCTTATTCAGCGCCTCTTCAAAAACTATGTCTCGCTGCAAATAACCCCGCTCATTCAGCCGTGTTACGGACTGGAGTGGGGGCGTATGGATGGCGGCTGTGTTGGTCGTTTTTTAAGTGCTTTTTCGGAGTCGGTTTCTGCGCAAGATCGAGACTGTTTTTTAAAGGTGTCCGAGATGGCGGAGGGAGCGGAGTTTTTGGTGATGAAGGGGGCGAGAAGGGACTGTTTTGGGAGTGTAGCTGAAAATTATTTTACAGAGTAAAAGTGCGATTTTTAAAAATAATCCGAAATTCTGGCCGACGAAAAAAGAGTAATACTAATAGAGGATCGTGTTTTTTGACCCGCAACGGCTCGGTGACGATGGCGGAAGAAAGGACGATTTTCCATTTTCAATGCACGCCACTTTTACATCTGAAATAACAAATTTAAATGCTTACGGATTTCGCCGTGGATTTTCGGGTGCGCTTAGGGTGCTTTTTATTGATGATGAGCCGGGTCTGGTCGAGGTTGCGGCGATGCTGCTGACACATTTGGGGCACTATCCGGTGGGTTGCACGGATCCGGTGGAGGCACTGGCATATGCGAAACGGGAGGAGTTTGATCTCGTCATCACCGATCTCACGATGCCGGGGATGACTGGGCTGGTGCTACGGCGGGCGCTGCGCGTGCATCGCCCAGGTCTGCCGGTGATTCTTTCGACTGCGTATCACTTGTCGCTGGAGGGGGAAAGTGCGGAGTCGCTAGGTTTTCAGGGCTATTTGCCGAAGCCATACGGGCTCAATGAACTGGCCAAGGTCATGCAGGACCTGGCCGTTGAGCAAGGTTTCGACGAAGCTTTGTAAAGATGGTGTGGCCAGTCTGCTGAAGGGGCAGGCTGTCGCTACGAGGAGGGGACGCCGCTCGATAGGGGTATCGAGCGGCGTTCAATCCCTCTTTTTATCGCCCCAGATCAAGGCCGGTGGTGGCTCCGATGGTGGGTGCTTCTTGGCGTTGGACGACGGGGCCATCCCCATCCGGCGCGTCGCCGGGGACGATGGTGAAGCTGTGCTCGTGGCCTGCGCGGGAGATGCGGATGAGCACGGGGTCTTCGGCGGAGAGGTAAAAGGCGGCGTTTAGCACATCCTCGGGGCTGGTGATTTTCCAGTCGCCGATTTGCAAAAGCACGTCGCCGGGGCGGAGGTTGCCTTTGTGGCCGGGGCCGTCGGCGCGGAGGTTGCGGATGCGGGCGCTGCTGTCGTGCTCGGGGGCGTCAGTCACGCGCACGTCCACACCCAGCCAGCCTTGGCGGATGCGACCGTGGCGGTGGAAGTCGGCGAGCACTTTTTGCGCAGCCTCAATGGGTAGTGCGAAGAGCCCGCTGCCGCCCTCCAGGGTGCTGATGAGCACGCCGACGACTTCGCCTTTGATGTTTAAAATGGGCGCACCGCCTTCGCCTTTTTGCACGGGGAGATTGGCGCGGATGTGGCGGGTGGCAAAGAAGCGGCCTTGGAAGCCTATATCGAACCCCGCAACGATGCCGAAGCTGGGCGAAAGCGGCATCTCCAGTGGGTAGCCGAGTGCGACGAGCGGCGAGGCGATGGCAAGGTCGCGGGCTTTTCCGATGGGGAGAAATGGCAGCGGTTTATCCGCCTCCACGCGCAGCACGGCGAGGCCGGAGCGGGCGTCGGCGACGAGGCGAGTGGCGGGGTATTTCTCCTCGCCGAGGGTCACGACGATGTCCTCCGTCTCCCCGCCCACGCTGTAGCTGGTGAAGAGCGTGCCCGTGGCATCCACAAGGAACCCCGTGCCACGCACGCGCCCGTGCTCATCGTCGGCCTCCACGGTGCAGACAGCTCCCCTACTGCGCTCGTAAATGCCGCGCACCTCGCGCGAGATCGCGTCGAAGACAGACGGCGGCTCCTCGGCTCGCGCCAGCGGGAGCGCGGCGAGCAGGAGGCTAAAAGCGAATCTGCGTAGGCACATAGCTCGCGGGCTGCGTATCTATGATGAAGCGCGTGGGCCCTTGCACACTCGCGGTCGCGCTGTTTTGCGGAGTGCGTTTGGCCTTCTTCATATCCAGCTCGGGCCGCGCCGCCGCGAGGGTGAAGGCTTTGTCCGAATCCGAAGTATCCGGCCTCACACTCACCGCCGCAAACAGCGTGTGCGCATCATTCCGCGTGGGGATGCTGAGGCGGATTGCGCCGATGCCCACGAGCAGCACGCCAGCCATCGTGCCCGCATAGCGCCAGTCCATTTGCAGCGGAGCCCAAAACGTGCGCACCCGCTCGAGCGCAAGCCACCATGCGGGTCGGCGCAGCATCTCCTCGCGCTGGCGACGGTGGACGTTCTTGAGCAAGCCGTCGAAATACCCCGGCGCAGGCTGCTCGTATCGCTTGAGGCGGAGCAGGGCTTGGAGCTGCTGTTCGGTGAGTGGCGGTTTGTCTTCCATAGGTCTCGTTTTTTTAAAGTGGCGCGAACTCGGCGAGCCACGCTTGCAGTTGTTTGTGGGCGTAGAAAAGGCGCGAGCGCACGGTGCCATTGCTCACGCCGAGGATCTGCGCGATCTCGGCGTGCGCCATGCCCTGGATGTCGAACATCGTCACCACCGCGCGGTGATCGGGCGTCAGCTTTTGCATGGCTTCATTGAGTTTGATTTGCAGCTCCGCAAGGTCGGTATCCCGCACGGGCGTGCTGGCGGCGGTGAGCGCGGTGAAGTCCTTGTCGTTGGCTATTCCGTTATCCACATCGTCCAGACTCATCGTCTTACGATTGTTGCGTTTTTTGAGGAAATTGATCGTCGTATTGGCCGCGATGGTATGCGTCCAAGTATAAAACTGCGACTTGCCTCGAAAGCCACCGATGCCCCGGTAGGCCTTGGCCCACACGTCTTGCAGCAGGTCGTCCGTGTCGTCGTGATTGGAGGTCATGTGATACACGAGGCCGTAGAGGCGCGGGCTGTGTTTCACGATCAAGGCATCAAACGCCGCCGCGTCGCCAGTCTGTGATCTGGCTACGAGTTCTTCATCCTCCCGGCGGCTTTGTTCCTGTTCCGTCATGCTCACGTCTTTACTACTCACGAGTGGCTCGTTGGCAAAGGGTGATGTGGCTGGCGAGAAGACTGGCAATAGCGCGGAGAGATCAAAGGTGGTCGCAGTATTCATAGGAAAATATCAATTCCGGCTCCGCCCTCCTTGCAGCATGAGCCAGAAGCGGATGAGATGGAAAAGCGTGGCCGCAAACGCTGCAACATAAGTGAGCGCCGCGCTATCGAGCACCTTATTCACGCCGCGCGCTTCCTCGCCCGGCTGGATGAGCTGCATCTCGCCGAGGATGATCTTTGCCCGGCGCGTCGCATCAAACTCCACCGGCAGCGTGATGAGCTGGAAAACCGTGAGCACCAAGTAGCACCAAAAACCAAGCTGGATGGCCCACATCCCATGCCCGTGCCGCCCGAAACCGCCAAAAAGAAAACCGCCAAAGATCATCACGAATGGCAACACTTTCGACGCCACCACCGCCACCGGCACCACTACGGCGCGCGCTTTCAGCGGAGCGTAGCCTAGCTTGTCCTGGATGGCGTGCCCGCACTCATGCGCCGCGATGCCGAGCGCCGCGACGGAGGGCGTATTAAAAACGGCGGTGGAGAGGCAGAGCACCTTTTTACTCGGGTCGTAATGGTCGCCGAGGTAGCTCTCCGTCTCCACGATTTCCACGCCCACGATCCCCGCCGCCTCCATGATCCGCCGTGCCGCCTGCGCCCCCGTCACCCCGCTGCTCGCCGCCACTTCCGAGTAACGGCCAAAGTTGCTCTTCACCCTCCACTGCGCCCAGAGCGAGAAGATGAAGATGCCGATGAAGCCGATGATGAAAAATGGAGTCATGCAGTCTTAGTATGGATACTGGCTGGATAGGACAAGGGGTAGAGAGGGATGTTCAAAAATCTTTTCCGGGGCGCCGCTGATTGAATCGCACTGAACCGACTTCCAAAATCCAGACACGCATCCTTCCCTCCCGAAATCCCCACCGGCATCGCCGGCATCGATGAAATCACTGGCGGCGGGCGTCCGCGCGGGTGGCCCACGCTCATCGGCGACATGTCGCAGACGGAAAAAATTCTCCTCGGGCTGGACTTGTGCGAGACGGGAGCTAAGCCTGAACGAAAATGCCGCAGCAACTTTCTACCGACCAATCCCTCCGCGCCGAAAACGCCGAGTTGCGCGCGCGGCTGGAGGAGGCGGAGGAAAAGCTCCGCGCCATCAGCGACATCAGCGAGCTGCAGCACGCCGAGGCGGCGCTGCAGCTCACGAATGAGCGCCTGACTCTCGCCCTGAAGTGCTCGCAAGTGGTGCTTTTTCAGCAGGACCTGGAACTGCGCTACACCTGGCATCGCAACCCGGAGCTGGGTTTAAAGTTCTCGGATTTCATCGGCAAACGGGATGCGGACCTGATGGAGCGCGCCGCAGATGCTGCGGTGACCGAGGGCCTTAAACGCGAAGTGATCCGCACGGGGGTCGGCCAGCGGCAGGAGGTCTTGGTTCACATTCAGGGCGTGGACCGGCATTACGACCTGCTGGTGGAACCCCAGTGGGATGCCGCTGGTCTCATCTCCGGCGTCACCTGTGCGGCCATTGACATCACCGCCCGCAAGGAGACCGAGGCAGCGCGGCAGCTCACGAATGAGCGCCTGACTCTTGCGGTGAAGTGCTCGCGAGTGGTGCTCTTTCAGCAGGACCTGGAATTGCGTTACACCTGGCTGCTCAACTCGGCCCCAGGTTGGGATGACTCCTATTGCATCGGCAAACGCAATGCCGACTTGGTCGATCTTGCCGAGGACGCGGCTGTGGTCGATGCGCTGAAACGGGAGGTCATCCGCACCGGCGTCGGCCAGCGGGCCGAGATTGCGCCTCAGGTCCAAGGCGCGGTCCGGCATTTCGATTTGACGGTGGAACCCCTGCGGGATGCCGCGGGCCTCGTCTGCGGCGTCACCTGTGCGTCCATTGAAATCACCGAACGCAAGCGCGCGGAGCAGGCGCTGCGTGAAAGCGAGCGGAACTATCGCGCCCTAGCCGCTGCTAGTTCCGAGGTCGCTTACCGCATGTCAGCCGACTGGTCCACGATGCTGCCGCTGGACGGACGTCAGTTGGTGGCCAGTGCAGACCAGCCGGTCGCCAACTGGGCGTGGCTGGACCTGAACGTCCCGCACGACGAGCACCTCCGCGTCCGGCAGGCGATCAGCGAAACCATCGCCGGAAAAACTCTTTTTGAGCTGGAGCATCGCGTCCTGCGTCCCGATGGCTCCATCGGTTGGACGTTCTCCCGCGCGGTGCCGATCCTCGATGAGAACGGAGAAGTGACCGCGTGGTTTGGCGCGGCCAGTGACATCACCGTGCGCAAGCAAGCTGAAGAGGAGCGGCGGCTTCTCGCCTCCATTGTGGAATACTCGCGCGATTTCATCGGCATCTCGGACACGCACGGCAACCCGATATACGGGAACAGGGCGGCGATGGAACTCGTCGGCCTCCAAGACCTCGAGCAGATGCGGCGCAGCAAGATCATTGATTATTTCATTCCCGAGCAGCGACCATTCGTCGAAGAGGTCGTCCTGCCCGCCGTCTTCAAGGGCGGGCGGTGGTCCGGCGAACTGACGATGCAACACTTCGTCACGGGGGCGACGTTCCCCGTTTGGTATGACTTGTTCCGGGTGGACGATCCGGTGACGGGACAGCCGGTCAACTTCGCCACCATCACCCGCGACCTCACCGAGTCGAAGCGGATCGAGCAGGCGCTGGCTGATCGGACGGAGCTGCTTAATGGAGTGCTGGAGGGGACAACCGACGTGATCTTCGTGAAGGATCTGAACGGCCGCGTGCTGCTGGCGAACGCCGCTTTCGCCGCGGCGGCCAGATCCACCCCCGAGCAGCTCGTGGGGAAGAGGGACGAGGAGTTGTTCCCACCGGACGTGGCGGCTGAGATACGGCAACATGATGAGGCAGTGATCGCCGGTGGATCGCCAATCCAGATCGAGGAGACGATCCCGGTGGCGGGCGAGGCGCGGGTATTCCTCACCCTGAAGGCACCGCTGCGCGACGGCAGCGGTCGCGTCATCGGCATCCTCGGCATCAGCCGCGACATCACCGAACGCAATCGTGCGGAGGAAGCGCTGCGCGAAAGCGAATCGCGTTTCCGTGCAGCCGTGGGCGCGGTCAGCAGTCTCATCTGGACGAACAACTCGCGCGGTGAGATGGAAGGTGAGCAACCCGGCTGGGGCAGGTTCACAGGCCAATCAGAGGAGGAATACCAAGGCTACGGCTGGGCGAGGGCCGTGCATCCCGAAGATGCGCAACCGACCATCGACGGGTGGAATCAGGCCGTGGCGGAGAAGCGGATGTTTGAGTTCGAGCACCGCGTGCGCCGCAACGATGGCGAATGGCGGTTGTGTTCCATTCGCGCGGTGCCGGTGCTCGGCGAGGCGGGAGAGATTCGCGAATGGGTGGGCGTCCACACGGACATCACTGAGCGCAAGCAAACCGAGCTGGCTTTGCGCGAAAGCGAGGAACGAATTCAGCAAGCGTTGCGCGTCAGCGATTCGTTCACCTTCGAATGGTGTCTGGAGACTGACCGCGTGCGCCGCTCAGCCAGTGCCGGTGCCATCCTCCACCTCGCGGGCGAGGCGGCGGTGAGCGACACGTCCCTAGGTTATTTCCAGCGCATTCATCCCGAGGATCGCGAGCGGTTCGTCGCCTTGCTGACGAGCCTCCGAGCGGATGCGCGGGATTACACGGTGGATTATCGCGTGGTGCGCGCCGATGGCGTGGTGGTATCGCTGGAAGAGATCGGGCGAGGGAACTTCGATACGGCCGGCAAGCTCGTGCGGCTCGAGGGCGTCGCGACGGACGCCACCAGGCGCCGGCAGGCCGAGGCGGCGTTGCGCGCCGGTGAGGAGCACATGCGTCTGGCCACCGAGGCGACGGAGGTGGGGATTTGGGAATGGAACCTCGTCACTAACGCGATCCGCTGGGATGCGCAGATGTTCCGCCTTTACGGCGTGCCGCCGACGGAGGACAGCTTTGTCCATTACGAGACGTGGTGCCGCGCCGTGCTGCCCGAGGATTTGGCGCGGCAGGAGGAAGTGCTCCAGGACACCGTGCGCCGGCTCGGCAAGAGCACCCGCGAATTCCGCATCCTCCGCGCGGATAATGGGGAGCGCCGCTGGATCCAAGCGGTCGAGACGGTGCGCGCCAATGAGGAAGGCAAAGCGGAGTGGGTGATCGGCACCAACCTCGACGTGACCGAACAAAAGAACGCCGAGCGCGCCATCCGTGAGGAAGCGCAGAGGAAGGATGAATTCCTCGCCATGCTGGGCCACGAACTACGCAACCCGCTCAACGCCATCCGCCACGCCGTGCAGATTTCCGGAGAAACACCCGACGATGCGGAAGCGTGCCAGTGGGCCGCCAACGTCATTGACCGCCAGAGCCAACAGCTCTCCCGCATGGTGGACGATCTGCTCGACGTGGCGCGCATCAATCGCGGACGCATCGAACTGCGCGTCGAATCGCTCGATCTCGGCCCCGTGCTCGAGCAGGCCATCGCCGCCGCGCGCCCGCTCCATGCGCAGCGGCGGCAGACCTTCACGAGCGACATCGGCAGCCCGCTCCGCGTCACCGGAGACGCCGCGCGGCTGGAGCAGGTCTTCGTGAATCTCCTCACCAACGCCGCGAAATACACGCCGGAAAACGGCCGCATCTCACTCCACGCGCAGAATGAAGACGGCGAGATCGTCGTCACCATCACCGACACCGGCGTGGGCATTCCCGCTGAACTCCTGCCGCACGTCTTCGACCTTTTCCGCCAGGCCGATAGCACCCTCGACCGCGCGCTCGGTGGCCTCGGCATCGGCCTGAGTGTGGTGAAATCTCTCGTCGAAATGCACCTCGGTCGCGTCACCATCGCCAGCGCGGGCGCGAATGCCGGCACCACAGTCACCGTGCGGCTGCCGCTGCTGCTCGAGCTGCCCGCCACCGAGCGCCCGCCCGCCCCGCGCGCTCTCGACGCCGCTCCTTCGCCGATCCTGCGCGTCCTCATCGTGGATGACCACGAAGACGCCGCCCAAGCACTCGGACGCCTCCTGAAACGGCGCGGCTGCGAAGTGCGTTGCGCCTACAGCGGCCCCGATGGCGTGACGGCCGCCCGCGAATTTCGCCCCGAAGTCCTGCTCCTCGACCTCGGCCTGCCCGGCTTCGACGGTTACGAACTCGCCCGCCGCCTCCGCGCGGAAGCACCATTTGCCGAAGCGATCTTCATCGCCATCTCCGGCTACGCCCAGGACGGTGATCGCGCACGATGTCTCGCCGCCGACTTCGACGATCACTTCGCCAAACCGCTCGACTTCCCCAAACTCATGGAGGTCATCCACACAGGAAATCCGCCTAGATTAGAACCAACGGTGTCCAAGCAATCGAATCACAAAGTCGAATAGGATAAGGCTAGCGGCGCTAGTAGGCGGCGCAGCGGGAGGCGGAAAAAAAGGTTCTTCCGGGAATTTGGGTTCTAAGGCTGAACGTGATTGGGTGGCATTTAGAAAGGCGGATTTTTTGTGGCAAAACTTTCTGAAAGTATTTTCCGCATGGCCGCCTCTGCCGTGGAGGTTCTAATACCAATTAGTTATCGAGAAAGCTTGCGGCACTTTACTCGCCTGTGGGCACTTTCATCTCAAAGGGCGGGATCTTTACGAGCACGGGCTTGCTCTCCTCGGTGAGGCCGATGAATGCGCCGCACGCGACGCTGTCGCTGCCGATGACGTGGTAGCTGTTGTAGGAAAAACTCTCGCCCGGCGAGAGGCGCGGGAATTTCCCCACCACGCCGTCGCCCTCCACGACGATGGTGTCGCCGGTGTCGTCGGTGACGACCCATTTGCGGCCTTTGATGGTCACGGTGTCTTCGGAGTCGTTGTGGATGGTGATGAAATAGACGTAGGGGAAGGGCTTGTCCTCGGGCGCATTGAGGTGGGGCATATACGCGACGCGATCCACCGTCACGCGGAGTCCCTCTAGTTCAGCAATCGGAGCTGTCATTGCGGTGGAGAGTAGTGGGGCGGCGGCGCGTGGCAAGCGAGGGCGCGCTTACTTCAGCAGCCCTTCGATCACTTTGCCGAGCTGCTCATTCACCAGCGCGTCCACGCTCATTTTGCGTTTGGCGGCGACTTCTGTGAGCGCGTTGCTTTGGCGGAAAGTGAGCGCGGCTTTTGTGGAGACGCTCACCGTGCCGGGGATGTCCAGCCAAGCGTCTTTCGCCTTTGCCACTTGCGCGGCGTCGAGGCCAAAGCCTTTGAGCACACCAACCGCCATCATTTGATTGCCAGCGGGATTCATGTGGACGCCGTCGGCGGTCAGGGTGTTGCCGTTCGTAGGTTTCGCGCCCGCTTTCATCGCTTCGGCGAGGGCGGCTTGCATCTCGCCATTGAGATCGGCGAGGAGGCATTTCTTTTCCACGGCCAGCGCGCGCAGGAAATCATTATACCCGGCGAGCTTCTTGTTTTCGTCGTTCGCGGCGTCTTCGCGGATCATCGTGGAGGTGAGCACGACGACTTTCACGCCCGCTGCTTGAGCCTTGTCCACGATCTCGGTGATGTTCTTTTTATACTCGTCGAGCGGCACGCCTTTCGCACCGTGCCACACGTCGTTCACGCCACAGCTCAAGGTCATCCATTGCGGCTTTTTGCTGAGGACATCTTTCTCCAGTCGGGCGAGCATATCGTTGGATTTATGCCCGCTGATGCCTGCGCCGATGATCTCGATTTTCACCCCGTTCGCCGCGAGCCCACTGCCCACGAGCTGCACGTAGCCGCCCGCGCTGCCTTGGCCCTGCTGGGTGATCGAGTCGCCGAGGAAGGCGACTTTCTCCCCGCTCTTCACGGGGATTTCCGCGCGGAGAAGCGTGCTAGAAAAGCCGAGGACGGTGAGGACGGTGGCGGTGAGATGAGCGAGCGTGTGTTTCTTCATGTTCTACAAAAGACCGCTGCCCGCCGCTTGTTAGCGCAATTTCATTCATGGTTTTAGTTGCAAACCAAGAGTGCTCTTTGGCAATAACGCGGCCCTTAGTTCGCGACTGCGGCTCAAATCTACGGCCCAGTTCTTCCACCTTTTACCCAAACCACCATTACATGATCCACCGTTCACCACGGCTGGGCTGGCTCACCGCTATGCTCAGTCTCACTTGCGCACCACGTCTATTGGCGGCGGATGCTGTCTCCACAATAGATTCTGGCGATACCGCTTGGTTACTCATCTCCACCACGCTCGTTCTTTTTATGATGATCCCCGGCCTCGCGCTTTTCTATGCCGGGCTCGTGCGTGCGAAGAACGTGCTCTCCATTTTCATGCAATGCTTCGCCCTCACTTGCGCCATGAGCGTGCTGTGGCTCGTGTGCGGATATTCGCTCTCTTTTTCCGATGGAAATAGCGTCATCGGCGGGCTCTCCAAAGTCTTCCTGAATGGTGTCACGCCCGACACGGTGCGCGCCGACTGCAAGACGATCCCCGAGCTGTTGCATTTCGCCTACCAGATGATGTTTTTCCTCATCACGCCGGGCCTATTCATCGGGGCTTTTGCCGAAAGGATGAAGTTTTCCGCCATCATGATTTTCAGCATTCTCTGGAGCCTACTCGTCTATGTGCCCTGCTGCTACGGCGTCTGGCATCGTGCGGGAGATTTCCTCGGGCTGCACGGCGTCATAGACCTCGCGGGCGGCATCGTCGTCCACATCACCGCAGGCACAGCGGCGCTCGTCGCGTGCATCATCGTGGGCCCACGCCGTGGCTTTTTGCATAAACAATTTCTACCTCACAATCTGCCTCTCACCGTCGTCGGCGCGTGTATGCTGTGGGTGGGTTGGTTTGGCTTTAATGCAGGCAGCCAGCTCGCCGCCAATGGTAGCGCGGCCATGACGCTCGTCGTCACCCACCTCTCCGCCTGCGTCGCATCGCTGGTGTGGATGGCCATCGAGTGGATTCGCAACGGCAAGCCCAGCGTCCTCGGCATCGCCACCGGCTCCATCGCCGGGCTCGCAGCCATCACCCCCGCCGCTGGGAAAGTCGGCCCCATCGGCGCGGTCTGCATCGGAGCGATCTCCGCCATCGTATGCTGGCTGGCTTGCGCCAAATTAAAAGCGCGCTTCCGCTACGACGACTCGCTGGATGTCTTCGGCGTCCACGGCATCGGCGGCTTCAGCGGCACCATCCTCGTCGCCGTCTTCGGCTCCAAATCCTTTGCAGGTGGCCTCGGCGACTTCGCCATCGGTGAACAGCTCAAGACGCAGCTCCTCGCCTCGCTCTACACGATCGCCCTCTCTGCAGTCGTGAGCATCATTCTACTCCTCGTCATCAAAGCCACCATCGGCCTTCGCGTAAATGAAAGCGAAGAAGACGAGGGACTCGACCTCAGCGACCACGGCGAGAGCGCCTACGAGATGTAGTCTGTTTTAGCAGAAAATAAACACCGCACCGCTGCCACGCTTTTACGGACGTGTGGCAAAGTTGTTGCGCTTGCTTGTTGACCCGCTGGGGCTCTCGCCGCCACGGTGCGCGCCTTTATTCATGGGTGCTATTCGTTTTACCAATCTCACGGGCGCTGTCGAAATCGGCGCTAACTGCTACCTCCTCGAACTCGGCGGCAAACGCATCCTCCTCGACGCGGGCTCGCACCCGAAAAAATCCGGCAGGGACGCTGCGCCGCGCTTCGATCTCATCGCGGATGATTCCGTGGATGCCATCGTGATGTCGCACGCGCACCAGGACCACATCGGCTCGCTGCCCATCGCCATGCGCCGCCACCCGCGCGCGCCCATTTTGCTCACAGAGCCGACACTGCGGATCGGGCAGGTGATGCTGCACAATTCGGTGAATGTGATGATGTCTGAAAAGAACGCATCGAAGTCCGAAGAGCCCGTTCTTTTTACCCATCGCGAAGTGGACAGCGGCGAGAAGCGTTGGCTCGCCCGCCCGCTGCATCAGCGTTTCGACGTGGCGGGGGAGCGCGCGGGCCGTATGGCGAGCGATGTGACCATCGAGTTTTACGACGCCGGCCACATCATCGGTTCGGTGGGCACGCTGATCCGCTCGGAAGGGCGCACGGTGTTTTATGCGGGGGATGTGCAGTTTGAAGATCAGACGATTTCGCGCGCGGCGGCGTTCCCGGATTTTGCGGAGGAGCCGTGCGATGTGATGATTATGGAGAGCACGCGCGGCGACCGCGAGACGCCTGCTGGCTTTACTCGCGAGGGCGAGCAGGAGCGGCTCATCGCGGCGATCCAAGCGGTCTTTGCGCGCGGGGGGTGTGTGATGATCCCGCTCTTTGCGCTTGGTAAAACGCAGGAGCTGCTCGCGATGCTGCACGAGTTCCGGCTGCGCGGGCAGCTCAAGCGAGACTGCCCCATCTACATCGGCGGCCTCGGCACGAAGCTCACGGACATCTACGACAAACTCGCGAAGCGCACCCCTCGCCATCACCCGAATCTCGATCTGCTGAATACCGTCTCGCCCTTCACCGTGGGCGGGCAAAACGTCGAGGAAATCCGCCTCCGCCCAGGTCGCATCTTCGCCCTCAGCAGCGGCATGATGACGGAGAAGACGCTCTCGAATGTGATCGCCCGGCAATTTCTCAGCCGCCCGGAAAACGCCATCCTTTTCGTAGGCTACGCCGATCCGGATTCCCCCGCTGGCCGTCTCCGCGACATCGCGCCCGGCGCGGAAATCTCGCTCGCGCCGGATCATCGCGCCGAGCCCGTGATCTGCCCGGTGGAGGCGTTTAATTTCAGCGCCCATGCCAGCCGCGAAAGCATCCGCGCTTACGTAAATCGTGCGAAGCCAAAGAAGCTCGTGCTCGTCCACGGCGACCCCAACGCGATTGGCTGGATGACCAAGACACTGCAAGCCGATCTGCCCCAAATGGAGATCGTCGTCGCCACGCCCGGCGTCGCGCTGGAGCTGTAGTCCTTACTTCGCCTCGGGCTTCACTTTGCCGTCTTCGAGATACTCCACTTCGGTGGTCTTGCCTTTATTCACGTAGGCTGCTTCGAAAGTCACCACGCCGTCTTCTTTGATCCGCTGCACGCGGGTGATCTTCGCACCTTTAGCACCCGCCTCGATGGCTTTGCGCGCGGCTTCCGGCACAGCATCTAGTGCGACGGTTTCTTCTTCGCCTTTCACCTTACCGTCGGTCGTCACGGCGACTTCGCGCTCGGGCTTCCCTTCAGCGGTCAGCGTCGCTTCATACACGGTCACTTTGCCGTGTTTTTCGAGGGTCACTTTACCGATCTTCATGCCTGCGTCGGCGGCGTATTTGGTGAGTGCCTCGGCGGCAGCGGCGGGAGCTTTGGCGAGGCCAGGGATTTTTGGCGCGTCCTCGGCGTGGGTGAACTGCGCAAGGCTGGCAGCGGCGAGGATGGCGGTGAGTAGTGTGGTGCGTGTTTTCATGCGAGCGTAATCTTTAATGCCCCTGCCTGAACGCGCAAAGCGGAAGTCTATAAAATCTCGTCATGCTGCTGTGAGATGTGGTTTCTGCATTGCCGCCCGCCGCTGATTGCTCCATCACACGCCGATGCCTGTCATTACTCCGCGCAAAACTCTTCCTGAATACGATGCCATCATCGTCGGCTCTGGCGCTGGCGGTGGGATGTCGGCGTATGTTTTATGCCACGCAGGGCTGAAGGTGCTCATGCTGGAGGCTGGGCGAAATTACGACCCGGTGCTGGAGACGCCCATGTTCCAGACGCCTACGGATGCGCCGCTGCGGGGGACGAGCACTCCGGATAAGCATTTCGGTTTTTTCGATGCGACGGTGAACGGTGGTTGGACGGTGCCGGGTGAGCCTTACATGGTGAAGCGTGAGGGCGATGGGGCGTGGCAGGAGGCGAGCGATTGGAAGGCGCACGAGACGAATCAGAACTTCATGTGGTGGCGACCACGGATGCTGGGCGGGCGCACGAACCACTGGGGCCGCATCGCGCTGCGCATGGGGCCGTATGATTTCAAA
>JAYVQK010000222.1:0-5093 GCA_043757005.1 Verrucomicrobiaceae bacterium
TGGAGTGGGACAGGCACCTCGCCTGTCGGAGTGGGATGGGTGCCTCGCCCGTCCTTCGTCGCTCCGCGACGCGACAGGCGAGGGCGCCTGTCGGACCACGACAGGCGGGGCGCCTGTCCCACGCCGCACACGTCGCGTGTCTTTTTAAAAAGTATATGATCGAACTCGCCCATCCGTGGTTCCTCGTGCTGCTCGTCGCTCTGCCTGTGCTGGTCTTTGGGATGCGACGCTCGCTCGCAGGCTTTACCCCGGCGCAACGGCGGGCGTGCTTCCTCCTCCGCGCGCTCATCCTCGTGCTGCTCGCACTGGCGCTCGCTGGTGTTCGCGCGCTACTGCCGTCGTCGGAAGTGAGCGTGATCTTTGCGGTGGATGGCTCGGCCAGCATCTCGCCGGAGGCGGCGAAAATGGCGCGCGACTTTGTAGGCGACGCGCTCCGTGCGCAGCGTGCGGGCGAGAGCGCGGGCGTCGTCGGCTTTGCACAAACGAGCACCGTGCTGCAATCGCCCGAGGAGCACGCGGCGCTGGCGCAGTGGACGACGGAACCGAACAACGCCGCCACGGACATCGGCGGTGCGCTCGCCTTTGCCAGCGCGCTTTTTCCCACGGATGAATCCCGCCGCATCGTCCTCCTCAGCGACGGCAACGACACGGGCGGGCACGCGCTGGAGACGGCCACGCAGCTTGGGCGCGCGGGCATCGAAGTGTGGAGCGTGCCGCTGCGAAATGCCGAGCGGCCCGAGGTGCTCGTGGAGCGCGTCACGGTGCCGCAGCGACTGAAGCAAGGAGAGCCCTTCGATCTCACCGCAAATATCCGCAGCAACGTCGCGACGAAGACCAAGGTGCGCCTTTACCAAAGCCAATTCCTCATCGCCGAGCGCGACCTCGACCTCCACCCCGGCGACAACGCTTTCGTCGCACCGAGTCTGCACCCCGAGGGCAGCTTTGTCCCCTTCGATGTGGAGATCATTCCCGTGCTGGATACCTCCGTGGAAAACAACCGCGCCACCGCCGTGGCCAGTCTGCGCGGGCAGCCGCGCGTGCTCCTCGTGGATGGCGACACCACAAAAGCACGCCCACTTTCCGACGCCCTAAAGGCCGAGCATCTCGCCGTGGAATTGCGTGGGCCGAACGGTGCGCCGCGCACGCTGGACGACTTGCAGCAGTTCGATCTCTTCCTCCTCAGCGACCTCTCGGCGCTCACGCTTTCGCGCGAGCAGATGGAGCTGTATCGCCGATGGGTGCAGGATTTCGGCGGCGGCTTCCTCATGCTCGGCGGTGAGAATAGCTTCGGCGTGGGCGGCTACTTCCGCACGCCCATCGAGCAAATGCTCCCCGTCCGCATGGAGCACAATGACCGCGAAGAACTCCCCACCGTCGCGCTCCTCATCGTGCTGGATCGCTCGGGCTCGATGACGGCCCCCGCTGGCGGGCAGACGAAGATCGCCCTCGCCAACCAAGGCGCGGCGCTCGCCCTCAGCGTGCTCAGTCCGCGCGATTATTTCGGCGTGCTCGCGGTGGATACGCAGGCCCACGTCGTCGCCCCGCTGGAGAAGCACAGCACGCGCGAACCGATCATCCAAAAAATCCTCAGCGTCACCGCAGGCGGCGGCGGCATCTACATCTACACCTCGCTTGCAGAGGCCATGCGCACGATGCGCGAGGTGAACGCCCGCATCAAACACGTCATCCTCTTTTCCGATGCCGCCGATGCGGAGGAAAAGAACGCCGGTGCGCAAGAAGACGGCAGCAGCGGCAGCGGCACTTCGCTCGATCTCGTGGCCGCGATGAGCGCAGCGAAGATCACCACCAGCGTCGTCGCGCTCGGCACCGAGCAGGATAAAGACACCGTCTTCCTCCGCCAGCTCGCCGAACGCGGGCAGGGCCGCTTTTACCTCACCGCAGACGCCACCACACTGCCGCAAATCTTTTCCACCGAGACGATGAAAGTCTCGCAGTCCTCGCTCGTCGAGGAGCCCACGCAAGCCGTGCCCGTGCTAAAGAGCGCGCTCACCGCCGGGCTCGATTGGGCGCAGTCGCCGCTGCTCCTCGGCTACAACGCCACGAAGCCAAAGCCCACCGCCGAAATCCTTCTCGCCACCGAGCGCGGCGAGCCGCTGCTGGCCACTTGGCGCTACGGCCTCGGGCAGAGCGCCGCCTTCACCAGCGATGCCAAAGCGCGCTGGGCGAGCGAGTGGCTGACGTGGCCCGGCTACGGCAAATTCTGGGCGCAACTCGTGCGCGGGCTTTTGCGAAAGAGCGGGCCCGCCGCGTTTGAAGTCACCACTCGCGAGAGCGGCGACCGGCTCGATCTGCGCGTGGACGCCGTCACGCCCGAGGGCGCGTTCCGCAACCGCCTGCCCATCACCATCACCGCACGCACGCCGGACGACACCACGCTCACCCTCGCCCCCGTGCAAGATGCGCCCGGCAGCTACCGCGCCTCACTCCCGCTGGGGAAAGACGGCACCACCGTCCTCAGCATCAGCTCCCCCGAGCTGCCGGATGGGGGCCTCGCCCTCGCCCACACCCGCAGCTACCCGCGCGAATTTCTCAGCACTGAAACCAACGAACCACTACTGCGCCAGCTCGCCGCCCACGGACGCTACGCCCCCGCTGCCGCCGATATTTTCACCCGCCCCGAGCACCCCCTCCAGCGCCGCCGCGACCTCACGAACGCCCTGCTCATCGCCGCCCTCCTGCTCATGCCGCTGGATATTTTCCTCCGCCGCCGCACGTGGCGGATGAAGTAGTCCTGCTGCTTGACTTGCTGGGGTGCGCTCCTAGCCTCGCGGCGAATTTTCTAATCCACTGTGAAGTCTCTGATCCTACTCGCTCTCGCCATTTTCATACCCACTCTCGCGCCACTCCGCGCGGCGGATGCACAGGTGCTCGACGGCGTGGCGGCAGTCGTGAACGACGACGTCATCACTTTCACCCAAGTCCGCGAACTCACCATGCCCATCGAGAACGCGGCGAAGGCCAGCCTGAGCGGCGCGACACTCGCGGAGAAGATCAAGGAAGTCCGCCTGCGCGCCGTGAATGACCTCGTGGATCGGCAGCTTATCATCCAGGAATTTCGCAAGATGAAGGGCGCGACCATCCCGCCGCACGTCGTGGACGACCGGCTCACCACGATCATCCGCGAGGAGTTCGGCGGAGACCGCTCGGCCTTCCTCCGCACCATCGCGGCGCAGGGCTTTACCATTGATAAGCTGCGCAAGATGGAGGAGGAAAAAATCATCGTCGGCGCGATGCGTGCGCGCGAAGTGAAGACCGAGCCCAGCGTCACCTCGGCGCAAGTCGAGAGCTACTACCACCAGCACAGCCAGGAGTGGACGACGAACGACGCGGTGAAGCTGCGCATGATCAAAATCATCCCCGGCTCCGAGCCCGAGAAAAAGCGGAAGCTCATCCAAGAAATCCACGACAAGATCGTGCATGGCGCAGACTTCGGCGACATGGCGCGCATTTACTCCGAGGACTCCACGCAGGATGCAAATGGCGACTGGGGCTGGGTGAAACGCGGCGACATGAGCGGCGAATTAGAGCGCACGGTCTTTGTGCAAAAGACGGGCAAGGTGAGCGAGGTCGTGGCGCTGAATCAGACCTTCTACCTGCTCCTCGTCGAAGAGCGCAAAGCGGGCGACGTAAAGCCCCTCAAAGCACTACGCGACGACATCCAAAAACACCTCATGCAAGTCGAGAGACAAAAGCTCCAGCAAGTCTGGACGGATCGCTTGCGGAAGAAGGCGTTTGTTAAAATCTACTAGCCCTGAAGCTGGGAAAGTAAGTATGGCCCGCATCATCGGCATCACCCTTGGCGACGCCGCAGGCATCGGCCCGGAGGTCGCACGAGCGGCGCTCGCGAGCGGCGAGCTGGATGCAGATTTCACCTATCGCATCATCGGCGAAAGCACCGGAGCCGTCCCCGGTCAGCCCACGCGCGCCACGGCGGAGTCTGCATTTGCCGCGCTGGAAGAAGCCGCGAGGCTCACACTCGCGGGCGAGCTTTGCGCCGTCGTCACCGGCCCCGTCAGCAAAGCGCGTATGCACGAAGTCGGCTTTCACTTTCCCGGACAGACGGAGTTTTTCGCCCACCGCTGGCACGCGCCGGACCACGCCATGTGCCTCACCGGAGGCGCGCTCACCGTCGCACTCGTCACCGCCCATGTCCCGCTGAAAGACGTTCCCGGCCTACTCCGCGCCGAGGAAATCGTGCGCGTCGGGCGGCTGCTGGAGCACTTCACTGCACTGCGACTCGGGCGCACGCCCCGGCTCGCAGTCGCCGGGCTCAATCCCCACGCGGGCGAGAGCGGCGACCTAGGCCGCGAAGAGATCGAGATCATCGCCCCAGCCGTCCACCTTTTACAAAAAAGCACCGCCGAATGGAGTGGCTCCCATTCGCCGGATACCGTTTTCCACCGCGCCACTGCAGGCGACTTCGACGGCGTGCTCTGCATGTATCACGACCAAGGCCTCATTCCCCTCAAGCTCCACGCCTTCGATACCGGCGTGAACGTCACCCTCGGCCTCCCCTTCCCCCGCACCAGCCCCGACCACGGCACCGCCTACGACCTCGCTGGCACAGGCCGCGCCCGCCCCACTAGCATGATCGCAGCCCTCCGTCTCGCCGCCGAACTCGTCCGCAAAACCCCATGAACGCCCTCCTTTCCAAATACGCCAAAGTCTTCGACATCGGCCTCCAAAACACCTTCGTCTATCGCTGGAATTTCATCCTCCGCTCCCTCTTCGGCATCGTCCCCCTCATCGGCACCATCTACCTCTGGCGTGCCATGTATGGCGAGGAAAGTGGACGCCAACTCGGCACCTACACCTACAGCGCCCTCATCCTCTACTTCGCCCTCTGCGTCTTTGTTGAAAACCTCGTCACCCCCACCGAAGACGAATGGCAAATCGCCGCCGACATTCGCGACGGACGCCTCAGCTTCCTCCTCCTCAAGCCCCTCAACTACCTCGCCTACCGCTTCACCCTCTACGCCAGCTACCGCCTCCTCTACACCGCCATCATCCTCCCCGGCATCGCCCTCATCTTCTACTGCCTCCGCGCCCACATCACTCTCCCCACCCACCCC
>JAYVQK010000223.1:0-5081 GCA_043757005.1 Verrucomicrobiaceae bacterium
CTGGCGGACGCTTTCCAAAATGGTCTCCTCGACCAGCGGGCGGATGCAGCGCAGGTCCACGACTTCGTCGCTGATGTTGTGCTCGGCGGCGAGGATGTCGGCGGCCGTGCAGGCGGTGAGCGCGGCGCGGCCGTGCGCGATGAGCGTGATGTCGGTGCCGACACGCTTGATGTCCGCTTTGCCGAGCGGGATGAGATATTCCTCTTCCGGCACTTCCCATTTTTCGCCGTAGAGGAGCGTGTTCTCCATGAACATCACGGGGTCATTGTCTCGGATGGCAGTTTTCATGAGGCCCTTCGCGTCGTATGCGGTGGCGGGGCAGACGACCTTCAGGCCGGGAACGTTGGCCATGAAGCTCTCATGGTTGTGCGAGTGCGTCGCGCCGACGCTGGTGCCGCCGTTTGCGGGGCCGCGAATGACGATCGGGCAATTGATAAGGCCGCCGCTCATGTAGCGGACTTGCGCGGCGTTGTTGATGATCTGATCCCACGCGACGGTGGCGAAGCTCCAGAACATGAGTTCCATGACCGGCCGGATGCCGAGCATGGATGCGCCGACGCCCATGCCGATGAATGCGGCCTCGCTGATGGGTGTATCGACGAGCCGCTTGCTGCCCCATTTTTTCCAAAGGCCCTCGGTGACTTTGTATGCGCCGTCGTATTCGGCGACTTCCTCGCCCATGATGACTACGTTCGGGTCGCGCGCGAGTTCTTCGTCGAGTGCGTGGCGGAGTGCTTCGCGGTAGGTGATCTGTGGCATGAGTGGCTGTGTGTTGAAGTTGTGTGGACGGCTACTGCTTTTCCGATGAGCTGGCTGCGGACGGCTTTTGTTCGCTCGCGACTGTTCCCGGCAATGGGAGAAGCTGCGCGAGCAGGAGCAGGATTCCGAGCGTGATGAAAAGGACGGGCGCCTCGACGTTGACCGTGAGCTTCCCGCTCTGTCGCAATACGGCGAGCACGGAACTCACGATGAGGCTCAGCCCGGCGACGAAATTGAAGCGGTCCAGGCGCGTAATAGTGAGCAGCAGAATGCCTGAGACACCGAGGCCGATGATCCAGATCCAGTCGAGTTGCGGCGCGACGCGCATCGTATTGAGCAGCCACGCGATCCCGAGGGCGACGATCAAAAGCGAAATGGCGATGGCGGGTTTGCGGGATTTCATGACGAGGCCCGTCGAGCGTCGGTCGCTGGAACGCGAATGCTAGTCGTTGAAAAAATGCTTCCCCGTCCGGCCAGCTTCGGTCTGCCGGTCCACCTCGTAATACACATCCTGCGTAATGGTCTCCTCCGGTGCGATCGGACTCTCTTCCGCGAATTCCGCCGCCGCCGCCGCCTCGGCTTTTGCGGCTTCGTCGATTTCTTCGAATTGAGCGTCGTTGATGATTCCCTCTTCGATGAGCCGGCGTTTGTAGTGCTGAATCGGATCGTTGTTCTGTTTGTAATGCTCGATCTCTTCCTTTTGCCGGTAGCCGCTGAGATGCTTCGAGTCGGCGACCGAGTGGCCGTAGTAACGGTAGGTGACTATCTCGAGGAGGGTCGGCTTGCTCTCGTTGTAGGCGCGGTCCATGGCCTCCTGGACGGTGGCGCGCACTTCATACACGTCGGTGCCGTTGCACTTGGCCCACGCCATGTCGAAACCTGCCGCCCGCTCGGCGAGCGATGTCTTGAAGGCGGAACTGCGCGAGAGGCTGGTGCCCATGGAGTAGCCGTTGTTTTCGATGATGTAGATGACTGGCAGCTTGAAAAGCGATGCCATGTTCATGCTCTCGTAGAAGCAGCCTTGATTCACTGCTCCGTCGCCGAGAAAGCACAGGGAGGCACCTTTGAGGCCCTTGTATTTCAAGGCATACGCGAGCCCGAGCCCGAGCGGCGTCTGCCCGCCGACGATGCCATGGCCGCCCCAGTAATTTTTGTCCGGCGCGAAGAAGTGCATGGAGCCCCCCTTCCCTTTCGAGCAGCCCGTTGCCTTTCCAAACAATTCGGCCATGCACTCGTTCATGGTCATTCCGACTGCGAGAGCATGGCCGTGGTCGCGGTAGGCGGTGATGACGTGGTCGTCGTCGCCCATGAGCGATACGCAACCTACGGCCACTGACTCCTGCCCGTTATAGAGGTGGAGGAAGCCGCCAATCTTGCCCTTGTTATATTGCCGCAGCGATTCGGTTTCGAAGCGGCGAATACGGACCATCTCGGTGAGCAGCTTGACTTGCTGGTCCTTGTTGAGTTTGGCGTTGACGGGAGCCTTGGCGAAATCGGTGATTTTTACAGCAGTGGCCATGGGTAAAGTGTCGTCTGTTTGAAAGCTGGGAGACCTCGCGCTGCCGCGGCTGGTCAATCCTGAAGATTTTATGGGTCGGCCCATGAAAGCGCAACAATCAACTCGAAAACGGCGCAGTTTTTACCGGCGCACCCGCGACTCGACTCACGGTTTCGGAATCCCGAGCATCGCCGCGAACCGGGTGCGCAATTCACGCTGCACCTTGGTGACGTCGCGATTCGCATCCACGATTTGAAATCCGTAGCGTTTCTGGATGTGTGCAAACTCACGCTGAAGCAGCCCTTGGTAGGCGAGAAAGCTCTCGAACATGTCGCGCGCAAGCCCGAGGTCCATCCCGCTTTCCCAGTAGTCGAGCGTGGAGTTCTTTTCAAAGTTGCGCAGCACGAGTTCCTGGGGATCGACCTGGAGGTAGAAGACCGCGTCCGGCACCAATGCAGAGCTGTAGAGATTTCGCGTCCACGCCGGATCAGCGCCGCGCACAATGTCGCGCGCCATCAGTGTATAGATGTACCGATCGGCGAGAACGATGTAGCCCGCGCGCAAAGCCGGGATGATTTCATGCACGAGCTGGTCGAAAAAATCCGTCGCGTAGAGCAGCGACATCGTGGTGCGCGTCAAAAGGCGCGATTGTTTCGCATGCTCAATGTCCTGCGCGAGCAAGGGCGAACGGCGCAGCCCCATGTGCCGCACCGCGTATCCATTCGCCTCGATCCACTCGCTCAGATCCTTGATGTTCGACGAGCGACCGGAACCATCCGCACCCTCGATCACGAAAAGTCGGCCCATGAGCCGCGACGTTCCCACCTCCGCGAGCGGATGACCGAAAGTCCGGATTCCACGACCCGTGAGACTTGGTTTGTGGCGCGGCGTTTTCATGCGGTTAGGGCCGCGGTTTTTTCTTAATGAAGTCCGACAGCCGAAGATGCCGGCGAATGATGCGACGCACCTCGGCCTGCTGATCGTGGATTTCCCGCGTCGCATCGACCACGGTGAAATTGTAGCGCGATGCGAGCAGTTCATATTGCTCCAGGATACGGCCTTGGAAGAGCCGGAAGCTCTCATAAGGATCCGTGCTCCACCCCATGTCCATGCCAGCTTCGTGATACTTCAATTCGGGCCGGCCGTCGAGAATCCGCCCGAGCGACACTTCGAGAGGCGCACGGAAGAACAGTGTCACATCAGGCTTCACTGCAAAGTTGTAGAGTTGCTCCACCCAATTTCGATCGACGCCGCGCACCACGTCCCGCGTGAACGCCGTAAAGATGTAGCGATCCGCAAGCACGATGTAGCCCGCTTGGAGCAGCGGATAAATCTGCCGTTCATAACGATCCGCAAAATCAGTCGCGTGAATGAGCGAAAACGTCGTCGGTGTCAGCAAGCGCCCGGTCTTTCCCTTGCTCGTCGAGGGCTTCACAAGGCTCGATGAATTCCACTCCGTGAAAAAGACGCGCGCTCCGGCGAGTTCGAGCCAGCGTTTTACGAGATAGATCTGGGTGGATTTGCCTGAACCATCCAACCCCTCGACAGCGATGAGTTTTCCGCGATACTTGGGGGTCTTTGAAACCACGGCACCATGCTGTGCGCCTGCCTTTTTTCTGCAACAAAAATTATGAGGATTTGACAATGAAAACGCTCCGCCTGTGCATACTTCCGCCCTTGATTTAGCAGAGCGTGCGCGTTCCGGGCGTTCGTTCTACCAGGTCCATTGCACGCACGGATGGTTTAATTGCTGAACGGTGCAACTACGCAGCCCGAGGTCGGCATCAAGTTCAGGTTTCTCCATCAATCACCACTATCGACTTACGATACGCCTGCATGCCATATAATTTTATGCCTCAATCAAATAGCTTGGTTTCGCTGGAAAAAGCCGCCCGGAAAGTCCGGGAACGAGCGCACGCACCCTACTCTAAGTTTCAAGTAGGCGCAGCCTTGGAGTCCATGTCGGGTAAAGTCTTCACCGGCTGCAACGTAGAGAATATCTCCTATGGCCTCACCATCTGTGCAGAGCGCAACGCCGTGTTCGCCGCCGTCGCCGCCGGAGTCCGCTCTTTTCGCCGAATCGTAGTCGTAGCGGACTCCAAGGAACCCGTTAGTCCCTGTGGTGCCTGCCGCCAAGTATTATCAGAATTCTCTGAAAACATGGAAATAATAACCATAAACCTCCAAAGTCAGAAATACCGCGCAAAGCTCTCCGCGCTCCTTCCTCGCTCCAAAGCCGGCATTCTTGATCATCCTTGTTCCACGTAGAACAATAATGAGTAAAATTGCACAGGCTGGTGGGTTCTGCGATTGAAGCTCTCACTGCGTTCAGATATTCATCCAGAAAAACGTATGAACGAAGCTCCCCTTCGCCCAGTTGATAGACCTCCTCTTAATCGTCCCCTGTTACTGAGAGCGGATAAATCAAAACCTTGAGCAAATTTTATTAGCATTGGAGCTATCGGTCATCGTGGTTTCGGAGCCTACCTCTGCGTCCCCTAGAAGAGAGCCAACTTTGGAAATACGTCCGTCGAAGCACCGCCTAGACCGAAACTCCAGTCGGCGCGACCTACATGGCAATCGGAAAAAAATGCGATTTCCCAGCAATTAGTTTCGTTTTGTTCATCATACGCCCGACAGTTCAACCATTTTACCAAAACCAAAGCAGATACAGTGTTCATTCATCCAAAAATCTACGATGTTATCGTCATCGGTGCCGGCCATGGCGGAATCGAGGCGGCCTCGGCTTCGGCGCGTTTGGGTGTGCAGACGCTCATCCTCACTCAGTCGCTTGATACTGTCGGTCAAATGTCGTGCAACCCGG
>JAYVQK010000224.1:0-19732 GCA_043757005.1 Verrucomicrobiaceae bacterium
GAGTAAAATCCCGAGCCTGCCCGTGACGCATACCTATATTTTTCTCGATCAACTCCTCTCTCAAAACAACACCCCCTCTGGCTTCCCGACAACGTGGGGCACCTACTCCACTTTCATCGGCAATATCATCCCCGCAGATTATGAAATGGACACGGATCCGTTGCGTGTGGACCCGCTCACGCCGACGAGTGCCGTGGATCCCGTGAAGCTCCAGCGTTTCAACGACGGGATGCGCGAACTGCCAATGGTCTCCATCGTCATTCCAATGGCCGATATGTTCCTCTCCACAGGGCTCTATTACGGCAGCACCGTCTCGGCACAAAACAACATAGAGAACAAAAATTTCCCGCTCAAAAAGTGCTCAGTCGAAATGATCCTACCCGACGGCAGCTCCGCATTTTCCGAGACTTGTGGGCTCAGCGGGCATGGGAACGCGAGCCGCACCCCGTCTAAGAACCCCAAACACGGATTTCAGATAAAATTCAAAGGCGATTATGGCAGTGGGTCGCTGAATTACCCCATTTTTACAGACTCCCCGGTGAAGCAATACGACGACCTTATCTTACGCCCGGACTTTGGCACTTCATGGCGGCATTGGAGCGATAATACCACGAATTCGCTCGGCAATAATCAGCGCAGTCGCGCCACTCGCACGCGCGATGCGTATATCAAAAACACCTTTAGCGACATGGGCTGGCTCGCCAGCCACCACCGGTTTTTTCACCTCTACATCAACGGCATTTATTGGGGCACCTACGATTTCGCCGAGCAGCCTGTGGATGGCTTTGTGAGCGCCTACTTTGGCGGCGATAAAGCGGACTACTCCATCTACCACGAGGGAGTCGCCAAGAACGGCACCGATGCCGCTTATACAAACATGACGGGGCTCGCAGCGATCACCACCAACGCGCTCTACGACCAGATGAAGAGCTACCTCGATGTGCCGCAATTCACGGACTACTTGCTGCTCCAGTTTTTCGTCGGAGCGCAGGATTGGGGGCTGAATAAGAACTGGTATGCCTTCCGCCGCCGCGCCACGACGGCGAACCCTTCAGACGGTAAATACCAATACGTCCCCTGGGATGAGGAAAACACGCTGCTGGATACGACGATTGATCGCGTCAGCACGACGGATTTGCCCAGCGGACTCCACGCGAAGATGCTCGGTTTCGCGCAATACAAACTCGATTTTGCTGACCGCGTGCAAAAGCACATGATCGCGCCGGGCGGCGCACTCACCCTCGCGGCGAACGTCGCACGCTGGCAGAAATGGCAGGCTATTTTGGATAAACCCATCGTCGCCGAGAGCTGCCGCTGGGGCGATTATCGGCGCGACGTGCATCCGTATGCCGACGGCACCTACGCCCTCTACACACGGGAAAACCAATGGCTCACCGAGAATACCCGCATCGTCGGCACCTACCTGCCGGGTCGCACGGCGACGGTGATGGCGCAGCTCCAAACGGCGGGCCTCTACCCTGCCGTCGCCGCGCCGGAATACCGCCAGACGACCATCGCTGGCACTACTCTCGGCACGAGCACCGTCGCGGTGGGCACGGTTGTAGCGATGAATAACCCCGGCGGCGCGGGCATCCTTTATTACACACTCGATGGCAACGACCCGCACATCCTCTACACGCCGACGAGCGGAACCACTTTCGCCGCGAGCGGCACAGGCACGGCTTACACCACACCGCTCACGATCAATACGGCCACGACGATCAAATCGCGCATCCTCAGCGGCGGCGTGTGGTCTGCGCTGAATGAGGCCACCTTCACCGTGGGCATCAGCACCGCGCCCGTGCGGATCACCGAGATTTTTTACCAGCCCACGACGCCGCAAGGTGGCTCGGCGGCGGAATTCATCGAGCTGCAAAACATCGGCACAAAGCCCGTGAACATGAGCGAGTGGTCGTTTGGCGGTGTGGACTACATCTTCCCTATCTGCACGATCCTGAACCCTGGCAACCGCCTAGTCGTCGCGAGCAATAATACGCCGCTCACCTTTGCCGCGCAGTTTCCGAGCGTGAGCGTCTTCGGTTTTTTCAGCGGCTCGCTGAATAATGCGGGCGACCGCATCTCGTTGAGCGACGCCACTGGGCGCGTCGTCACGGCGGTGGAATATGGCATCGCTGCACCGTGGCCTACGACCCCGCATGGCGGCGGGTATTCGCTGGAGGTGATAGATGCGAGTGGTGATCCGAATTCGCCGCTGAACTGGAAAGCCAGCACCGCACTCAAAGGCACGCCTGGCGCGGCAAACAGCATCGGCACAGCCTCCAGCGTGCTCATCACGGAATTCCTCGCGGCCAATGCGGGCGCTTACACCGTGAGCGGCGCGACGCCCGACTTCGTGGAAATCCAAAACACCAGCGCCAGCATCGTGGACATCGGCGGCTGGCAAATCCGCTCTGCCACGCTTGGGAGCTACACCTTCCCGCTCGGCACCATGATCCTGCCAAATGAGCGACTAATCGTCCACTTCACCACCGCCAGCATCGCTGGTTATCGCTTCAGCTCGGCGCTGCCGGATAATGGCGACACCCTCAGCTTGCTCGATGCCACGGGTGCAGTCCTAGACGGCGTGCGCTACGGCCCGCAGGCGGCGAATTACAGCTTCTCGCACGTCGGCAATACGTGGGCCCTCAGCACTCCCACAGCGGGCGCGGCGAATAGCAGCGTGACCACCGCCGCGCAGTCCAGCCTCCGACTCAACGAATGGCTCGCCAACCCGACTCCCGGCTTCGATGACTGGCTCGAAATCGCCAACACTAGCACGACGCAGCCCGTCGTCCTCACGGGGCTGCTCGTGAGCACCAGCACCGAGCTTTTCCGCATCGCGGTGCCTGCGGCCATCGCGCCGAGCGGCACCGCGCAACTCCTCTGCAATCGCGGCGGCACGCGCGGCGACACGCTCGACTTTAATCTCCCCGCCGCAGGCACCACGCTTGGGCTGGCGGACTCCAACGGCGTCGCCGTGGACACGATCACCTTCACCGCGCAGACGGAAAATGTGAGCCAAGGGCGCTTCCCGAACGCCACCGGCAGCGCCGTCGTGCAGCCCTACCCGAGCCCCGGCGTGGCAAACTACAACGCCACCACCGGCAGCGTGCAGCTCAATGAAATCCTCCTTACCAACATCAATGGCGACAACGCCCCGTGGGCTCGCCGCCCGTCTTGGCTGGAGCTGCGCAACCTTGGCGTGAGTAGCGTGGACCTCAGCGGTTGGCGGCTGCGCGACCCTCGCAACCCCGGCACCTCGTGGGCGCTCCCGAGCGGCACCAGCATTGCCGCCGGCGCGCACCTCGCCATTTGGTGCGACTCCGCGCAGGCGGGCTCCACCGTGGCTGCGCTTCATTTAAATAACCCCATCCCGCTCGTGAATGGTGTGGAAATCGTGAACGCTGCCAGCCAGATCGTGGATCGCATCGCGTGGGGCGCGCAGCTCGCCGACCTCTCCATCGGTCGCATCGCCGGGGGCGCGTGGGCGCTGCTCATCAGCCCCACGCGCGGCACCGCGAATACGCCCGCCGCCACGCTGGGCGTCGCCACCTCACTGCGCATCAATGAATGGTGCGCCACCGGCACTGGGCTCGGCGGGTTCAATGACTACGTGGAACTTTACAACACCAGCGCGCTCCCCGTCGCCCTCGGCGGGCTCTATCTCAGCGACGACCCGAGCGAAATCGGACGCCGCAAATACCGCATCGCCGATCTCAGCTTCATCGCCGCCAGCGGCTTCACCACCTTCACCGCCGATGGTAGCGCGCCCACCGCCAGCACCACCGGCTACACCCTCGCCGACACGGGCGAATACCTGCGCCTCGCGCTCGCCGACGACACGCAGCTCGCCGTCGTCAGCTTTGGCCTACAGAGCATTGGCATGGCGCAAGGTAGCCAGCCCGAAGGCAGCACCACCGTGGCCACCTTTAGCCCCTCGCCCGGTGTGGCCAATGTGAACGGCACCGGCCCATCCTTTACCAGCGTGCCTTCGAGCCGTGCCCTGCCTGCTGGGGCTGCTACGGATTTCACCCTCACCGCCGCTAGCGCCACGAGCTACCAATGGCGGCTGAACGGCTCGCCCATCGGCGGCGCGACCAGCGCCACCTACAGCATCGCCAGCGTCGCCTCGGCAAATGACGGCATCTACACCTGCGTGGCCACCGGCCCCGGCGGCAGCAATACCAGCGCCCCCGCCACCCTCACCGTGCTCCACATCTACGCCACCTGGGTCGCCTCCTACGGACTCAGCGGCGCAGCCGCCAATGAGACCGCCGATCCCGATGGCGACGGCTTCTCGAACCTCGCCGAATTCCTCGCCAACACGAACCCGCTCCTCACCGCCACCGCCGCCGAACGCACCGCCTCGCAAGCCCTCGGCACCATCGAAACCAGCGCCGGAGTCCCCACCTTCCTCACCCTCGACCTCCGCGTAAATCGCCGCGCCGCCTTCAACGCCTTCGCCGGCGAAGTCACCACCAGCCTCACCAGCGCATGGACCCCCGCCACCCCCGACCTCACCCAGCTCCTCAGCACCGAGAGTAACGGCGACCAACACTGGCGCTTCAAATACGCCCTCCCCGGCGGCACCCTCCAGAAATACGTCCGCCTCCGCATCACGGAGTAAAGTGCCATAGAGCGCGCGCTCAACCCGCTGCCGCCCCGCACTCCATAAGGCGCTTCCCAGCCTAAAAGCCCGCCCACTCAAGCCAAAAGTCGGCTGACTTCGTCTTAAAGTCGGCTGACTTTGCCTTAAAGTCGGCTGACTTTTCTAAAAAGACCTCCGTCTCAAGCCTCGGGAGATAGCTCCCAGCCTCTCCGACGTAGCTCCCAGCTCCTCCGACGTAGCTCCCAGCCCCTCCGACGTAGCTCCCAGCTCTTCCGAGAGAGCTCCCCGCCTCTCCGACAGAGCTGCTTCACCCCTCCCCATCACTCCAATAACCCACCGCCGCTCTGCTTTACCCCTCCCCGCTGCTCACCGCTCCCTAGGTAGAAGCGCGCGCAATTCCCCCCGAAGAGAGCGGCTTGCTGGGCGCTGGTGAATTGGGCGGCGTAGTCTTTTACGAGGTGGAAGGTGCGCTCGTAGCTGCCGGCGAAGAGGCACACGGGCCAGTCGCTGCCCCACATGAGGCGCTCGGGGCCGAAGGCTTCAAAGATCACGTCGAGATAGGGGCGGATGTCGTCGGCGCTCCACGTCGCATGGTCGGCTTCCGTGATGAGGCCGCTCACTTTACATAGGAAGTGCGGGGCGCGGGCGAGTTCGCGAATTTGTTCGCGCCAAGGGGAGAGGGCTCCGGCTTTGATGTCGGGTTTGGCGATGTGGTCGAGGACGATGGGGAGCTGGGGGAATCGCGCGACGAACTCGATGGCGGCGGGGAGTTGGCGGGGGTAAATGAGCAGGTCGTAGCGGAGGCCGAAGTGGGAAAGTAGGGCGACGCCGCGTAGGAATTCCGGGCCGAGGAGGAAGCGGTCGTCCGGCTCATCTTGCACGACGTGGCGGACTCCGGCGAAGCGGGGGTGGCGGGCGAGTCGCGCGAGGTCTTCCCCCACACGCGGCGAGCGCAGATCCACCCAGCCGACGACGGCGCGCACGCGGGGATCGGCATCCGCGAGGCCGAGGAGCCAGTCGCTTTCCGCCAAGCTCTGCCGAGCCTGCACGGCGATGGAGCCGCCGAGGCCGAGGGGCCGCTGGAGGGTGGCGAGATCGCCGGGAAGCCAGTCGCGATGGAGCGCAGAGCCTTGCGGGATCCACGGGTATTGGGCGGCGTCGGTGCGCCAGAAGTGCTGATGTGCGTCGAGTAGCATGGTAGGAGAGGTAAGGGAAAAGGGGCGAGGCTGTGAACTCTGAACTCTGAACTCTGCTGTTTCGAGAGCGCTGTTCGATATTAAGAGTTAAGAGTTAAGAGTTAAGAGTTAAGAGTTCGGAGTTCAGGAAACGCTGAATAAAGCCGAGCTACGTGCGCGGGGTAGCGCACGCGTCCCGCGTGTAGTTGTCGGCGTCCCGCCGGGAACATCGAGCGGCTGAAGACGCCGCCTGATCTAAAATTCATCGTCTGTCGTGCGTCCACCCGATCCTCGGCGGGACGCCGAGGATGACACGCGGGACGCGTGCGCTACCCCCGCGCACGCTGCTCGGCTTTATTCAGCGTTAAGAGTTCCCAGCGGCTCCCTCTTGCTCCGCGATTGCGATTCGCGCTCGCCGCCGCCATGGTGGTCGCGTGTCTGAAATCATCGTGATCCTAAATCCTCGTGCGCGCAGTGAGCGTGCGCACGGTCTTGCCGACGAGTTGCGCCGCATCGCGCCGGAGGCCGAGCTGCGCTTCACCAGCGGCCCCGGCGATGCTCGGGTGCTCGCGGCGCAGGCGGCTCGCGAGGGGGCGCGGGTGGTGGTGGCGGCAGGTGGCGATGGCACGGTGAATGAGGTGACGAATGGTCTCGCGGGCAGCGACGCCGCGCTGGGCGTGCTGCCGATGGGGACGATGAATGTTTTCGCAAAGGAGCACGGCGTGCCGGCGGATTTGGAGGGCGCTTGGCAGGTGGTGCGCGCGGGCGTGGTGCGAGAGATAGATCTGGCGGCGGCGGGCGGGCATCACTTCATCCAGCTCGCGGGGGTGGGGCTGGATGCGCAGGTGGTGAAGGAGACGAAGTGGGAGGCGAAGAAGCGTCTCGGGCCGTTGAGCTACCTCATCAGCGCCGCGCAGATCGCCGCGCGCACGCCGCCCCGGCTGCTGGTGGAGAGCGAGGGGAGCACGCGCGAGGGGTCGTTTGTGCTGATTGGGAATGGCCGCTACTACGGCGCGAAGATGACGCTTTTCCCGCACGCAAAGACGGACGACGGGCTGCTGGATGTGCTCATTTTTAAAAACCTCGGCTATCTCGACCTCGCGCGTTACCTCGGCGGCGTGCTGCTGGGGAAGCATACGGGGCTGGCGGATGTGGAGTATTTCCAGACGGCGAAAGTGAGCATCGAGAGCCCGGTGGCAGTGCCCGTGGAGGTAGATGGCGAGCTGCTCGGCGAGCTACCGGTGACGTTTCGCATCGCGGGAAAGCTGCGCGCGTGTGTGCCGTAGCTACGCAAAGAGGGGTCTATTACTAAAGGCGACGCGGAGTGCTCGCCATAGGGCGGCATAGACGGCGCGGCGGGGGACTTTTACTTTCTCACCAGTCTCTAGTGGGCGGCGCTGCTCGATGAGGTCGAGGGTCTCGCAGGCGAGCCGCCAGGGGAGGTAGCAGGCGATGCGGATGCGGCGCTTGCGGAGGGAGGCGATGTAGAGGCGGCCTTGATCGAGGAGGGCGCGGGCGCGGGCGATCCATAGATCATACACGGGCTGGGCGAGGTGGAAGGCGTGGCGGAGATCGCCGGGGTTCACGCCTTCGGCGCGCAGCTCGTCGGCGGGCAGGTAGCAGCGGCCCGCGGTGATGTCGGCTGGGAAATCGCGGAGGATATTTACGAGCTGGAGTGCTTTGCCAAAGCTGTTGCCAAGCGGAGTCAGCTCTTCCTCGGGCACGCGGGAATAGTTCGGGAGGTAGTGGTAGCAAAGGCGCGTCCACCATTCGCCCACGCAGCCAGCGACGAGATAGACGTAGTCTTCGAGCGCAGCGGCATCCGGCAGAGCGACGACGTGGCTGGGATCAGAGAAGGTTTCGAGGTCGTTGCTTTGGCCTTGGATGATGGTGCTGAGGAGGTCGCTGGTGACGCCCCAGTCCCACATATTCAGCGCGGTGAAACGCTCCAGCACTTGCGGCAGCGCGACGATGAGGGCGTGCTCGCCAGGGTGCTCGGGGAGGATATCGCGCTGGATGGAGGCGACGGCGTGCGAGGAGGGATAGCCGCGCGCGATGGTCTCGAAATCCCCGAGCCGCCGGAGCCGTGTGGAGGGTAGGACGGTCTCGGTATCGGCGATGGTGTCGCTCGTGCGTGCCAGCAAATAAGCCAATCCGATGGGCTCGCGGAGTTTCGCCGGCAGCACTCGGATGCTAAGGTAAAAACTGCGCGAGACGGATTTGAGCAGGCGTCCTGTGATGTCGGCGCTCATCGGGCTGGCTTAAGTTGGATCATGGTTTCGTCGGCGTGACCGAAGATGGATTCCGCTATCCAAGCAGCTTTGGAGCCGATGGGGCCGAGTTTAGCGGCAACGCGCCATTTTTCCATGAGGCGGAGGGCCGTGGCATCGAGCGCGAGCGGGTCGCGGCTGGCGTAGAGCGCGCCGTGGGGTGTGGAGTTTTGCGGGTTGGCGGAGGGGCCGCCGGCGAAGGTCACGAGCAGGGCGTCGAGGATGTGGAGCACGCATTTGCCGCCGATGCGTGGGTCCGCATACAGCTCGGGCAGTGCGCTCGCGCCGCCTTCGCTGAAGGAGCTAAAGCGGCGGGTATTATCGAGGTTGCCGACGACGGCGCTGTGCAGTGCGCCCGCGACGCCGAGGCCGGGCTCGTCGCTGAGGGCGGGGAGGTTGATGAATTTCGTCACGTCGCGGCTGAGGATGGTGCAGAGGTAGCTTTTGGCGCTGAGGGGGTCGGAGTATTGCTTGGCGGTTTTTTCAGCAAAAAGCAGGTCGCCCCAGATGATCTTGCCGAGCACGGGCGCGGTGAAGATGGCGCTGCGATCCCAGCCGCGCGGGGGCTCGATGCCGCGCACTTCGCAGCCAAGTCGCTCAGGCGTGAAGCCGCATTGGCGCAAGCTCGCCGCGCTTTTGTCCCACACGATGATTGTCTTTACTCCCGCCGATTGTAGCCCCGCTACGACGGCGGCAACGACGCCGCGCCGGGTGGAAAAAAGCGGCCCACCTGCGCAGGTGACCTTTATCCCGAAGCGGTCGCCCGGCCCGGCAATCGTGCGCCACGCGCTGGCCGTGTCGCTTTTCCCCGTGAGCGTGCGCAGCAGCGCATCCACCATGGGGCCAGTGATGGCGGGGTCTTCCTCGAAGTCGCGGATGGCCGTTACATTCTGCGCGACCGCGACGAGCGAGGGGCCGGGCGGCGGCGGTGGCACGGCGACGGCGATGGGTGGGTTGAGCTGCTCTTGCGCAAAGAGCGAGCAGACCGACACGACGACGAAGACCAAAAGACGAATCACGCGCGGCGGCTTACTCGGCGGCGAGTGGGGTGTCAAACGCGCGCCACTGCTTGCCCCCGCCTTCACGTTCTGCGACGCTCGCGCATTATGTCGCATCACCTTTCCGTGAAATCTACGAGCCAGCTCAAAGCCGAGGCGCTGGAGGAAGTCCGCGCCGTCTATACTGATCTCGCCGCCCGCCCCGTGGAGCGCGCTTGCGTGCGGCGGACGGAGTGTTGCCAGTTCAAACTCACCGGCCAAACGCCCGTGCTCACGAAAGGCGAAGCCATGCTCGCCGCCCTCGGCCTCCGCGCGGCGGGGCGCACAAAGCTGCCCACGCCCGTCATCCCCGGAGCCTGTCCTATGCTCGATCCGCGCGGCAAATGTATCATCTACAGCAGCCGCCCTTTTGGCTGCCGCACGCACTTTTGCGAAGCCGCCGGCGGCCCCTACTCGCGGCGCGAAGTGCTCGACCTCATCCGCCGCTTGGAGTTGGTGGATGAAAAACTCAAAGGCGTCGGCTCCCTCTCTCTCCCGAGCGCGATGGAGCAGGCCATGGCCGATTACCCGACACGGCGAGAGGGGTAGGAGAAAACAACCGAGCAGCCATGGCGCTCAGGTTGTGTGCGGTTTAAACCCAACCCGAAAGAGCGTCTGTCATGGACGAAAAAACTCCGCCCTGCTTTCCTCCTCACTATGTCGAAAAAGCCTGTTGTTCTGATTATCCGCGATGGCTGGGGTGTGAATCCCGGTGGTCGCGCCAAAGCCGTGGAAAATGGCGACGCCACTATGCTGGCGCGCACGCCCTTCCACGATACGCTCTACGCCACCTACCCACAGGCGCGGCTCTCGGCGAGCGGCATGGATGTGGGGCTGCCAGATGGGCAGATGGGTAATAGCGAAGTGGGCCACCTCAATCTCGGCGCGGGGCGGATCGTTTACCAAGACCTCACGCGCATCAATAAATCCATCGCCGATGGCGAATTTGCCGCGAACCCCGTGCTCGTGGAAGCCTTTGCCAGAGCCAAAGGCGCGCGTCTTCACTTACTCGGGCTCGTGAGCGATGGCGGCGTGCATTCACACCAAGAGCACCTCATCGCGCTGTGCAATGCAGCCGCCGCGGTGGGCGTCGGCGACATCTGCATCCACGCGATCACCGATGGGCGCGATACTTCGCCGACGGGCGGGGCGGATTCGCTCGCGATCGTGGAACGTGGAATCGCTGCGAGTCGGGCAAAGATCGTCACGGTCATTGGCCGCTACTTCGCGATGGATCGCGACAAGCGTTGGGAGCGCAACAAGCTCGCGTGGGATGCCATCGTCCTCGGACGCGGGCCCGCTTCCACGCTCGCGCCGAGTGCCGCCGTGCGCGCTGCGTATGCGGACGAGCCGAGGGGCGATGAGTTCCTCCAGCCGATGATTTTTTCCCACGGAAATGAGCAACGCATCCGCGATGGCGATGTGGTGCTGTGGTTTAATTTCCGCAGCGACCGCGCGCGCCAACTCACCGACGCCTTCCTGCTGCCGAGCTTCGATGGCTTCGACCGCGAGGTGCTGCCGAAGACGCACTACGTCACCTTCACCAGCTACAGCAAGGCCTACGATTGCGCCGTCGTTTTCAAGCCGCAGAGCCTCGCGATGATCCTCGGCGAGGCCGTGAGTAAAGCCGGGCGCACGCAGCTCCGCGCTGCGGAGACGGAGAAATATCCGCACGTCACGTTCTTTTTTAATGGCGGCATCGAGCAGCCCTATCCCGGTGAAGATCGCTACCTCGCCATCAGCCCCAAAGAAGTGCCCACTTACGATAAGAAGCCGCAGATGAGCGCGGGCGACCTCGCTTTTGAAGTCTATCGCCGCTTGGAAAACTACGACCTCGCCATCGTGAATTTCGCGAACCCCGACATGGTCGGACACACGGGCGTCGTCGAGGCGGGCATCCACGCTGTCGAGACGATTGACCTCGCCGTGCGCCTGCTCGTGGAGCGCACGCTGGCGCTCGGCGGCAAGCTGCTCATCACCGCCGACCACGGCAACTGCGAGCAAATGCGCAATGCCGACGGCACGCCGAACACCGCCCACACGACGAACCTCGTCCACCTCCTCTACGTCGCCGCCGACCACGCGAGCGTCGCGCTGGAGAGTGGCGTCCTCGCCGATGTCGCCCCCACGCTGCTCGCGCTCCTCGGCGTGGCGCAGCCTGCGGAGATGACCGGGCGCTCGCTGGCAGGGAAAAAATAAACCTCCACCGCAAACAAGATTTTCATTGTTGGCCACGCAATTTCCGCTGTAAGCAAACCATCACCACACCATGCTAAAAATTATCCCTATCCTAGTCCTCATCGGCCTTCCCATTTGGCTGCTCGTCGAGGGGAAAGGTATGGCCACGCAGATGACGGCGGACGCTGCTAAAATCAGCGAATTACAAAAGGAGATAGATGCCTTGAAAGCGAAGAAAAAGAACTGGGTGGAGGAAAAAGCTGCCACCAGCAATCCGCTCGCGTCTCCCATTTCGCGAGGCACGCCCATCGGCAAGGGGACGTTGTTAGATCGCCCGGCGCACTAGGCGCGGCGGCGGAAAGTGCCCTCAAAAAAGCGGCATGGCGCTGTCGCTTCCCACCGCACTCCACGACGCTTCGCGCGGCTCTGTGTCTATTTTTAAACAGTAGCCGCAAGCTCGGCGATGAGCTGCTTTGCCGATGCTGCGCCTGCATCCATGAGGTCTCGCGAGTAGTCGGGCCAAGGTTTTTTTGGGGGGAGGGTGATGGGGATGCCGATGCGGGGGCGGTCGGTGAGGGTTTCCACGGCGGCGGCGGTTTTGCCGAGCTGGCGGGCGAGTTTGAGTTTCCAGAGGAGGAGTTCGTCGGCGGTGATCTGGTGGCCGGCGAGCATAGCGGTGGGGAAATTAAAGCGGTGCGTGCGTTCGCGGGCGCGCACTTGGGCGGTGTGGAGGATGCTGTGCGCGGCGAGGTGGGTCGTGGCGGGGTCTTCCACCCAAGGATCCACGGGCACGGAGCTGCCGAGGCCACCATCCCACAGCAGCTCGCCCTCAATGCGGCGCGGGGCGATCACGCCGGGGAGCGCGCAGCTCGCCATGATGGTCTCGGCGAGTGGGCCGGTGGTGCGCATCTCCACGCGGCTGGTGCGGAGATTTGTGACGGCGATGGCGAGGCGCGCGGTGGTGCAGTCCTCGATGCGGCGGTCGCCGACGATTTCCACGATGAGGTCGCGCAATTTATCGGCGATAAAAACGGCGGGCATCCCCGGCAACCCAAGGATGGTGCCGAGCCCGCGCAACGGTGTGAGCCATTCGTGGAAGCGGCCCGCGATGTCCGTGCGGGTGAAGGTGGCCTCCATTGTTTCGAGGCTGATGCCTGCGGCATAAAAGCCCGCGACAATCGCGCCAGCCGAGCAGCCCGAGATGCTGGCAGGCCGCCAGCCGCTGGCGATGAATTCGCGCAGGAAGCCGTGATGCGTCGGGAAGCCGAGGAAGGATGAGCCTAGAGCGATGGCGAGGTGCATGGAGGGGGGTGGTGTGGTGGCGGACATTTTAAAACGAGATGTGGATGGTTTGAATTGGAACTCTGAACTCCGAACCTCGAACGAAGCCGTGGAAGTCGCAACGTTCGGAGTTCAGAGTTCAGAGTTCGAAGTTTGCAGCGGATGTTTCATTCCCCCCCGCACGAGCCCGAAGAAAAATCGGCAGCCCTCCCAGCGCCCACGTCGCGCCGAGTGCAAAGCCGAGCAGCGAAATGGCGACGGCAGTAGGCGCAGCGATGCCGCAGAGCGGGGTAAGCAGAGCGGCGAAACTTTGCTCGCGCAGACCGAGGCCGGAGAGAGTGATGGGGAGCATCGTCACGGCATCTATGATCGGCACGATGCTAAAGGCATCCACCAGCGAAAGCCCGCTGGCAAAGGCGCGGGCGGTGAAGTAAGTGAGTAGGAAGTAGCAGGCGTGGCACACGCCTCCGAGCACCAACACGGCGAGGGCGCGGGGGCGATCTGCGATGAAGGCATCGAAGCCGGTCTCGAAATGGATGATGTATTTGCGGAAAGGAAAGCGGCGGATACGGCGCTGCATGAAGCGTGTGCGGCTGGCGGTGAACCACAGCAATAACCCGCCGCCTCCGATGCTAAAAATACGGAAGACGCTGTGAGCCAGAGCGGCGGTGGTGGGCGTCTGCTGGAACCATTCGCCGCGCAGCACGCCGACGAGCGTGATCCACAGCGAGATGACGACGAAGCCGCTGAGGCGATCCATGAGCACGGCGACGATGCCGCTCATTTTCCGCTCGGGGAATTGCAACGCGAGCAGCGCGATCTTTACCGCATCGCCGCCGACCAAGCCGGGCAGAAAAAGCGACGTGAAGAGCCCGAGAAAGTAGAGCGCCGCCGCGCGGCGGAAGGGGACGGCGACGCCCGCGAGCCGCAAGCAAAGCCACCAGCGCACGGTGCCCGCGAGTTCGTTTAGCCCTGCGCAGAGCCAGGCTGGAAGCAGCCACGCAGGCTGCGCGGGCATTTGCAGCGCGCGCAATTTCCCATCGTGAAACAGCCACGCGAAGAGCGCGGCGGTGAGCAGCAGACGGAGGAGGAGCCAGAGGTGGCGGGTCATGCGTGGTGGGGGAGGAATTGAACTCCGAACTCTGAACTCTGAACTCTGAACTCCGAACGTTCCATACAATGCGCTGAGAGCGGTTGCCGCAGCGTTCGGAGTTCAGAGTTCGAAGTTCGAAGTTCGAAGTTCAATGAAAGTGCGTGGTTGCTCACACGATGGCCAGCTCCGCTGGGTTCCCCATCCACGATCCATGCTTTGAAAGGAAGCGCACCATGCCTCGGCTGTAGCGCGAGAGCGTGGCTGCGCCGGAGGCCATGCAGGCGATGTTGCGCTCCACGTGGCGCTGCATGATGCGGCTGGCGACGCCGGGGTATTTGCGCTCGATGGCCATGCCGGTGTGATACATCGCGAACATCTGGCCGTTGTAAAAATACTCGATTAGCTCCTGCCACGCTTCGAGCCAATTCTCCATTTGCTTCGCGTAGTGCGGGAGATTATTGAGCGAGTCGGCGAGGAGTTCCGCCGAACGCAGTGCGAGCATGAGGCCGGGCGAGAGCATCGGATCCACAAAGCCGTAAGCATCGCCAACCATGACCCAGCCAGAGCCGTGGGCGCGCTCGGAGATGAGCTGGTAGTTTGTATAAGTGGCGACTTTCGTCACGCGGCGGCGCATTTTTCCTGCGGCAGAAAGCGACGGGTCGCGCGCGATGACGGCCTCCAGCCGTTGCTCGGGTGTGTCTCCGAGCGTGGCTGCTTCCTCTCGATTCAGCACCACGCCCACGGAGAGTCGGCCCGGCAGTGGGATGCGCCAGCTCCAGCCTACGGCGAGGCGATTGATGATGACTTGGCCGCGCGGCTCCTCCTCCGCGAAACCCTCGTAGTGTGCGAAGTAGGCCACGTCTTTCCGGTCGCCCGTGCGTGCGGGGATCTCCAGTAGTCGGGCAAAAGCGCGTGCGCGGCCCGTGGCGTCCACCATGAGATCGGGCTGCTCGCCGCCGAAGAGCGCGAGCGACTCTGCGCCGAGCTGGATGCCGTCTGCGCCGACGCGCTCCAGCTTGGCGCGTTGCGGGATTTTCACCACGCCCAGCTCCACGGCGCGATCCGCGATCACGCCATCAAAGGCATGGCGCGGCACGTTGTAGGCGTAGGTCGGCATCTTGCAGCTCGCGACGGCTTGGAAATCAAAAGCGAGCGTCTCGTTCTCGCTGAAAACGAAGGACACGCCCGGCTTGTATTGCCCCACCGCCGCCACGCGCTCGCGCACGCCGAGGCGATCCAGCATCGGCAGGATGGAGGGGATGAGCGACTCCCCCACGATCATCTCGGGTCGAGCGCCGTCGTCGAAAAGCACCACCTTCAGCCCGCGCTGCACGAGATGGCAGGCGAGCGCCGAGCCCGATGGCCCACCGCCGATGATGGCGACACTTTGGATGCGTTTTTTCATATCGAAGGCGAGCAGCTATAGGCGCGTGCGTCGCTCGCGTCCAGCGGCTCGCCCTGCCGATCTATGCTTTCACCGCGTTCGCGCATTGGCCGGTGCGCTCCCATGCGGTGATGTTCGTCATGGTGGTGGCGGCGATGTTGCCGAGTGCCTCGCGAGTGAAGAAGGCTTGGTGGCCGGTGATGAGGACGTTGGGAAAAGTGAGCAGGCGCGTGAAGACATCGTCCGGGATGATTTCGCTGGAGAGGTCTTCAAAAAAGAGGTCGCCCTCTTCTTCATACACATCCAGCCCGAGCGCGCCGACGCGCCCGCTTTTTAGCGCGACGATGACGGCGCGGGTATCGAGCAGCGCACCTCGGCTGGTGTTGAGGAGCATTACGCCGTCTTTCATTTTGGCGATGCTGGCCACGCCGATCATGTGTTTATTCTGCGGCGTGAGCGGGCAGTGGAGGCTGATGATGTCGCTCTGCGCGTAGATTTCATCGAGCGAGACGAGGCGCGCTTTTGCGGGGAGCCGCGAGGCGTCGGGGAAGGGATCGTAGGCGAGCACTTCGCAGCCAAAGCCCGCCATGATCTGCGCAAACACCGCGCCGATGCGCCCCGTGCCGATGACGCCGACGGTGCGCCCGTGGAGGTCGAAACCGAGGAGGCCATCGAGGGAAAAGTTCCCCTCGCGGATGCGGTTGTAGGCGCGGTGGATCTTGCGATTTAGACAGAGCAGCAGCGCCACCGCGTGCTCTGCCACGGCGTGCGGCGAGTAGGCGGGGACGCGCACCACGCCCATGCCGAGTCGGGCGGCGGCGGCGAGATCCACGTTATTAAAACCCGCGCAACGGAGTGCGATGAGCTTCACGCCGGAAGCCGCGAGCGCCTCCAGCACAGCGGCGGTGAGGGTGTCATTCACAAAGACGCACACGGCATCGAACCCCGCCGCGAGCGAGGCAGTCTCGGGTTCTAAGTGCGGCTGGAAAAAGTGGAGGACATGGCCGTCGGTATTCGCAGCTTCGAGGAATTCACGGTCGTAGCGTTTAGCGGAAAAGACGGCGATTTTCATGCGGCACTCATACTGGGGCCGCACGAGTTTGAACTGCTAAATCTCCGCGCTCCGCACCGCCCAGCGCAGCTTCGCGCTGCTCGCACGGGGATTCGCCCGCAACTCGGCGGGCGCGGCGCGGCGGACTTCGTCGGCGATGGCGGAGTAGATGCCGCTTTGCAGACCGGCCTTGAACGCCTGTTTCACGCGGCGGTCTTCGCCGGAGTGGAAAGTGAGGATCGCCACGCGCCCGCCCGGTTTTAGACACGCGGGAAGATTGCGCAGCAGCGTGTCGAGCGCGCCAAATTCATCGTTCACCTCGATGCGCAGTGCTTGGAAAACGCGGCGCACCGCATCCTCCGCCTGCGCCGCGACGCGGTGCGGCAGCAGCGCGTAAGTGCGGCGCACGACATCGGCGAGTGCCGTCGTGGTCGCGAGCGGCTGGCGCAAAATGGCGGCGGCCAGCGCGGCTGCTTGCGGCTCGTCGGAGTTCGTCGCGAGAATCTCCACCAGCTCGGCGGCGGTGAGCTTGCCGAGCAGTGCAGCGGCGGACATCCCACGCGCGGGGTTCATGCGCAGATCGAGAGGGCCGGGTGTTTTGAAAGTGAAGCCGCGCGCCGGGTCATCTATCTGCATGGAAGACACGCCCAAGTCCGCGAGCAGCGCGTCCGCACCATCACCCACGAGTCGTGCGATGCCTGCGAAATTCATCCGCGCGACCGTGAGCGCATCCTCGGGAAAACCGAGCGCGCGCAGGCGGGCCTCCGTCTTTGGAAGCTCGATGGGGTCTTGATCCACGCCGATGAGTCGCCCGCCCGGCTGCGTCGCCGCGAGCAGCTCCCGCGCGTGCCCGCCGTAGCCCAGCGTGCAATCTACCACCACCGCGCCGGGCGTGATTTGCAGCACTTCGAGAATCTCTGCGACCATGATCGGGACGTGCATCCCCGCTGGCGTCTTGCCGCTCGCGAGCACCTTCGCCACGTCATCGCCATAGCGTGCCGGGTCATGCTCTTTATACTTCTCCGCAAAGCCGCGCGGGTTCTTCCCGCTGTAGCGCACGCGGCGCTTGGGTCGCTCGGGAGAATAGCTCATGCTTTAAAAAGACTTCGCCAAGACGAAAGAAGTGTGCGGACGGAGCGCACGCATCTTGCGTGTAGCGTTGGGCATCCTGCCCAGCGCAGAGGAGCGTGAGAGTTGAAAAGATGCGCTGAGTCGAGTGGCTCGTCTCTCGCGCCGGGCAGGATGCCCAACGCAGCACGCGGGACGCGCGCGCTCCGTCCGCACAAGACTCTTCTGCTTCTCATCGTCTGCTTATTTCTGGGAGATGACCTCACAGCTTTGGCGCAGTCTCGCGGATCGTCTTGCTGAGTGCGGCGGCTTGAGCTTCCGCTTCCTCTATTGGCAGACCTTTCGCCACGCCGGGGCGCAGGTGGCCGGCAGCGCCGAGATACGCATCCCCCAGCACGCGCTCGCGTTTGCGCACTGCGTCGAAGAACACCTTATTCGCCGCCACCGACTCCGGCGCGGTGAGCTTTGCAAAGTCCGCATCCTTCTCCGGCAACAGCCCGTGGATGATCGCCGTCGCCATCACTAAATGCCCCGCGTCATTCGGGTGGACGCCGTCTTTTGCAAAAGTGAACTCCGGCTCCGTGGCGCGCTTCGTCGCGAGCGCCCCCATCATCGCCGAGTGCGTATCCACCACCTGCCATGGCTGCGCGACGAGCCACGCCGCGTAGGCATCCAGCACCGTATTGTATCCCTCGAACTGCTGCCCTTCCTTCACCGTCCCCGTAGGCTGGAGTCGGCCTTTCAGCGGCACCGCGTCAAAGACCGGCGGGGTAAGGTGGATCACTTTCGCCCCCGCAGCGCTCGCCTTTTGGCGCAGCCACAGCATCCCGTCTTTATACTTTTGAAAGCGCGCGTCTTCGAGTGGCAGATAGATGCCGCAGTTCATGCCGTAGTTCGCAAAGATCAAATCCGGCTTCACCAGCGCCAGCACGCGATCCAGCCGCTCGTGCAGATCGGGGCGAGGGAACGCGCCGCCCGCATGGCCCGCCTCACTCAGCCCGCTCACCGTCTCGCTGGAGAGGCCGCAGTTGATAACGACGAACTCCCGCTCAGGGAATTCCGCCGCCAAGAACGCCGCAAACATCGCCACGTATTGCCCGCTGTGCGTGATGCTATCGCCGAGGAAAAGGATGCGCTTCACGCCCGGCAGGAAGTCCGCCGCTTGCGTGGAAAAGAGGGACGCCAAAAAGCAAACGAGAGCGAAAAGCGCGCGCATGGTGGCTTACTGGGCGAGGGCCGCGTCGAGTTGCTTCACCAGCATTTCCTTGAGGTTCCCGCTAAAGCCGATGTGGACAGCGGCCACCTTCCCATCCTTACCGATGATGACCGTCTGCGGGATGCCCTGCACTTTAAAGAGCTTCCCCACGGCGCCCTCCGTATCCATCGCCACCGCGATCTCCAGCTTCTTCGCGGCGAGGAATTTCTTCACATCCGCCTCCTCCTCGCCCTGATTCACCGCGTAAAAAACCACACCCTTCGCCTTATACATCGCCGCCACCTCGCTCACGATCGGCAGCCCCTGCACACAAGGCCCGCACCACGTCGCCCAGAAGTCCAGGATCACCACCTCCTTATCCTTGTGGCTCGCGAGCTGCATCTTCCCGCCCCCCAGCAGCGGCGCAGAAAAATCCGCCGCCACCGTGCCCTTCAGCTTCTCCGCCGCCGTCTCCCCGCCGTCGCCATCCACGCTGTGGAATCTCGCCACCTTCTTCGCGCCCTTTGGCGGCTCGTAGCTGAAAGTGCCCGCCGCCAGCGCATCGCCCACCTTCCAATCCGCCAGCTCCACCACAATCTGATACGTCGCCCCCGCCAGCTTCGCCCGCTCGCCCTCCGGCGCGCTGGCGATGATGCCCTTCAGCGGGCTGTAGCTCACCTTCCGCAGCACCGGCTTGTCGCCTTTTTCAAACCACAACTCCCAATCCATATCCACCTGCTCCCCGTGCAAATGCTCACACACCACATCGCCCAGCTTTTCCTCCCCCACGAGCCGCAGCACCTGCACGCCATCCAGCATCGCCTTGCGCGGGTCTGCGCGGAATAAATCTGCCGTCGGCCCCGCCTGCATCAGCGGCAGCAGCCCTTGGCTCTGGCTCATCAGCAGCGCTTCCAGCGTCGCCGGAGCATCCTCCACGGTGAACTGCTTGAGCGGCTCCACAAACGTCCACACCGTCTTCCCATCGCACACATGCGACATCTTCCCCTCGGGCGATTCCGTGAGGTGAAATGCAAACTGATTTGGCCGCTGCATCGCCAGCGTGCTCCGCACCGCATCCACCGCCACCTTCTCCCCCGCGAGCCCCTGCGAGATCGTCACCGTCATCGCCGTGCTCGCCGACTTCGCTTGCTGGAAAAACTCGCCCGCCCGCACCAGCACAGCATCCGCCGCCGGCGCGATCTCCCCCTCCGCTGCGAGACTCGTGAAAGTGAACGCTCCAAGCGAAGCGACGACGAAAGAAAAAGGACGGATCATATTTTGAAAAAGCACCCCCATGAGAACCTGTCGAGGCCGCATTTATTCCGCGCCACTGCACCGCGCCTGCTGCGCACCCGCGTATGAGAGAGGGCATCAAACCCAAAAAACCTTCT
>JAYVQK010000225.1:0-5056 GCA_043757005.1 Verrucomicrobiaceae bacterium
GAGGTTTTCTTTTACCGCCTCGGCGGGGTGCTGGGCATACCAGTGGGTGTGGTAGTCGAGGAGGCACTCGTAGAGGCCGAGGAGGAAGGAGCCGCTGCCGCAGGCGATGTCGGCAAAGCGGAGCCGGGCGATCTGTGCCGGGGTCTTGCCCGCGATGAGCTTGCCGACGGTCTGCTGGACGATGTAGCGGACGATGTAGGCGGGGGTGTAATAGACGCCGCCCGCTTTGCGGACTTCGGGCTTGTCCTCGACCGTGGCGCGCTGGGCGGTGGTGGTGATGACTTTGCCGAGGAAGCGCTCGTAGATGCTGCCGAGGATGTGGATGGGGATGGCGTTGAAGTCGTAGGGGGACTTGGTGTGGGAGAGCTCTTCGCAGAGGTCGGCGAAGCGGCCATCGTCCACCGGGAGGCGGGCGGGGTTATCGAGGATCTCGTGTTTTTTGAAGACGATGCCGTTGTAGCGTGCGTCGAGCTTGCGGGAGGCGGCGAGGAAGGTGGCCCAACTGCTGCCGCTTGCGGCGCGGGAGAAGTGGGAGACCTGGATCTCGGTCTCGATGAGCTTATCCTCCAAGAAGCGGAGGAAGACGAGGCGGTCGAGGATGCGCTGGACGAGCTCGGTGAGGGTATCGCCATCGAGGGAGTGGTCTGCGGCTTTGAGGAGCTTGGCGAGGTCTTCGCGGTAGGACTCGAGGTCTTCGAGGAAGGCGTCGCCCACCGGCTGCTGGCCAGTGCGGAGAAGGCCGAGCTGTTTGCCGACTTTGCGCGGGCGGGGAAGCTGGGCGACGTAGGCATCGTGGGTGCCGGTGGCGAAGGCTTCGCGGGAGAAGAGGTAGTAGAGGGAGGCGAATTTCTGGGGGTCGAGCCATTCTTTATAGTGGAAGTAGTGGAGGCTGCGGGCGAGGGCGGTATCCACATGGGGCTTGGCGCGGCAATCAAAGATGTGGAGCTGCTCGAAGTCGGTGAGGACGGCGAGCGGGGTGCCTGCATTCCAGCCGTAGCGGAGGGTCTGGAAGGCAGCGTCGGCATCCGTGCGGAGCTGGACGGAGGGCTTCTTGGCCTCGCAGAAGAAGCGAGGATCGCGGAAATTGGGGGCGACGCGGAAGGCGTAGTCTGCACGGCGGGAGCTACCGGCGATCTTCTGGGGGTCCTCGACTTTGACTTCCTGTGCGTGGGGGTTTTTCTGTTGCTCATGGCGCACGTCCCAGCCGAGGGCGCACCAAAGTTTATCAATGAAATCCACGCGCGCTTGGGCTTCGGAGTAAGCGGGGTCGAGGAAGTGGGCCTCGCGCTCGGCAAAGTCGTGGACGAGCTGGCAAACGGCAGCGTGGGCGGTTTCGAGTGACGTGCAGACCATGGCGGGGAGGGTTAAAGGGATTCAACAAGCCGCTGGCAAGGGCGAAGCCGACGACGCGGCGGGTAGTATCTAAAAAACGTGGGTCGGACGGCGCGCTTGCCAGTGCGGGAGGAAGGCGGGCAGTGTGCTGGGCCATGCCTTGGCCACAAAACTACGACCCGCTCCACTCGCCCGCCGCGTCCACTTTCGCCGCTGCGCTGCCCGTCGTGCTGCTGCTAGCGCTGCTGGCGGTGTGGCATGTGCGGGCGCATCGCGCGGCGCTCGCAGGGCTGGGAGCGGCGCTGGCGGTGGCGGTGTTTGTTTTTAAAATGCCGACAACTCTCGGGCTCGCAGCGGCGGGATATGGGGCGGCGTTTGGGCTGTTTCCGATTGGCTGGATCGTGCTGAACGCTATCTTCATTTATCAGCTCTCGGTGGAGACGGGGGGCTTCGATCAACTCAAGCAACAAATCGCCGGACTGAGTGGGGATCGGCGCATCCAGGCGTTGCTCATCGCGTATTGTTTTGGAGCGTTTGTGGAGGGCTGCGCGGGGTTCGGCGCGCCGGTGGCGATCACGGCGGCGATGATGATTGGGCTAGGATTTAAGCCGTTGGAGGCGGCGAAGCTGGCTCTCATCGGGAATACTGCGCCGGTGGCGTTTGGCTCGGTCGGCATCCCGATTACCACGATGGCGAAGATCACGGATTTGGACGTTCACGCGCTGAGTGCGATGGTCGGGCGGCAGCTCCCGCTCTTCTCGCTGATCGTCCCGTTTTGGCTCATCGCCGCGCAAGCCGGCTGGCGCGGGATGCTCCAAGTGTGGCCCGCGTGCGCGGCGTGCGGCGCGAGCTTCGCGGTGGTGCAATGGGCGGTGAGTAATCTGCACGGGCCTTGGCTGGTGGACATCGCGGCGGCGCTAGTCTCCATGCTGGCGCTGGTGCTGGTGGTGCGAAGGCAGCGGCTTGGGTGCCCCGCCCATGCAGAAAGCGAAATCATGGGCGAGACGCCCAAGCTACATGGCACTGCCCGCGCGTGGCTGCCGTGGCTGCTGCTCGCGGGCTTCGTCGCGCTCTGGAAAGTGCGGCCCATCGAGGCTTGGCTAAAGTCGCTGGCGGATTGGAAAGCGAACGTGCCGCTCGTCTTCGAGGGCATCCAGCGGATGCCGCCGGTGGTGCGGATGCCGGAGTTTGAAAAAGGCGTTTTCGATTTCCCGATCCTCGCCACCACGGGCACCGCGCTGCTTTTTGCCGGCCTGCTGGCGGGGCTACTGCTGGGCGTGCGTCCTGCCGCTTTGGCGCGACTTTACTGGCGCACGATCTTGCGCGTGAGGATGTCGCTTTTCACCATCGCGCTCATGCTGGCGCTCGGCTACGTCACGCGCTACTCGGGCTCGGATACCACGCTGGGCCTTGCTTTCGTGGCGACGGGCTCGTGGTTCCCGTTCTTCTCGCCGCTGCTCGGCTGGCTCGGCGTGGCGCTCACGGGCAGCGATACTTCGTCGAACGTGCTCTTTGGAAATCTCCAGCGCGTGACTGCCGAGCAGACGGGCATTTCCCCCATCCTCACCTGCGCGGCGAATAGCTCCGGCGGCGTGATGGGCAAGATGATTGATGCGCAAAGCATCGTGGTCGCGCAGACCGCCACAGGCGGCGCAGAGGACGCGCCGGATGCTGGGACGATCCTGCGCGCCGTCTTCTGGCACAGCCTCGCGCTGGCCTGCCTCGTGGGGGTGGTCGTGTGGCTGCAAGCACGCATCTTCCCCTGGATGATCCCGGCGGGGTAGGCGCTTCTTTTAGGGAAACCGCAGCACGTCCTCCACCGTTCCACTGCCCCATAAGCTGCGCTCCAGCTCATTATCCGCCGGGTCTGCAATCCTCACACGCATCGCCGCGAGCGGCGCATCGGCGGGCCACTCCACGCGGAAGAGCAGCTCGATGCCCTCGCGCGGCCACGACAGCGGCAAGTCACACTCCTCCTGCGATGCAGGCCCAGCCTTGCTCCACACTTCTTTGCTAAGATGCGAGATGCTCACACTTTTCGGCTGCGCCGTGAAAGAGAGCGCCACATGGATGCGCTTCACCGCCACGGGCTGCGCGGCCAGCGGCACCGCTGCGCTCTGCCGCGCGGTGACTTGGCGGACGAGCGGCGCGAGCGCGAGCAGCGCGAGCAGCACCAGCGCGGCGCGGAGTAGAGGCGAGCCGCGCATTTACTTCAGCGCCTCCACGATGGTCGTCACATTATGCTCAAACATCCCGCGAACCGTCCCCGCTGCGCCCTTGCCGAGCCCGTCGGCGAGCAACTCGCCACCGAGCTTCGCGCCCGTCTCGCGCGTGATCTCGCTGATCACTTTTGGATTCACCAAATCCTCGCTAAAAACAGCCTTCACCCCCTCCGCCTTGATCGTCGCGATCAAGTCTGCCACACGCTTCGAGCCCGGTTGATCGTTCTTCGTCACACCCGCGATGGGATACACCGTGAAGCCATATTCCTTTGCGAAATACTGGAACGCATCGTGATTCGTCACCAGCTTGCGCCGGTCGCGCGGAAGCTCCGCGACCTTCACCCGCACCCACTTTTCCAGCGCATCCAGCTTGCCGAGATAGGCGTCGGCGTTCGCCGAAAAAACCGCACCGTCCGCCGGGCTGATCTTTACTAACTCATCCCGCACCACCTTCGTCGCCCGCGCGAGATTGCGGACGCTGTGCCACCAGTGCGGATCCTCCCCCTCGCCCGCCAACTGCATCGAAGGGAACTGATCCCCCACCTCCACCAGCACACCTTTCGCCCCCGTGGCCTCCTTGAGCTTGCCCACGTAGCCCTCCAAATGTTTCGCCGAAAGCAACACCAACTGCGCCGCCGCCACCGTGCGCAAATCGCTCGGCTTCGGCTCAAAATCATGCGGATCCATCCCCGCCTGCACGTGCCCCGTCACCACCACGCGCGCCCCACCCACCGCCCCCGCGATCTCCGTGAGGATCGTAGAAAACGACGACACACGAATCCCCTCCCCCGCCCCCGCAGGCAGCGCAAAAAAGAGAACGCACAAAATAGAAACCAGCAAATTCTTCATAGCCGCGACCGTATGAGGACGCCCCCATTCTGCAAGCCGGGAACCGTTAAAATGAAACGCTATTCACTCCCACATTGCACGCCGACGTGAGAGGGCGGATTCATGATCGCGGGCACCATGCAGCAGTGCGACGACGTAGATGGACTTGCCCCATGCCGTTGAGGGCCAAGAGCAAAGCGAGGCACTAACGCCGCTCTGGGCCAGCCATCCACAATAAGTGCCAATTTCGCTCAGATTCTGGCGCTCTTGTGCCCCCTACTTCCTGGCGACGGCCTCTGGGTGCTCCAGCACGATCTCATCCCCGGCGATATTGCGAAATTTCATCTTAAAAGCCTTCGCCGCCACCGTGTAGCAGCCTTTCACCTTCGCTTTTGGGCCGGCCTTGTCCTCCAGCGCGGGGTTGCTAGCCCACACGCCGTCGGCGCGCAGCGTGGTGTCAAATTGGATGGCCTCGATCAGCTCTAGCCCGGCGTCGCTGATAGCCACCGGTCTGAACGTGGCGGCGGGCTTTTCGGCTTCTTCGCCAGTGCCGTTTTCCTCCCCGTTTGCTTCGAGCAGTTCGCCACTCTTCTTCTTTCCTCGCTTGGCGTTAAATTCCTCCACCTTTGCCCGCAGATATGGGCTAAAGTATTGCTTCACGGCCACCTCCAGCT
>JAYVQK010000226.1:0-19697 GCA_043757005.1 Verrucomicrobiaceae bacterium
GCGGTCGTCGTGCGCAATGGCCGCATCATCGCCCGTGCTTTCAATCAAGTGGAGTTGCTCAAAGACGCCACCGCCCACGCCGAGATGCTCGCCATCACCCAAGCCGAGAGCGTGCTGGAAAACCACCGCCTCTCCGACTGCGACCTCTACGTGACCAAAGAGCCCTGCCCCATGTGCGCCGGAGCCCTCGTCCACGTGCGGATGCGGCGCGTCATCTTCGGCTGTGCTTCGCCCAAAGACGGAGCCGCTGGCGGAGTCGTGGACCTCCTCCGGCACCCGAAGCTCAACCACCGCTGCGAAGTCCTCAGCGGTATCCGCCAAGAAGAAAGCGCCGAGATGCTCCGAGCCTTCTTCCGCGAACGCCGCGAAACGCAGTGATCTCCCGCGCGGCGGGCTCCCCGCCTACCATCTCCGGGGGATAAAAAGCACCGCGCCCTAAGGGGAAACAGCCCTGCTCCAACTTCCAACTCTGCGCCGGATGCCACAACACCGGCCTCGATTTGAAAACGCAGAAATGGGCCGAGCTAAACATCTCCTGCGAAAACTGCCACGGCGCAGGCCACAAACATTCCGAGACCTCCGCCATTGCGAAACGCACCCCAGCCTTTCTCGTGGCACGTCCGCACGTCTTCGCCCGGTAGCCAGCGGCGCAGCGGCTGGGCACGCAGTGCTCTAGCAAAAATCCGGCTCGCACCGCTTGCTTCTCCGCAAGAGCATGGCGCGCGGCCTCCAGCACTCCCACCACCTGCTCATGCGTCACCCCCTCGAAAGCGTCGAGGAACTCCCCGATACTTAAGCCGTCCTCTAAATTCTCCAAAAGCGCAACCACCGGCACGCGTGCCGCGAAAACACACCCGCCCACCGAGGCGTTGCGGGTCGCTCCAAAGAATTTGAGCCGTTGAATCAGCGTGCATTTTTATAGCGCCCGTTTGTCGAGTCGGCTCTTCTCGTTGCCGATCAAAACACAGCGCAGGCGCGAGCTCATAGAGAAGATCAAAAGCTATTCGTCCGCGCTCCTCAGCGTAAACTATGTAAATAATTTGTCCTGTAGCGGTGCTTTTATGAGGCCAAGAAATACACCAGTCTTTATCAAGCGAGAAGCTGACGAAGAATGAACCTGTAAGGCTTATCAGCAATAAATGACTCGAAAAGCTCAGCCGATTCTTTTAATAGCATGAGGGAGTTGTTGATCCAGCGTTCGCGTTCACGAATTAAACTAGGTTGATTGAGGCCAAGCATATCGCGTGTCTGTCGCACTTGGTGCCGCGTTTGGTTAGTGCTGTTGATTAGCGCGGCGTCTATACTTCCATTTGTCACAATTGCAAAGCGGCGGTTGCAATTTGGGCCTGGCTCGATAGGTAAGAGTCCGGCCTGCTTTCGTTGCCCACAGTGTTTCGGACTAACTGAGCAACTGTGAGCGTAGTTAGTGTAAACAAAAGCCAACGTGGGATGGGCATTCGGGCCGCCCTTTGGTTTGATGTGGTCAATGTGGCCCTCATTTGGAAGGAGGGCTGATTCACAATAGGCGCAGAGGCCGAATTGGTCTTCGTTAAGATTGCGTTTGGTCTCAAGTTTTATGGGGCGAAAAGGAAGACTATCGAAATCTACAGGAAGAGCATTAGGGTGGTTTTCCCGATAGTTTTGAAGGATCGGCGGCTCCGGCTGGCGGTGCATGAGCTCAACCATAGATCAGGGCGCGGCGGCCTCGTTGCGTTTGGTCGCCAAGAAATCCCAAAGCGCCATGGTGGCATCAGGGATTTCATAACCTGCAACATCAATCTTCGTCCGCAATTCAACGGCTGTGGGTAAGTCCTTCTGGCCAGAACGGACGAGTTGTTCGTAGTCTCCAAGCACTTCAAGAAACGCCTTTTGCGAATCCGATTGTTTAGGAATGGGATCCACATACATCACGTCAGCCAAGGCATCACCGGACTCGCGGGCAAACGGACTATGATGCGGCGGGCTTGCCGTCCAGTATCCTGCGTCGTCGCAAGCTAAAATCCGAATGTTATCCTTCGTGACCGTCGTAAGCACCTGCGGACTATGGGTGGTGACGATAAACTGGATGAGAGGGAAGGCATCGAGCAGAGCTTGGAGGACGAGCTGCTGCCACTCTGGGTGCAAGTGCATATCCACCTCATCAATGAGGATGACGCCGGGGGTGAGCTTCGCGGCGTCTGCGCCAAACTGAGGATTGAGCCGCACTGCGCGGTGGGCGATGTCCGCTACGAGGCCGATCATATTACGCACACCGTCGGAAAGCGCATCCACGGGAAGGTTGCCGTGTTGAGGGTGTTGAGCGGCGATGACGCCTTGGGCAAAGTCCCATTTTAGGCTATGCCAGCCGCTGGGTTTGAGAACCGAGTTGACAGCGTCTTTCACCGCTTGGAGTTTGAGCTGCGGCTGATGCTGCGAAGGCTTACCAGAAGCAATTTCGTCCTGCGCCTCCCGTGAAAATCGCTCGAACCAATCTACGAAGAACTTGTAGCGCGAGGATGCGGTGAGGCAATCTTCATAGCCTTTGTAACGAGAGGTATGGGTTTGGGGCTGTTCCTTTTTGTTTTTTGTGAGTTTGTGCGAGCCGAAAAGGCGACCAGTGCCGTAGTAAGCGATAACTGGAAAGGTCGGCGAGCTATCAGGGCTTTTTTTCTCTTCGTTTTGAAATTGCGCTCTCAGAGAATCTGCAAACTGTTTGAGCAGGCTAGCATCTACATATGAAGTCTTGGCATGAGGCTGATCCGAGCCGAGTTGTCTGATCCATCTGGTTTCTGACTGGAAATTAGTCATTTCGTCCTTTTCTGGAGCGAGAAAGCCATCCGCTGTGAGACTCGTCGGCAAACGAGGCTCCATTGTCTTTAATTGGCTCAATTCCAAACGAATATCAGAGTGGTCAAACCCTACCGAACTGGCCTTCGTCAGCATCGTATCAACGAATAAGCGCCAAGAGGCGGCGACAGCGTCTAAAATGGCCGTCTTTCCGCCGCCGTTGGGCGCAACTATGACTGTCAACCGACGATTAAATTCAATTTCAATCTGGCGAAAGCACCGGAAGTTTTGCAACTCCAGTTTAGTTAAACGAATCGGCGGAAATGGATCGCTCATTATTTACTCTGACAGTGCTTCTTCGCCAGCGTCGTGGGGCTAGGCGGCTTTTACGGCGGCTACGATTTTTTGCGCGGCGTCGGCGAGGTCGTCGGCTCCGGTGAGGGCTAGGCCGCTGGCGGCGAGGGTGGCTTTGCCGGCGGCGACGTTGTTGCCTTCTAGGCGGACGACGAGGGGGACGGTGATGTTCACTTCTTTGGCGGCGGCGACGATGCCGTTGGCGATGACGTTGCAGTCCATGATGCCGCCGAAGATATTCACGAGGATGCCTTTCACGGCGGGGTCGCTGAGGATGATTTTGAAGGCGGCGGTGACTTGCTCTTTGCTCGCGCCACCGCCTACGTCGAGGAAGTTTGCGGGGCTGCCGCCGTAGTGCTGGATGATGTCCATGGTGGCCATGGCGAGGCCCGCGCCGTTCACGAGGCAGGCGATGTTGCCGTCGAGGCCGATGTAGTTCAGCGAATACTCGCTGGCGGCGACTTCGCGGGGGTCTTCCTCGGTCTTGTCGCGCATGGCGACGACCTCGGGCTGGCGGTAGAGGGCGTTGTCGTCGAAGTTAAATTTTGCATCGAGCGCCATGAGGCGTCCGTCGCCGGTGACGACGAGGGGATTCACCTCCACCATGGAGCAATCGGCGCGGAGGAAGAGCGTCCAGAGATTGCCAAAGAGCTTCACGGCTTGGTTCATGAGCGGCCCGCGAAGGCCGAGCCCAGCAGCGATCTCGCGGCTTTGGTAAGCCTGGAGGCCGATGGTGGGGTGGATGTGGGTGTGGGTGATTTTCTCTGGCGTGTGCTCGGCGACTTCCTCGATATTCACTCCGCCTTCGGTGCTGGCGATGATGGTGTAGCCGCTGGTGGCGCGGTCGTGGAGGATGGCGAAATACATCTCGCGGGCGATGTCCACGGCCTCGCCGATGAAGACTTTGCTGACGAGTTTGCCCACATCGCCCGTCTGGTGCGTCACCAGCACTTGGCCGAGCATTTTTCCCGCAAGGTCGCGCGCCTCGGCTGGCGAGGAGCAGACGTGGACGCCGCCTTTGAAGCCGCTCTGGAAGGTGCCCTTGCCGCGCCCGCCCGCATGGATCTGGGCTTTGACGATGAGTTGCTTGGTGCCGAGCTCGGTGGCGATTTTCTCCGCCTCCTCGGGCGTGCTGGCGACGTGGCCGGGCTGTGTAGCGACGTTGTATTTGGCAAAGAGTTCGCGGGCCTGGTATTCGTGGATATTCATTGAGTGTGGAAAGTGAAACGCGGGGCGGTGGTGGTAGCGAGCCGTGAGGCGGAGGGCAAGGATTGCGTGCGGGTGGGCGTAGAAAAAAGCGCCGATCAGGTATTTGCGGTTTATTGACGCTGATTAAGGCGGACTCGTCACAAAGAAAACGCCCGGAGTTTCCTCCGGGCGTTTGCTTTTTAGAAATGCTGCGTGTGACTACAGCGCCTTGCTTTCGGAGCGTTTGCGGGCTCCGGCGTTGAGGACTTTTTTGCGGAGGCGGATGCTCTTGGGCGTCACTTCCACGTATTCGTCCGGCGCGATGTATTCCAGCGAACGCTCAAGACTCAGCTTTAGCGCGGGTGGCAGGGCGATGCCTTTGCCGTCGCCGCCGCTGCGCATATTGTTGAGCTTCTTGGCGCGGCAGGGGTTCACGGGCATATCCTCGTTGCGGCTGTTTTCACCGATGATCATGCCCTCGTAGATTTCCTCCTGCGGATCAATGAAGAGACGCCCGCGCTCTTGGATCGTATCCAGCGCGTAGGCCGTGCTCACGCCGCCTTCCATGCTCACGAGCACGCCGTTGTTGCGGCTCGGGATTTCGCCCTTGTGCGGCGCGTAGCCGTGGAAGAGGGAGCTCATGATGCCGAGTCCCTTCGTCACGTTCACGAGCACGGTCTCAAAGCCGATCATGCCGCGCGTGGGGATGATCGCGGTGAGCGCGACGCTGTGCGGGTGATGTTCCATGTTCGTGATCTCGCCTTTGCGCTGGGCGAGATTTTGCATGATGTCGCCGAGATGTTCTCCGGGCACATCCACCATCAGCTCCTCGAAAGGCTCCAGCACATTGCCCGCGTCATCGCGTTTGAAAATGACCTCGGGGCGAGAGACGAGCACCTCGAACCCTTCGCGGCGCATCTGCTCCACGAGGATCGCGATTTGCATTTCGCCACGCGCTTTGATCTCGAAATGACCAGCCAACTCCGTGTCGCTGACTTGCAGGGAGACGTTCGTGCGCGTCTCGCGGAAGAGCCGCTCGCCGACTTGGCGCGCGGTGACGAGGGTGCCCTCTTTGCCAGCGAGCGGGCCGTCGTTGATGCAGATCTTCATGTTGATCGTCGGCGGATCAATATCCACAAACGGCAGCGCGCTGCGCTCTTCGCTATCGGTGAGCGTCTCGCCGATGAAGACGTCTTCAAAGCCCGCGATGCCCACGATATCGCCCGCGAATGCCTCGGGGATTTCGATCTTCTTTAGACCTTCGTGGCCGAAGACTGCGGTGACTTTATTGCGAATCTTGCGCCCGTCCGTGTGGATGCACACGAGGTTGTCGCCGATTTTCACCGAGCCACTCACGATGCGACCGTAGGCGATACGACCGAGGTATTCGCTGTAGTCGAGGTTTGCCACGAGGAATTGGAAGTAAGGCTCTGCGCCGATTTTCGGCGGCGGGATTTTATCAATCACCGTCTGGTAAAGCGGCTCCATGTCCACGCTCTCATCGGTGAGGTGGATCTTGGCGTAGCCATTCTTCGCGCTCGCATAGACGATGGGGAAATCGAGCTGCTCATCCGTGGCGTGCAGCTCCAGGAAGAGCTCAAACACAAGATCCAGCACCTTGTGCGGCTCGGCGTTCTCGCGATCAATTTTGTTGATGACCACGATGGGCTTCGCGCCGATTTCCAGCGCTTTTTTCAAAACGAACTTCGTCTGCGCTTGCGGGCCATCATGCGCGTCCACGACGAGCAGCACGCCATCAATCATCTTCATGATGCGCTCCACTTCGCCGCCGAAATCGGCGTGTCCGGGCGTGTCCACGATGTTCACATGGTAGTCCTTCCAGCGGAAGGCGGCGTTCTTGGCTTTGATGGTGATGCCCTTCTCACGCTCGAGATCCATCGAGTCCATGATGCGCTCTTCGGAAGCCTTGGCTTCGTTTGCGCGGAAAGTGCCCGACTGCTTTAGCAGACAGTCCACCAGTGTAGTTTTGCCGTGATCTACGTGAGCGATGATGGCGATGTTGCGGATGTTTTGTTGTGACATGAAATACTCTTAATTACTGAAAAAAAGGGGGCGGAATATGGCAGCACCTTTTCGATACGCAAGCCCCGTGCTCAGTTCTTTTTCACCAATGGGCGATTCAACTCCGTGCGCCAGTCTGCCGGATCGGGGCTGGTCTCCGAGCCTACCAAGTAACGCTCCCAGAGGCCTGCCGCTGGCGTGTGCCCGTTTGCCTCGATCCAGCCGATGAATTCCCCCCACGCCGCCGCGAGTCCTTCGTAGGGGCCGTGGTGGAAGGTGCGCGCTACTTTCATCGCCGGCCACTGGCCCGGTTGCACACGGCCCGCCGCGTGGATGGGCGTGGCCACGGGCACACAAATCTCGAAATCAAAAAAATCCGTAGGCCGGCACCGATGGTGCGTGAACCAAGGCCCAGCGGGCGCGCTGCCTTGGGTGGCAATGGCAGCCAACACCTCGCAGATGCCCGGCCCGATGACCGTGCTGATCTCTTCGCGCGGAACGACGACGTGCAGGGTGGCGGTGTGCAGTGCGGTGGTTTGGACGATCTGTGGAGTGGCGAGCATTTTTAAAAAATGAGGCGTCGTATATTTGAACTACGGAGGGCGCGAAAGACGCGAAGAAGAATCCCTTTATCACCTTCGTGCGCTTCGTGCGCTTCGTGATTTAAAAGGAAACGCTGGTCGGGCCGGCGGGATTCGAACCCACGACCTCTTGAACCCCATTCAAGCGTTCTACCAAGCTGAACTACGACCCGAAAACAGCGGGCGTGGAAAATGCCCAGCCGCGTCATGCTTGGCAAGCGCGATTTGTGGAATACCGTCTGCGGCCATGATTTTCCGCATCCTCGCGCTGCTCCTCGCCGCACTCGCCACACCGCTGCTCGCGCAGGATGCGGAGTGGGAGGTGTATCGCAAGACGGGGCTTTTTAAAGAGGGCAACGCGCTCTGGTTGGCACCCGATATGGCCAAGGAGACTGTCGCTGCTTTTACCACGCGCCTGCTGAATGGGGCGCGCACTGGCGAGCCGCGCGCGATGGCCACGCTGGGGCGTTTCTTTTGGGCGCGCGGCGACCAGGCTCGCGGGGTCGAGTGGCTGCGCAAAGCCGCGCAAGTGGGGCACGCTGGAGCGCAGCTCGACTACGGCTCGCTCTTCGCGCAGGGGCTCGGGGTAAAGGCGGACATCGTGGAGGCGTATTGCTGGCTCTGGCTGGCGACGTGGGCGGAGGCCCCCGGCGCAGACGACGCCCTCCGCACGCTCCTCCCGCGCATGGAGTCGTGGCAGATCATCGCTGGGACAAGGCTCGCGGCGATCTGGCAGCGGAAGTAGCGACGAGAGGCTTGCCTTTTTTTGCGCAGTTTCGTGGAGTGTCGCTTCTCGTATGAATAAGAACTCCATCATCCAACGTCTCCTAAATCCCGGCATCATCGCTATCCTCCGCTCCGACACTGGCGCAAAGCTGGTGGACGCGGGGAAGACACTTTTTGCCAGCGGCATCACCGTCACCGAAGTGACCATGACCACGCCGAACGCGCTTAATTCCATCCGCGAAATCGGTCGCGCACTCGGCGAGGCCGCGCTCGTCGGCGTGGGTAGCGTGCTCGATACCGAGACGTGCCGCTCGGCGCTCATCGCGGGCGCGCAATTCGTCGTCACGCCCGTCGTGCGGCCCGAGGTCATCCGTATGTGCAATCGCTATGGCGTGCCGATCATCACCGGCGCAGCGACGCCCACCGAGGCGCTCGTGGCGCAGGAGCTGGGCTCGGATTTTGTGAAGCTCTTTCCGTCCGATCAGCTCGGTGCGGCCTATATCAAAGCGATGCTCGCACCGCTGCCCATGCTGCAACTGATCCCGACGGGCGGCGTCACGCCGGAGAATATCGGCGCATACTTTGAAGCAGGCGCAGTCGCCGTGGGAGTCGCTGGCGGGCTCGTCTCCAAGGACATCCTCGAAAATGGCGACTGGTCCAAGCTCGCGAAGATCGCTGGTAAATACATCGCTGCGGCGAAGAAAGCGCGGACTGCGTGAGCCACCACAAGCCGAAGCGTGAAGTAAAAAGGAAGCAGGGTCCGCACGCTCGGCCCACCGGGAAAGCCCGCCCACCATCCACGCGCGAACGTGGCGCGGATACCCCGCCAGCGGGCGGCTCGCCCCGCATGCAAGGTGGTCGTGCAAAAGACTCCGCTCATTCTAATCCTGCACAAAAGCCGGGCGGAGATCGTCGTGAAAAAGGACGCCCTCCGCGCCAAGAGCGCGGCAGGCAATCGCGCTCCGAGCAGCCAGCAAGCGGCGGCGCGCCGATCATTGGCAGGCTCGTTTGCAATCTTCGCGGAGGCGGTCGCATCCTCGCTCCGGGGGATGTGCTGCTCGCGTGGCTGCATGATGAGGCGATCCCGCCCGCGCTGCACGGCGACACGGTGGAGGCGAAGCGCACGACGGGCGACCGCGCTCGGGTGATTCGTGTGATCGAGCGGGCGAGGACGAGTTTCGTCGGCGTGTATCAAGTGGATAACGGCGAGAAAATCATGGTGCCGGACGACCCAAAGATTGCGTTTAATTTCCGCATCCGCAGTGGTGGCCCCGCGCTTTCCCGCCCGCCGCGCGCGGGGGATAAAGTGGTGCTGAAGATGGACGAGTGGACGGACCCGAACGTGCAGCCCACCGGCCAGCTCATCGAGCTGCTGGGGACGATGACGGATGCGGGGGTGGATATGCTTTCTGTGATCCGGGCGCATGATTTGGCTACGGACTTCCCGCCGGAATGTTCGGCGGAGGCGGATGCTTTCCCGGAGCGCTTGCCCGAGGAGGAGATCGCGCGCCGGGAGGATTGTCGCCGGCAATTTGTCCTCACGATTGATCCCGATGATGCGAAAGATCACGACGACGCCATCGCCGTGGAGCGCACGAAGGACGGCTGGCTTTTGAGCATCCACATCGCCGATGTGGCCCACTACGTGCGGCCCGGTAGCGCGCTGGATGTGGAGGCGAAGAAGCGTGGAAACTCCACCTACCTCGCGGATCGCACGATCCCCATGTTGCCCTTCCGCCTCAGCGCTGATCTGTGCTCGCTGCGCGCGGGCGTGGAGCGTTTCGCCCACACGGTATTCCTCGATCTCACGCCGCACGGCAGGGTGCGCGGCGCGCGCTTTGCACGCACGGTGATCCTCGTGCATTCGCGCCTCACGTATCGGCAGGCGATGGCGATGATCAATGGCGAGACCGTCCCCGGTTTTGTCCCCGAGGTGCCGGAAAATGTCCGCCTCTCGTGGGAGCTGGCGAAGATGATGCGCGCGCACCGTTTCGCCGAAGGCTCGCTGGATCTGGACTTCCCGGAGATCAAGGTCTGGCTGGATGCCACGGGCCGAGTGGATCGCCTGGAGCGCGTCGTCAGCGATGCCTCTCATCAGCTCGTGGAGGAGTGTATGCTCGCCGCAAATGAGGCCGTGGCGCACGAGATCAAGAACCGCCCCGCCGCCTGCATCTACCGCGTCCACGACAAGCCCGACCCCGAGCGCCTCGCCGACCTGCGGCACACGCTGGGCGTCAACGGAGTCCGCGTGGGCGACCTCACGAACCGCAACGAAGTCACCAAGCTCCTCGCCGCACTGCGCGGGCGCACCGACGAGGCGCGGCTGAAAATCGAGCTCCTCAAAAGCCTGCGCCGCGCCGCGTATTCGCCCGACCCCATCGGCCACTACGGCCTCTCGAAGGCGGACTACTTGCACTTCACCAGCCCCATCCGCCGCTACGCCGACCTCGTCGCGCACCGCGTGCTGGCTCGCGAGAAGACAGGCGGACGCAGGGAATTCACCGAGATCGCCGAGCACCTCTCCGAGACCGAGCGCACCAGCGCAGCGGCGGAAAAAGAGAGCGTGCTCGTGAAGAAGATCGAGTATTTTCAGCGCCAGCTCGACGAGAAAAACCTCGTGCCCTACCGCGCGCTCGTGACGGATGTGAAAGCGCACGGCCTCCTCGTGGAGCTGCCGGATGCCGATACCTTCGGCCTCGTGCCCGCCGTGCTACTGCCCGGTGGCCCCTTCCAATTCGACAACAGCCGCACCTGTTTCGTGAACCGCCGCACCAACGCCAGCTTCAAGCTCGGCGACACGCTACAAGTCGTCATCGCCCGCGTGGACCCCGCGCGCCGCACGATGGACTTCGCGCCAGCGTAGGGTTGATGGTTGAATGTTGATGGTTGATGGAAGCGCCGCAAGCGCGAGGCGTCCGCGCTACGAGTGCGCGCCCATCAACCATCAACCATCAACCGCCCTTGGCACGTGCGTTGCTATCTTACCCGCAACCAAACGGCCCAAACACACGTATGAACTTCCTTGTTGTTGACGACAATCGCCTCCTGAACCGCTTCCTGACCACTTACCTTCGCAGTAAGGGGCACGGATGCTCCTCCCTCACCGACAGCTCAAAAGTCCTGAGCTGGCTCGATCTGAATCCCTGCGACGCCATCATCCTCGACATCGGGATGCCGAAAATTGACGGCCTCACGCTCATCACCATGATCCGCAATAAATACCCCGCCGTGCCGATCGTCATGTTCACCGGCCTCGGCTACGACGAAGAAGCCATGCAAGCCGCCCGCAAAGCCGGTGCTAATGGCTACGTGAGCAAAGGCCTCGGCCCCTCCGAAATCTATTCCGCCCTCATGCGAGTTCTCAGCCAGACCCAGCCCGCCGTGGGCACAGATACCGTAAAAGCGGCGGATCGCGCCGCGTAGGCCCAAGCTGCGTATCCCGATAAGGCTACATGAAGTAGCGTTTGGTAAATGCACGCCGCGCTTACAGGCGTGATTGGGCCAAACGCCCGCAAGCGATGCCGCCTAGGGGTAGAGGCCGGGCACCAGCCCAGTTGCTCTGCGGAAACGCTGATTTCATCGCACCCAGTCATTTTGGTATCTTCAAACGAGCGTTCTCCTGTTCTGGCGGTGCGGGAGGCGTATTTCAAAAACCCCCGTTACCATTTTCCCCGCCGCCCTCTACGCCCCTTGTGAAGTCACATCTCCGCAACTCCTAGAACACTGATGCTCTCTCTCATTAAAACCCAACGACCCTGTCCCGCGCAGGAAGGCACGCTGCTCGCGCGGCGGAGCGCGGCGCTTCCAGAGCGCGCGACGCGTCCCGCGCTTCAGAAACGGCGTCCCTTTTCATTTTATACAGCATCCCGTGCGGTAAAAGCGGCGGTTTTTGGAAAAAGGGACGCGGCACCGACGGAGGAACACGGCGCTTCCGGAGCGCGGGACGCGTCGCGCGCTCTGGAAACGGTGTCCCTTTTTCTCGGGACACGTCCCGCGGTGGCAGAGAGTTGAATATGTCTGAACAGAGGCGAATAAGGGCGAATAGCCCAAAATGCACACGATCAAGGCTTTAGGCTTTGATTTTAGGGATAAACGCGAGGCTTACATTTTTCACCGGGGAAAGCAGAATGGTGGGAGGTGGCTTCCGACCTTCGACAGAGGAAAAGGGCGTTTCGTGGACAAATTCAACTCTACGCCGAAAGGTGGGAGGTGGGAGGCTTTCATTACGGAAGTGTTAGCACTTGCGCGCTTTTGCTGGCGTGGCGAGTGGCTCGCGGAGGGGCGGCGGAGGCGTGGCGGGCTTTCGGCGATGGCTCTCATGCTTGCCACATTTGTTTGCTATCGCCCTCCGCCATTATTTGCCCGCTCTCCACAAGCGACTCTACGCAGTTCTTGGCGATCTCCGCGCCGATGGCTGCCAAGAGGCGCGGGATTTCTGCGAAAGGAATGTTTTCCCGCACGAATTTGAACGCCTTTATGCGATAGCTGGTGAGTTTGCTCCCTGCCACGCTGGGCTGATCGCAAGCCGCCATTGCCTCGCCGGGGGCGATAAAGGCAAAGAGCAGATCAGAGATGAGGCCGGGGCAGTAGATCAGTTTTTGCGCAGTCGGAGCGCCGTCTTTGAACCCGAACAAATCCGGCTGCACTAAGGAAAAAATGAGGATCGTGTCTAGGTTCATGCGCTGCACGCTGGGAATGGGCGTGGTAGTTTCGGGCGTGGTATTCATAAAAGAGTGTGGCACCGCGCCGCGAGCTGGCGGGCGTGGCGGCACGGTGCCTTGCAGGGCGCGAATCCCCACAGATTAGAAAAAGAAAGAGCCATCTTCATACGCCGGCGTGAGGATAAATGAGTTCATCCCATGTGTCCGCGCCGCGCCAAGATTCATCCATCTCCCATATTTTGCTAGTTTGCCGCACGCGCACCGGGCCCTTGAGCCATTGGTAGCCCTCTGGAGCGCCCGAATCTATTGGCGGGTTTTGAATGTGGTAAATGTCGCCGGGCGTGGGCGGTTGTTTCGTCCAGAAAGTTGTCCTGTGAACAATCGGCTGCGCAGCAAAAAAGCTATCAGTCCCACTCCGGCGGATGGCTGCGTATTGGTGATAGTCCCATTTCCCATCCCCGATCCCGCTGTAAGCCTCAGAATTGGCTTCGATCTCATTGAAGTCATCCCACCCGATCTTGAGCGGCCCGGCTGCGCTGGTAAGTGTGCCGCAACGCGGGTGGCTTTGAATGGCGAGCGTAAGTTCCTCCCATTCGATTTCAAAAACAGGATCGCCGATAGCCACGGGCGTTTGAAAACCGAACTGCTCTGGCACAGTGGGCGACGTGAGCGTGACAGTCATTTGTCCCGCACCGCCATCGAGCTGCTCAATATCAATATCACTTACACGCAACCCATAGTTTTCAAATTCTTGCATCCCGCCCCCGTAGAGCAACCCTGAGGTCAAAAGCGCGCTCGCGGGGCCATTGTATTCCGCGATGACTGTGATGCCCTCGTGGTTGATCTTCCACTTTCTCTTTCCCGGAGTGACCGTTTTAATTCCTACCCATTTGAAATTTTCGTTGGAGTCGCTCATTGTCAAAATTTCAGCCCACGCCCGTTCTTTGGATCGAGGAATCGCACCAGCTTTTCACACGCTACCGCCGTGCGCTTCATTTGGCCTACTTGCTCTTTTTGAGAGGAAGTATCGAGGTTGTATCCGCCGCCGATATGCCCGCCGACTTGCGAGAGCCTGTCTTGCGCATGGAATATCGGCGCATCCATCGCCTTGGCCACCGCAACCAAGGGACTGCCGCGCTGGAGATTCATCAGATTTTCCCCGTAGCGTTGCACGCTCGGGAACGCCGCGAAGAGTCTTTGCAGCATCGTCCCTTGTGGCATCGAAGCTTTGGCATCATTGAGCAGCGCATCTTTCCGGGCCTGTAGCGCGCCGATGTCGCCCTCTGAGAATACTTTGAACTTTTGCCCCATGCTCTCCATCCACCCGCCGAGAGCGCCCGAGAACGTCTCACTGGCGGTGTGGAGGGCATCGGTGGCGTCGTTGTGCTTGCTTGCCCGATCTTCCTTGTGTCGCAACACGGCAAAGTCATCTGGCTTGTCCGATGCCGAGTAAAATTTCGAGGGCAGCGCGCTCCGGATGCTCTTGGCAATCTCATCACCAGCACCCACGAGCATATCAGAGGCGAGGCCAAAGATACCGCTCCACATATTCACATCCATCAGCGTTGCAAAAACTGATTTCAACAGCGGGACGATCTTGCCCACGGCCCACACAAAAGCCTCCCCGATCCCGCCGATCAGCACGTTCACAGCTTTCTTCGCGCCCAGCTCGAAACTCACTGCCACGAAATCCCCTAGCCCGCCGCCTTTGAAAAGCGCCGTCGCCGTGCGGATCGCAACCGCCAGCGTCTTGCCCCATTCATCCGCTTTGCCAGTGAGCCCGTCTAGCATCGAGGTGGTTTCCACGATCAGCGGTTTGAGCGCGTTATTCACGGGAGCGCCAAACTTGCGGAAAAGCTCGTCCCACGAGTCCCCAAGCGTGCTCACCCTGCCGTGGAGCGTCGTTGCTTGGCGTTCCATCGCGCGGAAATAAAGCCCGCCCTCGCTCGTGAGTCTTACAAAGGCTTGGTTCAGATCGTTAAACCCGATCTTGCCGTGTTCCACCAGCCCGCGCACCGCTTCCTCTCCCACTCCAAACTGCGCCGCAAACTGTTGCAAAACGGGGATGCCGTGCGAGGCGAGTTGATTGATGTCGTCGGCATGGAGCGACCCGCCGCTACGCATCTTGCCGTAGATCGCCGCCATTTCATTCAGCGGCATATTCACCGTCTTGGCGATGTCCCCGAGCATTTTCAGCTCGCTGGTGACATTGTTTGCCTTGGCTCCCATACCGAGCAGCGTTGCTCCGGCCTGTGCTACTTCTGGGAGGCTGAGCGGCGTATTATTGGCGAGCTTTTGGAGGTCGCCCATCATGCCCCGCGCAAGCTGCGCGCCGTGGAGCATCGTGGTGAAGGAAGCCAGTAGGGTTTCCATGTCTGCCGCCTCGGCTATGGCTTTCTTGAGGCCAAAGCCCGCGCCGAGCGCGCCGCCGAGCCCTGTCACTGCCGTGGTGAGGCCCGTCACTCTCCCGACCATGCCCGTGAAGCCCGACAGAGCTTCTTTCGCACGCGATAAACCCCTCTGTAGTCCAGAAGCATCCAGCCCCAAAGTATAGTGTATCGCGCCCGCCATTGCGTCCCCCTTGTATCGCGCGCGAAGGCAAAGCCCTAACACGCCTGCAAGCCGTGCAAGATAGACGCTCGCAAATTTACAGGAGCGCGGGTAGGATCGTGGGCATGAAAGCAACGATCAGCCCATCCACGAACCCCGCTTACGAGCGGGAACTAACGGAGGCACAGCTCGCCTCGCTGGATGCCGCATGGGAGCGCGACTTTACAGAGGATTTCGAGGCCCCGTATTTGGTAGAGGCTCGGGAGTTCTGGCGGCTACGAAAATTGGCCGAGGCGGAACAACTAAAAAAGCCGCCCGCCGAACCTCAATAGCGGCTACTCGCTCGCGTGAATCGCCCTGCCCACTTTCTCAAAGCGCACGGTGACTTTTGCGAGGGTGGCAGCATGAGTGAGGTATGTTACAAAGTCGGGCGGCGCGATTTCCATTGGCAGCTCGGGGAGCGTTGGCAGTGCTGCCAAGATTGCGCTGTGATCGCCTTCCCAAATGACTGCCACGAGATGCCCCGATATGATTTTCGTTTGGATCGTCGCGCGCAGAACATCCCTTCCGTTCGTGGAGAATATGGCGGTGTGCTTCATACCAGCGGCCCTTCCTTCGCGAGAGATTCAGAAGCGAGTTCGTAGAAGCGGCGGGCGAGCTTCACGACTTGTGCATCGTCCGTGAAATTCTCCAAATGCAGAGCCGCGCGGCCTGTGGCTTCATCGGCGGGCCGATGCACCCGCGCAAGCTCCGCCGCGTGCCAATCCTCTTGTAAATCGGCGGCGACGGGTTGGAAGAAAGCAGCGCCGAGAGCGAGCATGGGCGGCTCTGTCTCGATGCAATACCAGCGGCCCGCCACGCGCACAAATGGCGTGTGGCGACCGTCGCGGAGTTTGATTTCAGCGGCTTCGATTTGCATGAGCGGGCGAGAGTATAAAAGCAAAAGGCCGCGCCTGCCAGTGGCGAGCGTGGCCTTTGTGCGGCGGTGGGTTTAGAGGCTGATTCTGCCTAACATAGACTCCTTTTGCAGAACAGCATCAGACTGCTCTTTACAGTGTTTTAGAAGGCTTCCAAACATGGCTTTCATTATTGGCATAGAAGCAACGATTTTAGCCTGTAGAGATTGCCACACTCTTGAAGGAATGTGCAGGCGTAGGTTATATCTACCTGCTTTGCCAAGACCTTTTGAAAAGTCTATGTGCAGCTCTCTTTTCTTACTCGCTTTGATGCGCTCTTTCCACCAAGAGAAAGGGTGTAGGTCTATCGGTTTTATTACGCGGTTCGATAGCATCCACCAGTCATCTTTTGACAGAGGTATGGATACCAGAACAAGCGGATCACCGCTCTGTAGTTGTTTTTCGGGGGCTTTACGTTTAGGGTCTTTTGCGACCCGGTTTTCGTTTGTCATTTGTCTTGGTTTTCGTTGGCTGGGTCACTGGCCTCGCTCGTGTTAGCGCACGGGCGGGGCTCTTTGTTGTTTTGGCTTCGTGTGCCGTGACCCAATTTAGCAAACGAAGCATCGCCTCTGCTTGCGGCGCACTCGCGCCGCTGAGGAAATGGGAAAAGGAAGACGCCGAAACACCAAGCTCCGCTGCGAGAGTTTGTTTTGCCCCTCTTTCAGAGGTGGCTTTCTTTACCCTCTTCATAAGAGCTTTTGTGAGCGGGCCTTGCTTTTCCACGAATACGAGATTGAAATAAAATCAATCGAGGCGTCAATAATAAATTGATTTTATTTCAATTTATCCCGAGTCGCTACCTAGAAAGACGCCGTTTTAACTCCTCCGCTGCCCCTTGGATGAAATCGAGCTTCACCATTTTGGCCGGGTGAATTTGTTCATCTACGCATGAGGTAGCGGCGTTAATAATCATCCTGAAAAGATCGCGTTCGGATGCTTGCCGTAGCACTATCGCCGTCAATTCCATGTGCGAGTTTTCCGGCACGAGTTGTGTCTTTAAGCGTGTCCACGCCTTTGCGAGTAGCTGCCGGAATCCAACGTGGAAGGTGCCGTTGAAATCCAACTCTAAAGCAGTGGACACTTTCAGGTCGCTTAGCGGGATGAAAGGCCGCATCGGTTCTTTGCCCAAAGCCAAAAACGCCTGACTGACGTTCAAACGGCGACAGATTTTAAGCCCCACTTCAAAAGGCACTGGAGCCAATCCGTATTCGTAGTTTGCCAACGAAGCGCGGGTGTTTCCGATTGCATCCGCCAGTTCTTGCTGACTGAGCCGCTCTTGCCGCCGCATCCGCCGCAAGCGCACGGCGACGCCTTTTTCGTCATCGGACAACTTGGATTTTTGTAATAGCGGCTCGCTCACTTTCTCCACGTAGCCACTGACTTCCGCAGTGACAATTAAACGATGCGAAAACCATTTATTGACAAGATTGCTTAAAGTGTTTATTCCTCCATCCATGCCCGCTGCTGATACCGATAACATTCTATTCCGAGCCGCCCTTGCGACATCCGGCATGAGCGTGCAGCAACTCGCTAAAAAGACGGGGCTCAAAGCCAGCTCGTTTAAGGTATTCTTGCTCGGCTGGGCCAATCGCCCAAAGAGCCGCCGCCGCATCGAGTTGGCACTTGGCAAAGCGATTTGGACGGCTCCCGAGTATTTCAAATGGCAAGCCGCCGTCACCAAATGGCTCGGCTTCGATCCCTACCTTACCCCGCTGCACCAAGCCCGGCATCTTGCGGCCAAAGTCGGAATCAATCTCGGCACACACCCTCTCACCATTTCCACCGCTCTGGCGACAATCCACGCCGCCTACGACGCCGCCCACTCCCAGCCCGCCAAACCCAAAAAGCCACGCCATGCTCGCTAACCCTCCGCCGCTGAAAAATTCGCAACTCTTCTTGCTGGGTAGCACACCGATCTCGCTGGGGGCTGGGACGGAATTGCCTTCGCGGCTCAAATTGATGAGCTGGGGCGATAACCCCGGCGCAAAGGGTAACTTCATTTTGAACGGCACTTCGCTCGCGCAGTTGCCAAAAAATCAAAAGGCCAGCGGGTTTGATCGAGTGGCGCTCGATTTTGAGCACAATACGGTGAAAGGCTCTTCCGCCTACAAAGGCGAGCCCGTCTTAGTGGCAGGGCACGGCACGCCGGATTTAGTGAGCGGCGTGGGGCTCTTCTTGAACAATATCGAGTGGACGGCGGAGGGACGCCAATTCGTAGGCGGGCGGCATTACATTGATCTATCCCCCACGATCCTCACGAACTCGGCGCGGGAAGTGACCTTCCTGCACAGCGCCGCCGTCTGTCGCCAAGGCGCGCTAGAGGGTGTGACGATCCTCACAGCAGACGCGCTCTCTTTTCTCACGATGTCCTCTGAGTCATCTGACATCCCGACTGCCACCGTCGCAAAGCTCCTCACCAAACTAGAAGCCCAGCTCAATATGGGCAAAAGCTCGGGTTGGACTTATGGGGAAGGTTCCTTCTTAGAGCTTCAAAAGATCGCTGCCCAGTTGCGGGACTACTGTGCGGACAATGAGCCTGCACAGCTCGAACGGGCAAAGCAACTGTGCGACGATCTCGCGGAGTTTGCCCCACGGGTGGCAGAGGCGGAGGCGGATTTGCAGCTCTGCACATCCATCTATACGAGCTACCTTGATGAAGCCCGCACCCGGCCCACGCTGCGCACGCTCTGCAAACTGCAAGAGGCCAGCGCGGCGCTGGCCAAGTGCAGCCACAGCCCAGAGGCCGCTGCTATCCACACGCGGACGATGCAATTCACATACGGCGAAATCGAGCTGCTCAGCCTCTAACCCCGAAAACCACGCAAAACCCATGCAAGCCGATCTCCACGCCAAACAGACAAGCCCGCCGCCGAGTTTCGCCGATACCGCCAGCGCGCCGGAATCTGCAAGCCGCGCCATGATAGCGGACGGCGCGGGAAAATGCGGAGAATCGCCCGTGATTCGTTTTTCACAGCCCGCCGCCAGCCGACCGCCCGCCGTATTCCCCGGCACCTTTGGCAAAGACACTTTCTAACCAGCCACCCAAACCAACCGCAAAAACACATCACATGAACGCAAACCAAGCAAAAAAAACAAATGGAGCTGGTATCCACGCTCCGCAAAGAACTCGCTGATTGGGTTCACGAATACAACACCGTAGGACGCCTTGAAGAGGAGCTTACAAATTGGAAGAAAAACAAGTGAGCGAGTGCGACCCGCTGGATAATACAGCCGTGAACCAGTTGGCGCGCACCAAGACACAGCTCCTTTTGATTCCGCACCGTCGCAAACGTGCGCTCGGCGGGCAAATGGCAGTCGCCGAAAAACTCATACCCGCCGCAGAGGATTTGCGCCGCGCGTGCGACGCGATGGCCGATGAAGAGTGCGCCCAATTCACGGATAAGATCGCCGCGCTACTCGCGCCCTACTGCCAAATCGTCGTGGAGCAGAACGGGGCGCGGAGCAACCACGCGCGGCAATTAGCAGGGCGGTGCGATGTTTTCCACCATATCCATTACAGCTCGCGGCTGCAAAAGTCGCTGCCAGATACTTCGGATTTCAGTAATACGCCCGAGCGGGCCATTGCTCAATTACTGGAATATGCGGACGAAGGGATTGCGGTTCTCACGCGGTTTTTTAGCCGCAAAGAGCCGTCTTTTGTGCATCCCGAATTTGCAAAAGAGCCCGTCGTCGTCGGGGCTTAATCGCGAGCCGAAACTTTCAACCTTTCACCTTCAACCGTGAAAAAATCTGTGCAGGCCGTTGGTGAAAAAACGGTTCCTTTTTCCAAGGGAGGCCGCGAGCGTTTTTGCAGTGACGCTCGCGGCTCTGCCAGTCCCTCCAAACCCATTTTGCCCGCAAGGGCGGAGCCAAAGCAGAGCGGCGGAGTAGTT
>JAYVQK010000227.1:0-19635 GCA_043757005.1 Verrucomicrobiaceae bacterium
GGAAAAGCGACTCCACCCGCAAGTCGAAAGTCGCCAGATCATCCACCTGCCCTACGAGCAGCCGATCCTCCGGCTTGCTAAAACTAATCGTGTCCGAGAGCAGCGCCTCCGGCAGCTCCCGCGCCTCGCTGTGATAGACCAGCAACCCCGCGCGATCCTCCACCGTCACCACCAGCATCTCCTGCCCATCATGCGTCTTTATTTTATCCCCCACTGCAAAAAGCACGCGCCGCAGCGGTGCCGACTCCAGCGAATATATCCGCTGCTCCCGAGCCGCCGGAAAGAACGCCTCCACGCGCCCACCCTCGCATTTGATAATCATGCCAAGCCCCAGCTCTGGCTCGCTGTCACTCACCCAACGTTGTCCTGCTATTGGTTTATCCATTCGTGTTTCAAAAAAGGGTGCGGAGCGTATGCGTCCTTTGCCGTCATGCAATGGATTTTGCCGTCATGTTGCGACGGGGCTACTTTGAGAGCGGGTTCCAGTAGCCGTTCTCCTCGCTCGGGCCAAACCAACCGATCTGGTTTTTCGCGTCGTCGCCGTTGTAGAAATTTTTGTCGCCAAGTTTGCTCGGAGCTTCGGAGGTCACGTGGCCATCGCACCAAGCGACGTTCGCTTTTCCGCCGTGGCGGAAGTGGACGCTGGGGGAGAGCGTGCCGGAGAGTTCGCCCTTGGGAGAGACCCATTCCCAAGGCTCGGTGTAGGCGTATTCTTGCACGCCTTTGCTGCGGCTCAGGGCGGTATCCGTGAACATGACGGTGCGGCTGGGCGCGGGGATGGCGACGGTGAGTTCGCCGTCCCATTTATTGGTGGGGGTGCCGCCGACGTAGATGGCGTTGTAGCCGTAGCCGCCGCAGCCCGTCTCGAAGCTGTCGTCGTCTTTCAGGAAGCCAGCAAAGCTGGGGCAGAGTTTCACTTTCGCATCGTGCCCGAGGTAGGGAGAGAGCGGGCCTTTCGTGGGATCAAAGGGGACCTTTGCATCGTGCCGAGAGCCGTGCCAGCGGAGGTTGTTACTGCGGGCTTGGGCGAAGCAAAAGCGAGTGTCGTGGTCGGTGGCGTAGTGGAGATTCGCGTCGCTGAGCGCGCGGAGATTTTGCATGCAGGTGATGGCATCTGCCGATGCGCGCGCGCTGGCGAGCGTGGAGAAAAGCAACGTCGCCACGATGGCCACAACGGCCATGACGACGAGCAATTCGATGAGCGTGAAGGCGCGGTTTTTCATACGCAAAATCTCCTCCTCCGCGCGAGCAGTCCCGCACACGCGAGAAGCAGCGCGGTGCTGACGGGCTCGGGGACGGCGTTGAGCACGGCAATGGCGTCGAGATCGAAACCGCCGGTCTCGTAGGGAGTCTTCCACGGGTCGTTGATGATGTTGCCGAGCGAGTCGCGCGTGGCGTAGAGCGGGTCTATGCTGCCGACGGCATCCACAAGGCGGACGTAGCCTATGTCTTCGAGGTTGAGGCCGGGTGTGCCGATGAGTTCCGCGAGGTCGAAGGGCGTGCCAAAGCCGCGCCGATACTTGCCGGCGAGGTTATTGAGGTTCGTGGCGTTCAGCGCGCCAAAGGGGCCGACTTGTGTGGTAGTGGGCGTGGCCGAGGTGGCGTGAAAGCGCGTGTAATTGAGGCCGTCGGAGCTGACTTCCACGAAGGCGAGTTCGAGGAAAGTGTCGGTGATTCCGTTTTCAAAAACCGCGAAGTCGAAGCCGTTCCCATCGTGTATGTGCTTTGCAAAAGTGAGCGTGAGGCTGCCTCCATCGCCGAGACTCACGACGGGGAGCGAATCCAGTTCCGCATCCGCCGGGCCGAGCGCGGCGTAGGGCGCGGGGTTCGGGTCGCCGTCCACATAGGGCCAAGTCACCACGGGGCCGCTGGGGTCCGTGATGTCCTGGGGCCCCGGCGTGTAATCGAGGTAGCCCGTGGCCCAGCCGACGATGGCGGGGGAGCCTTTTGCTATCGCCGTGGAGCCCGAGATGCCCGCGCTCGGCGCGAACGGCCCTGCCAAAACACTCGTGGTGACGAGTGCGAGTAAGATGAGTGTTTTCACGCGATGCGACGGCGGCGACGCACGACGAGAGCGGCGAGCCCGCCGAGCGCGAGCAGCGCAGAAGCGGGCTCGGGGATGACTCGGAAGATGGCGCTTTTCTGCCCGCCGGAATACGTGGTGACGCTGGCGAAAAGCTGCGCACTGTCCGCCGCGAGATTGCCGATGCTGTCGCTGCTGCTGCCGATCGCGGTGTAGGCGGCGGTCGTCGTATTATAAAAGCCGAGGCCCGCGAAGTCTGTCTGCCACAGGCTTCCCGAGTCATTGAAGGCAAAGTAGGCGTTGCCGCCATTGCTCACCCACTGGTGCCCCGCGTCGAGAGTGAGCCCGCCCGCCGCGACCTCCGCCGCGCTGTAGCGGTAGATGCCGCCGCCTACGCCAAACGCCGTGCCGCCATAATAGAGACGCCCGAGATCGTCCGCCGCCGCCGAGCCAGAGTAATCGCTCGTCGTGAGCTTCGTAGTAGTCGCGCCGCTCGTGAGATTCAAAGTGGCGACCTCATTTACGGCGGAAAATCCACCGGGGTTATTCGACAAATAGCCGATACCGCTCGGAGCCACCGACAGCTCGTAATTTCCCGGCACCACCGCCAGCAGAGCGTCGGTATTCATCGCGATGTCGTGGACGCGGATTGCGCCAGTGCTGTTTTCGCCGTAAAAGATTTTCCCACCACTCAACGTCACGAAAGAGCCATACACCGCGCTGCCAAAATCATGCAGCGTCGTCGCCGTCGCGTAACTCGTCGCCGCCGTGCGCACTTGCAGCCTCGTGGTGCCCGTGGCCGTGCGGACGAGGTAATAGACATCGCCCGTGCCGTTAAAATCCACCCCCCCGATCGTCTCGCCCACGGCGGTCTCGAAGAGTTTGCTGGAGCTAAAGCCCGGCGCGCTGATCGTGAGCGATTGCGCGGTGGCGGTGGCGGTGGCGAGCACGGCAAAGGCCGCACTGAGGATGATAGTATGTTTCATTTGTGTGTGTGTGTTGATTTCCCGAGAGACCAAGACACACCGCCGCGCGGCAGAAGCCGCCACGGCACGAGAGTCGAGCTGATCCCTCATCTTCCTTTTGGCGAGGAAGTTTTTTCACCGCAGCAGCCTTCTCCTTTTGTAGAAAAAGCACGCCGCAGCGCATGAGTAGTGATCGAGGAAGTATTCTGGCTTTTGGATTTTCGGCGCAGCCTTAGTGAAGACCGCGCGCACCTTCCTCTCCCACCTTCGCCCCCGCACAAGTGCCGGGACTGGCGTCTCTCGCGAGACATGGAGAAGTCGTATTCCAAATACAGCAGCGCAACTGCCTCCGATTCACACGGAGTTCCAACCTTCGATCACTGCTTTTTAAAAACTCGCAAAGAACTGAGCCCGCTTTCTGCGAGATGAGCGGCAGTGTGGCAAGCGGGAATTGCGCGGTGTGGTCGGTTTAAAAAGAGAGATTTCCGAAAACTTATATGGCGACAGCGGAAAGTAGCTTGGGCGCCCCCCCTACGGATGTGAGGTGCGCTACATTCTTGGACCAGAACCCACTAGAGGGGACTCCCGGAAACTCGGGCGAAGCCTTGTAATGCGGTGGCAAGCGACAGCACGACATCGCCTTCGGGTGGGCTGCGGGCGGGGAAAACCGCGACTTTTTCGAAAACCACGACACCACAAGCGCCGCATCCACCCCCAAGGCCGTTCTGCGCTAATCGCACGCGAGTTTCCCGGAGTCCCCTCATGTAATTGAAATGACTTCACAGAAACCGAGCGATTTGTGCGGACGGAGCGCACGCATTCGCGCCTTAGAGGGTCGTCACAAGGTCTTTGAGGGGGCTCACAAGGTCTTTGAGGGGGCTCAGAGAGGCTTTGACGGGTTAAGCCCGAACGCCGCTTTTGAGGGCCGAAGGTCCGGATTTATACCAGCCTTGGGCAACGCCCAAGGTGGATTCGTGTGAACGATGAAGGGCCGAAGGGCCGACCCAATAAGTTCCGGTAATCGCGGCGTTCGGGCTAAAACGCTCTCTCCGACGGGCTATTTCTGCTCGCGGGTGTCTTTTGCTTTTTCTTCGAGGTTCTTCGCGGCGTGTTCGCCGGAGGTGCGGATGCTCTCAGCGGTCTCGGCGGCGGATTTCTTTTCGAGTTCGGCGCGCGCTTTCGTGGCGTCTTTGGTGGCGACGGCATCGAGGGCGGCTTGGCGCTTCACGGCGTCGGCGTCGGTCTGGGCGTTTTTGCGAAGGGTGTCGGCACTGTTTTCCAGGGCGTCGGCTTTGCTCTCCAAGGCTTCTTTGCGGGTGGATTCGACTTTGGAGTCGCACGCGGTGAATCCGAGGAGGGCGGCGCTGAGTGTGGTGAGTGTGATGAGTGTTTTCATAAAGTTGATGTCGGCTTGAGATCGTGGGTGGGGTGGGCGGCGGATGTATGGATTTTTCACACAACCGACGCATACGCCCGCTGCGATTCCTTGGGCTATGAATAATGAACACAAAATCTCCCGGGCACACATGATCGAACTGCTGAACGAAGATCTCGCCCGCGAATTCCAAGCCATCATCGCCTACACGGTTTATAGCCAGACGATCAAAGGTGCGGCCTTTTCTGACATCGCGCGGGAGCTGGCTGAACACGCGGCGGAGGAGCTGAGTCATGCGCTGCAAATCGCCAAGCAGATTGATTATTTGAACGGCACGCCGGTGACGGTGCCGAAGAAAGTGAAGATGTCCGACAAGGCGGAGACGATGCTGCGCTACGATCTGGAAAACGAGCGCGACACCATCGTGCAATACCGCGAGCGCATCCGGCAGGCAGAGGCGATGGGGGAGTTTGGCCTCAGCGAAGTGCTGCGCAAAATCATCGCGCAGGAGCAGGAGCATCTCACGGATCTGGCGGGGGCGCTGGGGATTGATAACCCGACGATCAAGGATTGATGCAGCGCAAGCCGAATCCGTCCTCCACTTTCACCCGTCTCGCGCAGCGGTGCGCGGTGCTCACGGGGCGGCCCGTCGCCTTCTCCGTGGCGGCGGGGATGATCGTGGTGTGGCTGCTTACGGGGCCGCTGTTTGGCTTTAGTGATACGTGGCAGCTCATCATCAATACGAGCACGACGATCATCACGTTCCTCATGGTCTTCCTCATCCAGAACAGCCAGAACCGCGACACGCAGGCCATCCAGATCAAGCTCGATGAGCTCATCCGCGCCACGCAAGGCGCGCACGTCGCGTTGCTGAATCTGGAGGATTTATCCGAGGCCGAGCTGAGTGTGATCCGCAAGGATTATGCGCAACTCGCCGAGATTGCCCGCGAGCATCTCGCGCAAGGCGGCAGCGACATTGACGTGCCGGAGATCGAGCGCGGGCGGGTGAAAGTAGGCAACCTCCGCCTTTGAGACACAAGTGTCGCGAAGAACGACGCGCAAACAGGCATCCATCCTCGCATGGCTCGGTTTTTTCAAAACTGAACTCCACCACTAGAAAGTAAATTTTTCGTGGGTGCCGCAAACCGCTCGCTGCGAGCACGCGCGGCGGATTTGCGCTTTCCATAGCGGCACGCTGCGAGAATATCCGCCGCACACCATCTATGAAAAATCCACTCATCATCGGCAGTAACGGCTTCGTCGCCGCGATAGATCGCGAGAGCGGGCGCGAGCTGTGGCGCACGGCGCTCAAGCAAGGCGTCATGGGCGGGCGCTCGCGCACGGGCGTTTCCGTGCTCGTCGTGGATGGGCAGGTCTTTGCCGGTTCTTATGGCCACCTCTTTTGCCTCGATTTGGAAAGCGGCGCGGTCCTTTGGAAAAACGAGATGCCTTCGATGGGCTACAACGACGTGTCGCTCGCAGTGGAGGGCGTCTCGATTCAGTTTATGAAAAAGATCATCCACTCGCAATCGCACGCCTCAACGTAAGCCATGAATGTCGCTCGCTGTCTGTTTTGGTTCCGCCGCATCTGCTGGCTGGGTGTGGTCATTTGGGTCTCCGTGGTCTTCTGCCTCTCCTCGCTCTCGGGGCCGGAAGTCGAGGGCATCAATACGATGAAAGTCTGGGACAAGGCGTTGCACTTCATCGCCTTTTTCTGCGGCTCACTCGCGCTCGCGCCCGCGATGCGCCTCACTTTCCGCTGGCCGTGGCGGAAGACTTACCTCGTCTGCGTCGCGTGCATCTCGCTGTATGGCGCGCTCGATGAGGTGCACCAAATCTGGACGCCGGGCCGCAGCGCGCTCGATCCACAGGATTGGCTCGCCGACACGCTCGGCGCGATGGCCGGCTCTGCGCTCGCACTTTTCATCCATGCAAAATTTGAACGAAAAACTCGCCCAGCTCCGCCGGGAAATTGAGGAGCACGACCGCCGCTATTACGCCGAGTCCCGCCCGACGATCAGCGATGCTGCATACGACGCACTCTTCCGCGAACTGCGCGAGCTGGAGGCCGCGCACCCGGAGCTAGTCACGAGCGATTCGCCGACGCAACGCGTGGGCGGCAAGGCTACCGCAGGCTTTAGCCAAGTGCGCCACGCGGTGCCCATGCTCTCACTGGATAATCTTTTCGCCGAAAAACGCAGCCAAGCGCGCGACCCCGCCGAGCTGGAGGCGATGCGTGCGACGGAGCTGGCGCGGCTGGGAAAATGGGTCGCTAGTGTGGAGAAGCTGCTCCCCGGCGAGCCACTCGAATGGCTCGTAGAGCCAAAGGTGGACGGCCTCGCCGTGAGTCTGCGCTACGAGCACGGGAGCTTCATCACCGGCGCGACGCGCGGCGATGGCGAGACGGGGGATGACATCACGGACAACCTTAAAACTATCCGCGCTATCCCCCTCCACATTGCCGACACGCGCGAGGTGATCGAGGTGCGTGGCGAAGTCTATCTGCCCACCACCGCCTTTCGGAAAATCTGCGACACCATGATCGCGGCGGGCGAGGAACCCTTTGCCAATCCCCGCAACGCCGCCGCTGGCTCGCTCAAGCAACTCGACCCGGCGACCGTGGCCATGCGCCCGCTGGCCATCGTGCTTTACAGCCCCGGCGAGTGCTCGGGCGAGTTGCCTGCCACGCAGGCCGAGTTCCTCGCGTGGCTCCGCGTGCTCGGTTTTCCAGCGCCGCATTTCCAAAAACTCGCCCGCACCGCAGCCGAGATTTTTGCCGCCATCGAAGAGCTGGACCGCACGCGCGACAGCTTCGGCTACGAGACAGACGGCGCAGTCATCAAGCTGAACTCTGTCGCTCTGCGCGAGCAGGCGGGATACACCGTGCGCTTTCCGAAATGGGCGAAGGCATGGAAATATGAACCCGAACAAGGCGAGACGCGGCTGCGCGCGATCACCGTGCAAGTGGGCCGCACCGGCGCGCTCACACCGGTCGCCGAGCTAGAGCCCGTCTTGCTTCGCGGCAGCACGATCTCGCGGGCGACGCTGCACAATGAGGACGAGATCCGGCGCAAAGACATCCGCATCGGCGACACCGTCATCATCGAGAAAGCAGGCGAAGTCATCCCCGCCGTCGTGCGAGTGGTGCTGGAGAAACGGCCTGCAAACGCCGAGCCGTTTGATTTCCTCACCCACATCGGCGGCGTGTGCCCGGCGTGCGGCAGCGTGCCCGTGCGCGACCCATCCTTTGCCGCATGGGTTTGCGAAAATCCCGCGTGCCCCGCGCAGATCACACGGCGGCTGGAATACTTCGCCAAGCGCAGCGCGCTCGACATCGAGAGCCTCGGCGGCAGCGTGGCCGACGCCCTCGTGGAGCGCGGGCTTGTGAGCGATCCGCTCGATCTTTTCACCCTCACGCTCGGCCCACTCGGTGCGCTGAATCTCGGCACCGATGAGGAGCCCCGCACCTTTGGCGAAAAGAACGCGGCCAAACTCCTCGAAGCCCTCCAGCGTGCCAAGACGCTCCCGCTCGCGCGTTGGCTCCACGCCCTCGCCATCCCCGAAGTGGGCGAAGAGACGGCGCATGATCTCGCGAAATTCCACGACACACTCGCTGCCGTGGCTGATTCCGCGCTGCTCCGCGATGTCGTCGCGCTCCATCGCATCCGCACCGCTGTGGAAGCCGCAAGTCCACGCGCTCACGTGAACAAAGACAAAACCGCACTGGAAAAAATGCAGCTCGCTACACAACACGCCGCACTCATCGCCGAGGCCAACGCCATCGGCGCGCGCCTGCTTGCAGCGGGCTTTGCGCAGCCTGCGAAGCGGAAGGCGGCGACGGATGCCGATGTAAGCACCGCCATCGGCCCCGTCGGCGCGCAGGCTGCGTTGGCGTGGTTTGCGAGCCCGCTCGGTCGCGCCACGCTGCTGCGATTTGCGGAGCTGGGCATCGCGCCTCGTGGCGGCACGCTCACCGCCAGCGACTCGCCTTTTGCCGGAAAAACTTTCGTCCTCACTGGCACACTCGTCACCATGTCGCGCAACGAAGCGCAAGACCGCATCCGCGCGCTTGGCGGCAATGTGAGCAGCAGCGTGAGTAAGAAAACCGACTACGTCGTCGCTGGCCCTGGCGCAGGTTCGAAGCTCGAAGACGCCGAGAAACACAGCATCCCCGTGCTCACCGAGGAAGCCTTTGCCGCGATGCTCGGCACCCCGCCGAGCCCGGCAGCAGCGCAGCAGCAGGCTGGGCTGCTGCTTTAGCCTCAAGTCTCTCGATTTCTTAAAACCGCCTACACCGTCTCCGCGAGACCGAGCCAGAAAGTCGTGCCGAATTCTGCGAGGAAATGCTCGGCCAGTGCCATGCCTGCGGCTTTGTCGCGCAGTAGCGCGAAGACGGTGCTGCCGCTGCCGGACATGAGTGCGCCTGCGGTCTCGGGTTGGGCGAGCAGCCAGGTTTTTAGCTCCGCGAGTTGCAGGAATTTCTCGAAGACGGGGCGCTCCAGGTCGTTCACCAGCTCTCCCCATGCGAAGGGCTGCGCGGCGTATGCGATGCCCGGGATTTCAAGCGAGTCGCGCCAGCGTTGATAGGCCCAGGGCGTGGGCACTCCGAAGGGCGGCTTGATGAGCAGCACGGGCAGTGGCGCGAGCGCGCAAGGCTCTACGATTTCTCCGCGCCCCCGGCACCACGCGGGGCTTTGGTAGATGAAGAAAGGCACGTCGCTCCCCAGCTCTGCGGCGAGGGCGGCGAGTTCTTCGCGGGGGAGTTCTGTTTTAAAAAGAGCATCGAGCGCGAGCAGGACGGTCGCAGCATCGCTACTGCCGCCGCCGAGCCCGGCTCCGTGGGGGATATCTTTTTGTAGCGCGATGCTCACGTTTGGCTGGAAGCCAAAGCTGCCGCAAAAATGCTGCGCGGCACGCACGGCGAGATTGCGCTCGTCGGTTGGCAGGGTTGTGTCGTTGCAAGTGAAGACGAGTCCGCCGCTTTCGCGACGCTCGATCTCCAGCGTGTCGAAGATCGAGATGGGGGCCATGAGCGTCTCGATTTCGTGAAAGCCATCGTCCCGCCGACGCAAGACACGGAGCGCAAGATTCACTTTGGCCGGTGCGAGGAACTCCATGCCTACGGTGCGCGGTGCGCGGGATCGAGCAGCGCAGAGTAAGGCCCAGAGCTGTTCTTCACACGCTTCTTGCTGCCGAGCACGCCTTCGAGCGCGCGGCCTTCGTTGGCCCATTGGTAGATGCCGCCATCCAGAATCTGCACGCGCTGGTAGCCTCGCTGCATGAGGCCGAGCGCGTAGGAAGCGGAGTCAAACCCTACGGTGCAATACACGACGAAGGGCGTGTTTTCATACCCGAGTGAAGACGGCGTCGCGCTCGGTGCGATGTGGAGCGCGCCGGGCAAATGGCTCGCATCAAATTCCGCCTGCGTCCGCACATCGAAGATCGTCGGCGGCTGCTCGTCTTTCGCGCTCATCCAGCGCGCGAGCTGCGCACCGTCTATGCCGATGATCGTGGGGAATTGCTCATGCACCGCCTCGCGCACCCGCCCGCGCTGCCACGGCCTGTAGGCGAGAAAAAGTGCGACGCATACGATGCCGAGCATCGCGAGCTGCGTGATACCAAAAGGCGTGACCAGCCCGCTCAGTGCGCCACGCCTCTTCATCATCTACCGGATGTCCTGCGCCGAGCCGTAGGCATTATGCCCACGGTTGCGGCTGTCCACGACGCGGGCCACGCTGCCGTCCATCTTCACGCGCAGGCCGACTTCGTTATTGCCATCCGCCAGCAGCGGTGCGGCCCAGCGCACCATCCACGAGCGTGTGCCGCCCACTATTGTAGTGCTCTCCAGCGTCACCGAGACGATGTAATTGCCGCCCGCCTTTTGCCCCGCGAGATAATCCGACGCGATCTTCACCGCCTTCTCCACGCCGATTGCAGGCGCGTCTGCTGCCATGCAGGAAAAAGTCGTCATGCTCGCTAAAACGAGCGCCAGTATAGTGGAGCGGATCATAGTCCGAGTGAGTTGCGGACGAGATCGAGTGTGCCCGCGCTGCCGAGCTTCACATTCTTCGCCGCGATGAAGTTTGCGTATTCGCTGATGAAGGTCAGCCCCGGTGGGCGGAAATCGAACTCGCCCGGCTTGTCGCGGAAAAACTCCCGGTGAACGCGCGTCCACACCAGCCGTCCATCCGTATCAATATTCACCTTCGCCACGCCGAGGCGCGCTGCGGGCAGATACTCTTCTTCATTCACGCCACAAGCGCTCGGGTCGAGCGTGCCACCTGCCGCGTTGATGCGCGCCACTTCGGATTTTGGCACCGAGGAAGAGCCGTGCATCACGATCGGCACGGGAGCCATTCCCGCCGCCGCCACACGGTCGCGGATGCCTTCGATCACCTCGAAGTGCAGCGACTGCTGGCCCTTGAATTTATACGCCCCGTGGCTCGTCCCGATCGCTGCCGCCAGCGCATCGCAGCCCGAGCGTTGCATGAATTCCACCGCTTCATCCGGGTTCGTCAGGCACGCATTGCCTTCATCCACCGCGATGTCCTCCTCCACACCGCCGAGCATCCCCAGCTCTGCTTCCACGGTGATTCCCTTGGCGTGCGCGCGGTCCGCCACTCGGCGGGTGATGGCGATGTTCGTATCGAAATCATCGTGCGACGCATCAATCATCACCGAGCTGTAAAAGCCCGAGTCAATACAGTCATAGCACGTCTCCTCGTCGCCATGGTCGAGATGCACCGCAAAGATCGCATCGGGAAAAATCTCATCCGCACTGCGGATGATCGCCTCCAGCATCCGCTTCTCCGTGTATTTGCGAGCGCCCTTGGAGATCTGGATGATGAACGGAGCCTTGCTCTCGATGCACCCCCGGAACAGCCCCATCGTCTGCTCGGCATTGTTGATGTTGTAAGCACCCACAGCAAATTTGCCGTAAGCCACCTTATAGAGTTGCGCAGTAGTAACGATCATATCGGCGCGGACAAAACCGCAAACCCACGCGGACTGCGAGAGCAAAGTGCGCAGGTCGCAGAAATACACGCTCAGATATTCACCACACTTGCCGGTATCAGCATCGAATAGATGACTATCACCAACAGCGCCAGATACAGTGCTTTAAACAGCCCACATCCTGATTTCACACAAAAGTAATACACCGTGGAGGCAGAGAGAATTGGTAGGAGATGAAAGAAGAGCCACTCCGAACTTCCTATGATTGCTAGACTCATGCACGCGAATGGATCTGTTTCGCGTGGGATTCTGATGAACGAGAAAGAGAACCCAACGGAGAAAGCAGTCAGCGTGGCCCACAACAAACAACGACAGACCGCCAAGCCGAGGGTGATACGTTTCTTCGACTCGTGCCCGCAGGAGCAAAGGCAGGAATTCTCTGAGGAAATTTGAGAGCACTTGGGGCATTGTTTCATAATTGACTGCGAAATTTGTCCATTGCACCTGATGGGGCGAGCCCAAAGTGCAGCCACTTTTTTCTTTCTGCGAAAAGGCACGCAGCTTGTCATCTCGGCACCAACCGCCACGAAACCACCCTGCCAACGATCCTCCCCGAGCTGACTGCGCGGCGATGCTCTGGCTTGATCCTTTGGAGTTCGCTTTTGCATCCGCTACGGCGTCACCCCCCGTCTTCGCGTCGCCCCACGAAACGGGCTTTCAGCCGCCGCAGGTGCTCCTCCATCCAAAAACAAATCCCCCGCTTCCAAGTGTATTGCCACACGCGCAGTCTCTCGCCACCTTCCCGCCCAATGCCACTGCTCGAAGTCCGCAATCTCAAAGTCTATTTCCCCATCCGCACCGGCGTCTTTCGTCGCCATACGAGCGATGTGAAAGCAGTGGACGATGTCAGCTTCACCATCGAGCCCGGCACGACCGTGGGCCTCGTGGGCGAAAGCGGGAGCGGCAAGACGACCATTGGCCGCGCGCTGCTAAAGCTCATCCCGGCGACCTCGGGCTCGGTGATCTACGGCGGGCGCGATGTGTTGCCGCTGGGCGAGGGAGAGTTCCGCCCACTGCGGCGCGAGATTCAGATGATCTTCCAAGACCCCTTCGGCTCGCTCAATCCGCGCCTCTCCATTTCACAAATCATCGGCGAGGCGCTGGAGATTCACTTTCCTACGATGTCGCGCGCAGACCGTCGGGAGCGTGTGGCGGAGCTGCTAAAGCTCACGGGGCTGAAGCCGGAAATGATGGAGCGGTATCCCCATGAATTCAGCGGTGGCCAGCGGCAACGCATCGGCATCGCACGGGCGCTGGCGGTGGAGCCGAAGTTCATCGTGTGCGACGAGCCCGTGAGCGCCCTCGACGTGAGCGTGCAGGCCCAGATCGTGAACCTCCTCCAAGACCTGCAAGAGCAGCTCGGCCTCACGTATCTTTTCATCGCGCACGACCTCGCGGTCGTGGAGCACATCAGCGACCATGTGCTGGTGATGTATCACGGCAAGATCGTGGAGAGCGCCACCGCCGAGGCGATCTACGAAAACCCGCAGCACGACTACACGCGCAAGCTCCTCGCGGCAGTGCCGAAGTTCGCATAAATGACGCCCTTTCTCCGAAAGCTGCTCGGCATGAACTGGCTTCTTTTCGCCAGCGCCCTCGCCATTTCCCTCGCGGGCATCCTCTTCATCCACGGCGCATCCTACCTGCGGCCCGAGGAGCACTACTGGCAGCAGCAGGCGAAATGGGTCGGCATTGGCGTGGTCGTTTTTCTGGTCGTCACGCTTATTGATTACCGCTGGGTGCGCTGGATCGCGGTGCCGATGTATCTCGGGAGCATCGTGCTCGTCGCGCTCACTTACACGGGCATGGGGGTAAAAGTGGGCGGTGCGACTTGCTGGCTGCGCTTGCCGGGGATCGGCGTTTTTCAGCCCTCACAGCTCGCGGTAGTTTCGGGCGTGCTCGGGCTCGGGCTCTTTCTCAGCGTGTCGCGCTCGTGGCACCCGGCGATCCGGCTTTCTGTCGTGGGGCTCATCGTGATGCCGCCGATGCTGCTCATCTTGAAGCAGCCGGACTTCGGCATGACCATCGTGTGGGTGCCCGTGATCCTCGCGATGCTGTGGCTCGGCGGCATCCCAAAACGCTGGGTCGCGCTCGTCCTCCTCGGCGGGCTTTTCCTCCTCCCGCTCGTCATTAATTTCGGGCTCAAGCCCTACCAGCGCGACCGCATCGTCACCTTTATGAATCCCGACGTGGACCCGCGTGGCAGCAGCTACGCGGTGAATCAATCGCTCATCGCCATCGGCTCGGCGGGCTTTAGCGGCAAGGGTTTCAAAGCGCCGGGCACGCAGCTTGAGATGAATCTCATCGCGCCGACCGTGGCGCACACAGACTATATTTTTACCACCATCGCCGAGCAATGGGGCTTCGTCGGCGGGCTCGCGCTCATTGGCGCGTTTGGCGTGCTGCTCGTGGCCTGCTTGCTCACCGCAGCGGGGGCGACGGAACCGTTTGGGCTGCTCATTGTCGGCGGCTTTACGGCGCAGATTTTTTTCCACGTTTATCAAAACATCGGCATGGTCATCGCGCTCATGCCGATCACCGGCCTGCCCCTCCCGCTCGTGAGCTACGGCGGCACCTTCGTGCTCATGCTCATGTTTGCGCTCGGGCTGGTGAACAGCGTGTGGGTCCACCGCAAAGAGCCCGTTTAGCAGGCGCGCGGCTGCGAAAGTAGCACAGGCGTCCCGCCTGTATGGCCTGCGGGCTTCCAGCCCGCAGTGTCTTTGCTCGGACGCAGCAGGCTGGAAGCCCGCTTGCCGCACAGGCAAGATGCCTGTGCTACTTTCACTCCCGGCGCGGGTTTTCCAGCGCGGCGATGCGCCCCATCACGGTATCGCTCAGGCGCTGATAGACGACTCGCGGATCGCCAGCGATGTCCTCTTTTGTAAAACGTAGGGGCTCGCCGATGACGATGGTGACAGGCGCCCGGCACGGCACTTTCGCAGTGCGCGGAAAAGCCTCGAACGCTCCAAAGATGCGGATGGGGACGACGGGCGCGAGGGTCTTGGCGATGATGAGGCCGACGCCTGCGCTGGCCGGCTGGAGCTGGCCGTCGTGCGTGCGCGTGCCCTCGGGGAAGACGATGGTGCAGCCGCCGCTGCGCAGGATGCGGATGACGTTTTTTAGCGCGCTCATATCCGTGCCGTCGCGCTCTACGCCGACGAGATTCAAGTGCCGCAGCGCGCGCCCCACGAGCGGGATGTCGAAGAGCGTCTTGCGCGCGAGGTAGTGGATCTCGCGGTGGCAGCAGATGCCTGCAAAGGGCGGATCCAGGAAGCTCTGGTGATTCATCGCGAGCAGCGCTGGGCCTTCTTCGAGGATGTTTTCGCGACCAAAAACCTGGAGCTGGAAAAAGTTCAGCGCCACGAATTTCGCGAGCGCCGAGGTGGCGGAATAGACGAGGCCCACGGTGCGCGCTAGATGCCCGCCGGGAGCGGGAGTCCTTTGAGTTTTAGCCGCCCGATGATCTCGCCCACGACGCCGTCTATGGTGAGGTGCGAGCTATCAATGACGTGCGCATCTTCCGCGATGACGAGCGGACTCGTGCGGCGCGAGCTGTCCACTTTATCGCGCGCGGCGAGGTTGTCCGAGAGCCCCTGCTTCGCACGGCGCGCGGCGCGGACTTCGGCACTCGCATCTATGTAAAATTTATACGGCGTCTCGGGGAAAACGATGCTGCCGATGTCGCGCCCTTCCATCACGAGATCGTGTGTCAGAGCGTATTCGCGCTGCTTTTCCACGAGTAGCCGACGCACCTCGGGGATGCTGGCGATGGCGGAGACTCCGGCGTTCACGGCGGGCTCGGTGAGGTGCGGCGTGGGGTCCGTGCCATTGAGGTGGATCGTGCTTTCCCCCTCCGCGATGCCGCAGCGCATGGCCGTAGTATCGAGCAGGCTGAGGACTTGCCCAGCGTTCTCCGGCGCGACGCCGCGCGAGACGGCGAGCCAGGTGACGGCGCGATACATGGCTCCCGTATTCACGTAGAGCCAGCGCAGGCGCTGGGCGAGTGAGAGGGCGACGCTGCTTTTGCCGCTGGCGGCGGGGCCGTCTATGGCGATGACTGTGGGCATATTTTGAAAAGTGATGATAGAAAGCGCAGAGGGAAGCGGGAAGTAGGGGTGGGCGTCAAACAGAAGACAGCGGCGTGCATTTTTCAAAATCTCCGCTTGCCTTCTTCCCCGCGACACGGTTACTTCCGCGCCCTCTTCGGAGAACGCGCGGTTAGCTCAGTGGTAGAGCATTACCTTGACATGGTAGGGGTCGCAGGTTCGAAACCTGCACCGCGCACCACCCCCAAAATCCTTGGGGTGGAGTGGCCACGCTGAAATCGTCTGCGGCTCGGGGGGAGCCTTACTGGGGAGGGAGACTGACACACGCTTGTCGCCTCAGATTTACCGCCGCGCAATGAGACTGTAACGCGCCGGGTGTTGGATGTGGGGTATGTCCAACACGGATCGTCTATTCGCAATCGTCGGGAGCTGCTGCCTTATCACGGCGCTCTGCTTCTTGGCTGTGCTGGCTTGGTTGGTCGGCGGGTGCCTTTCTATTTGCGATAAAATCGCGCTCTCACGCTGCTTTCGCTCGCGCGCTTGCACTCTGCAACCATGATCGCGGCAAAACAAATTCTCGTGGTGGATGATGAAGCGGATGTCGTCACCCTCGTTTCGCAAAACCTGACCAGTGCAGGATTCCAAGTCGCCAAGGCGAGCGACGGGCAGGAGGCTTGGGAGAAGGCGCTGCGGATCAAGCCTGCGCTCATCATCTTGGATTTGATGATGCCGGGGATGTCTGGCACGGAGGTGCTGCGAATGTTGAAGGGCGACCCGCGCACGGCGGAGATCGCCGTCATCATGCTCACGGCGCGCAAGGATGAAGTGGATCGCATCGTGAGCCTCGAACTCGGCGCGGATGATTACGTGACGAAGCCTTTCAGCGTGCGGGAGCTGACGCTGCGCGTGAAATCCATCCTCGCCCGGCGCAGTGGGCCGGCGCAGCCGAGCGCGCGCTGCGCCACGGTGGGGCAGATCGCGATAGATCGCGAGGGGCATGAGGTGAAGGTGAACGGCAAAAAGATCGAGATTACTGCGCTAGAGTTTCGCCTACTCGGCGCGCTGTTCCGCCAGCCGGGGCGGATGTTTTCGCGGGATGAGCTGCTCAATGCCGTGTGGGGAGAGGATTCGCAGATCGAAGCGCGCACGGTGGATACCCACTTGCGCCGTCTGCGCGAGCGGCTGGGCAAGGCCGCCGGGCAGGTGCAGACCGTGCGGGGATTTGGCTACCGTCTAAGCGAGGAAGCATGAGGAATCGTAGAAACCATCCAGGCGGTCGTGTGCCGTGCGGTTTGTTACGGAGAAAGAGCGATTCCGCTGCGTTTAGGCATCGCTTTAGCGGCAATACGGCGATGTTGCTTGTTCTACACACGTTCGTAATAGTTTGCCGCATATATGTTGCACTAAAGGCGTTGCTTGGGCGGAGAGGGTAGGGTATCTCGGTAGGTGTGTTGAGGGCAGGTGCAATCACCTGCGTTCGGCACAAACAAAACCAATACCACATACCATCCACCATGAAGAAAAACACTAATGGAACAAGCGCAATGCTGGCTCTCGCCTGCGCCGCGCTCTTTGCTTCCACGAATGCCAATGCGACCCTCGCATACAATGACGGCGACTTGATCCTTGGCTTCCGGGCGACCGGCGGCACGGGAGCGAGCACGGACTACCTAGTCAATCTGGGCAGCGACTCGTCATTCCTCACCGGCAGCTCCCAACTGACCCTCAGCGTCGGCAATTTATCCGCAGATCTCAGCAGCATCTTCGGAGCGGGCTGGAAGACGCGCTCGGATCTTTTCTGGAGCGTCTCCGGTGTGCAGAAGTTTGCGGGCAATACCCTGCCCAATAACTCCATGTTTGCGACCAACTCCGAGCCCGCTATCGGCGCGCTCGGCACGCAGAATTCCACGGCTTGGCCTCGCGCCAGTGCGTTCAGCTCGGGTGCTCCTTCGTTGAAAATCCAGAGCATGAGCAATAAGTTCGCGCTCGGCACCACAGGCGCAATCAGCGGCACCGACCAGATCCAGTCCACGAATAGCGCGTTTGCCCTCATTCAGCCCACCAGCCAGACCAACAGCTTCGCTTCGTTTATGCCCAACGGCATCAATACGACGGGAGCCAGTGCGTATGGCTACTTTAATGGCACCACGGGCATCGAGGGGAACTTCGGCTCGGGGACTTCGGGCTCCGTGCTCGATCTTTACAGCCTCACTCCCGGCGCGGGGGCTTCGAGCTTCATCGGCAATTTCAGCATCAACGACAGCGCACAAGTCACCTACACGCCGACGGGTGTGCCGGAGCCGACCTCCATCGCCATCCTCGGCGCTGGAGCCGCCATGCTCGGCATGGTTCGCCGCCGCCGCACTGCGTAAATGCCCACTACTTCCCACAACAAACCACAAACACCAAACCACAGTCAGAACATCCATACTATTACTAACATGAAAACATCGAAACTCATCCTCGCTTGTGCCACAGCTCTCGCAGCCGTCGGCACAGCTCAAGCAGACACGGTCGTCCATATCACTGGTTCGACCGCTTTTCGCGCAGCGACCATCACTGCCATCCAAAACGTCTTTGGCGGTGCAGGCACCTACAAGGCCGCTTACGGCAGCACTACTGGCAGTTCCACTACGGCATCCAATCGCACGATCATCCAAGGCACCATCGCTACACTGCCCGCAGCGGGCGTGGTCACGGTGAAGTGCTCTTGGTCTGGCTCCACGGGCGGCATCAAGACGGTCGTGCAAAACATTGATGTGACCACTTGGCCCTCCATCACGAACCTGCCCGCCACGAACACCAGCGTCGGCATCACAGACGCCTCGCTGTCTTTCGCGCTCGATACTGGCACATTTCCCAGTGAGACGGCGAAGGCAGACGTGACGATGGAAGACTCTGCGCAAGCCTCCACGGGCTTTACCACCTCGACTCTCTCCGAGACGAATGTGGGCGTCGTCGTCTTTGAGTGGGTCGTTGGCAATGGCGCACCCGCTGGGCTTACGAATATGACCCCGCTGCTCGCGCAGGCCACGCTCTCGGGCGGTGTGCCGCTCTCGCAGTTCACGGGTAATTCCGCCGATGTCACAGCCGTCTATGCGATGGGCCGCGACTTCGATTCCGGCACCCGCCTCTCGGAGCTCGCTGAGACCGGCGTCGGCGTCTTTGGTGGCGTGCAGCAAATCCAGCCCATCTTCACGGGCACGGCAGGTGCGGCGGGCAGCAGCATCAGCAAGATCAAGCTCTGGCAATCGGAGACGGTCCTCGGGCAGCTCTTCCAGATCGGTCAATCCGGTTACTCCAGCGGCGGTCAGCTTGCGGATGCTCTCGCCACACCCGGCAGCGCCACTGCGGATACCACCACTGGCATCGCAGCTGCAGAACAAGTTGGCTTCGGCCCAGGCAACCTCCTCGCCTACCTCGGGCGCAGCGACGCCGCCCGCGCTTGCAAAACCTCCGCCATCACCGGAAACACCGCAAAGCGTCTTAATTGGAACGGCTACCAGCTCACCAACGGCCCCATCCTCGCCACTGGCAGCCCGACCAGCTACAACGACAACCTCGTGACCGAGGGCCTCTACTCCCTTTGGGAATACGAGAAGCTCGCCTACCGCAGCTCCTACACGGGCAACGGCAAAGCAGTCGCCGACAAAATCGCTAATCAGATCATCAACACCGACGCCACCGTCTCCGGCATCAAGCTGAGCACGATGAACGTCAGCAGAGCCGTCGAAGGCGGCGTCATCACCCACCTCTAAGCCCCCTGAGTTAAAGACCAACGCGCCCGCGCGAAAGTCGGCCAGTGCAGGTCAGAAATGGCCTGCGCTGGCTCCTTTCGCATCCAACACCAAGCGACGATGAGCCTCACACAAAGGCACAAAGACACGAAGAAAAAGGTAGTGGTATAGTTTGGATTTGAACCACGAAGAGCACGAAGAGCATGAAGAGCACGAAGGAAATATCAGGGAAAGAGTGCACTTTCATCCCTCCTCTTCGTGTCTTTCGCGCCCTTCGTGCCCTTCGTGCTTCAAAATAGACCACTACCAAGAAAAGCATTGGCTGGAAACGACTCGCTTGCCCAAAGGGCGTGGACATCCTTTGACCTATCCTTCGTGTCTTTGTGCCTTCGTGTGAGGCTTTATCCCCATTTCTAGGTTTTAAATGATGAAAACAACCACACTCCTCGCACTCTCCCTCGCTGGTCTTGCCGCG
>JAYVQK010000228.1:0-19483 GCA_043757005.1 Verrucomicrobiaceae bacterium
ATTCAGCCGAAGGTTCGCCTCTAGGCTCTGACTCGCACTCGTATGAAACTGCCGCACCTCGTCCTCCTCCCGCCCAAAAGCCTGCACGATTTTCACCGAACTCAACCCCTCCTGCGCGACCGTCAGCACCGCACTTTCTTTCTCCGCGATCACCGTGCTCTGCTCCCGGATTTGCTCCGCAAAAATGCGGATCGCCACAATCATCAACGGCACCACCAGCAGCGAAAGCAGCGCGATCTGCGCATCGAAAATCCACATCGCCGCAAACGTCCCGAAGAGACTGATCGTGGATTGGAAAATGAAAAACCACTTACTATAAATCGCCTGAATACTCTGCGAATCATAAGCCACCCGGAACGAACTATCCGCACTCCGCCGCGCATCGTGGAATTTCAGCGGCAACGACTGCAAATACGCATACAACTCCGTGCGCAACCGCAGCAGCGATTGCAGCCCCACCCGCAGCGTCACCAGACTCACCACATACCCGATCCCCCCCGCCAGCAGATGAAAGAACACCATCAGCGAACACACCACCCCGAGGATCGTCACCACACTCCACGCCCCAAAATCATGCCCCAGCAACACCAGCCCATGCGGCGAGCGCCCCGCCGCCGGGATCAGCGAATCCACGATATACGCCAGCGGCCACGGCCTCAGCAGATTAAAAGCATTCGACGAAAGCGTGAGCACCATCGCCCAAAAAGTCGGGCGCAAATACGGACGGAAATAAGCAAACGCGCGGCGGTGAACAGACATCACCCCACGCAATAACGACGCACCGCCCAGCAATGCAACGCTGCTGTGAAAGAGCCCTACCCAAACAACGCCACAAACCCTGCTTGCTCGAAATGAGCATTGGGGAGCTTTCCTGTTCGATACAAAAAGGGGCACAGACTTTTTAGCCTGTGCCCCTTTCTTTGCGTGTCGCGATTTACTTCAGCACTTTTTCGATCTCGGCGTCTGTGAGCGAACCAGGGTGGCCTTCCCACACGATCTTGCCGTCTTTGCCAACGATGAATGCCTGCGGGATTCCAGAGATCCCAAATTGGGCGCTCAACTTCCCGCCTTTATCTATCGCCACGTTGTATTCCATCGGCACGGTCTTGCGGAATTTTGCGACGTCCCGTTTATCCTCATCCGTGATGCCGATGACCACGAGGCCCTTGTCCTTAAACTTCTTATTGAATTCATTGAGATGTGGAATGGACGCGCGGCACGGCGGGCACCATGTGGCCCAGAATTCCACAATGAGGGGCTTGCCCACGAGATCAGGATTTTTTTCGATGTAGTCCACATTGAGCTTTGGCAGCTCTTTGCCCACCCAGTCCTTGGGCGCGGCAGAGCAGGCGAAGCTCGTGCAGATGGTGATGGCGATGGCGGCGAGGTAGTGTTTTTTCATAGGATTAGTTTTATAAGTGATCTAGGGCACGTGGGAAACTTAGATCTTCAAAGCGCACACGCGCAATCATGCAAACGGTATTTTAAAACCCAGAGCCATTTCTCGCCTATAGGTGGGCCTCCCCATTCGCGCATCCCTCTGGCCTGCACTCAAAAACAGCGGAGAGCACTTTCGGCTTGCCTCGATTTTCTTGGTTCTCCAGCCTCCGCCCCCTCAAACCAAAAACACACACTCCATGAGTTATTCACTTCCTAAACTTCATAATGCAATGTGGCCCGGTCTCGTCGGTAAAGGCGACGGGGCGGATCAAGAGCCGCCGATCAGCCTGGAGCGGATGCTCGATCTCACAGCCGCTGCCAATGTGGACGGGCAGAAGTTCGAGGGGATTGATTATTTTCTCTTCCTCCCGCACACAAATCCTGAGGCGAGTGACGACGAAATCTTGCGCATCGCCGACCTCATTGCAGGGAAGGGATTCAACGTCGGCTCGCTCGTCGCGCCGGTGTGGGGCGGCACCATCGGCGACTCGGCGATGGGGGATGCGGCGCAGCGTGCGAAGTTTCTCAGTGCTGTAAAGATGGCCTGCCGGATTGCGGGTCTTTTCAATAAACACGGCGTGCGCAAATACGGCGCGATCCGTATAGATTCAGCCGAGTTTGGTGTGAATAAGTGGCGCGAGAATCCCGCTGCTAACACGGCGATCATCGCCGATACCTTCCGCGAGGCTGGCAAGATCGCCGAGCAACACGGCGAGCGTCTCGTCGCCGAGGGCGAGATTTGCTGGGCGGGGATGCACTCGTGGAAGGACGTGCTCGACCTGCTGGAAGCCGTCGGGATGCCGAAGACTGTGGGCTTTCAAGCCGACCTCGCACACACCTACCTCTACCTGCTCGGCTACAACGCGCCCGAGCACGCGCTGCTCCAGCCCGGCTACAGCGAGGCGGAGTTTTATGCCGCTTATGAAAAGATGACGGACAAGCTGCGCCCGTGGACTTTCGATTTCCACGTCGCTCAAAACGACGGCAGCGTCCACGGTGCCGGGGCGCACGATAAGACGGGCAAACACTGTGCGGCAGATGATCCGAACGGCAAACTCGACATCGTAAAATGTGCAGGCTACTGGCTGAAAGATGCCGCCGCCCGCGACATCCAACACATTTGCTGGGACGGCTGTATGTTCTCAAACGCCACGCTGGAAAAGCCCGAGACATGGAACACCATCCTCCGCACGATGCTGAAAGTGCGCGAGGCCAGCGGCTGGTAAATCCAAAGGAACACTCTACATCGTGAGCCCTCCGCACGATGTAGATAAAAGGGTGCCACAGGCACACGCATCTCTATTTTGCTACGCACTTCTATGTCATCACCTTGGAATAACGCGCATCCTTGGCTCCGCGATCTCGTCTCTTACGAACCCGGCAAACCCATCGAGGATGTCGCTCGAGAACTCGGGCTGCGGCCAGAGCAAATCATCAAACTCGCCAGCAATGAAAACCCGCTCGGCCCTTCACCCAAGGCCCTCGCCGCGATGCACGAGATGCTGGAGCGCGCGCATTTCTACCCGGACGGCGGCGGCTACTACTTGCGCGAGGCCATTGCAGAAAAGATGGGGCTGGAGCGCGGCAACATCATCCTCGGGTGCGGCAGCAATGAGATCATCGAGTTCATCGGCAAAGCCTTCCTCAGCCCCGGCGACGACATCGTCGTGTCGCACCACGCCTTCGTCGTCTATAAGCTCATGGCCACGCTTTTCGGCGCGCGCACCATTGAGGTCGCAGACCCCGGCTTTACGCACGATCTGGATGCGATGCTCGCCGCAGTCACTCCCGCGACAAAAGAAATCTTCATCGCCAATCCTAACAACCCCACCGGCACGCTGCTCTCGCAAGCGCAGCTCGACGCCTTCATGGCGCGCGTGCCGGAGCACATCGTCGTGGTGTTTGATGAGGCGTATTTCGAGTTCCTCCCCGACCCGCCCGACGTGGTGAAATACGTCCGTGAGGGCCGCAACGTCGTCGTCCTCCGCACCTTCTCAAAGATCCAAGGACTCGCCAATCTCCGCATCGGCTACGGCCTCGCGCGGCCTGAGTTGATAGATATTTTACAGAAAACGCGGCAGCCCTTTAACGCCAACGGCATCGCCCAAGCCGGAGCCCTCGCGGGCCTCCGCGACGATGAACATCAGCAGCGCACCCGCGACCTTACCATCGCCGGGCGCACTTGGATGCAAGCCGAGTTTGGCGCGATGGGGCTGGAGTATGTGCCGAGCCATGCGAACTTCGTTTTAGTCAAAGTGTGCGATGGCAAAGCCGTCTTCTCCGCGCTGCTCAAGCAAGGCATCATCATCCGCGACATGACCTCCTACGGCCTGCCCGAGTGGGTGCGTGTGAGCATCGGCACGACGGCGCAGAACGAACGCTTCATGGCCGAGCTGCGAAAGCTCCTTGTGTAAAAAGGACGCCCGCTATTTCCCGAGCCCGAACGCCTCGTGGACGACGTTTGCGCCTTCGGCGATCTTCGCCTCATCCACGATCACGGCGGTCTTAATTTCCGACGTAGAGATCATGAGGATGTTGATGCCCGCTTTGCTCAACGCGTCGAACATCTTCGCCGCGACGCCGCTATGGCTGCGCATCCCGACGCCGATGATGCTCAGTTTGGCAATGCCACTCTGCGACTCCAGTGCCGCTGCGCCGATGGCTTTCACCACAGGCGCGAGCGCGGCTTCCACTTTCGCGAGCTCGTCTTTATTCAGTGTAAAAGAGATGTCCGTCGTGCCGTCGTGCGAGACGTTTTGCACGATCATATCAATCGTGATGCCCGCATCCGCGACGGCGATGAAGACTTGCGCTGCGACGCCTGGCCGATCCGGCACGGCGCGGACGGTGACTTTCGCCTGGTTCTTTTCGATGCTGACGCCACGGACGACCACGGTCTCCATGCTGTTGGTTTCTTCTTTCACGATGGTGCCTGGGTTTTGGTTAAATGAACTGCGGACTTCAAAGACGACGCCGAATTTCTTGGCGAATTCGACCGAGCGGCTCTGCATGACTTTGCTGCCGCTGGATGCCATCTCCAGCATCTCGTCGAAGCTGATTTCCTCGATCTTTTTCGCCGTAGGCACCACGCGCGGGTCGCACGTATAGACGCCGTCCACGTCGGTAAAAATCTGGCACAAGTCGGCCTTCACCGCTGCCGCCACGGCGATGGCTGTGAGGTCGCTGCCGCCGCGCCCGAGCGTGGTGATACGATTGTCGCGCGTCTCACCTTGGAAGCCCGCGACGATGCAGATGTAGCCGTCTGCAAGGTATTGCTTGAGCTGCTTCGGCGTGAGGTCGGTGATCTTTGCTTTCGTGTGAAAACCGTCCGTGACGATGCCCGCTTGCGCGCCGGTGAGGGAGACGGCTTTGCGGCCCATCGCATTGATCGCCATCGCGGTGAGCGCGATGGTGGTCTGCTCACCAGTGGCCAAGAGCACATCCATCTCGCGCTCTTCCGGGTGCGGCGAACATTCGCGCGCGAGCCTGATGAGATTATCCGTGACGCCGCTCATCGCCGAGACGACTGCGACGACGCCGTGCCCAGCGTCTTGCGTCTCAATGATGCGCTTGGCGACGTTCTTAATCCGCTGGGGCGTGCCGACGCTGGTGCCGCCGTATTTCTGGACGATCAGGCTCATACGTTTAGTAGAAGCGACGCCCTCGTCGCTTGTGTAGAAGCGACGCCCCCGTCGCTTAATGCGGCGAGGCCGCGTTGCGCGCCCCACGCGACGAGGCGTCGCGTCCACGAAAAGCGACGCGGCGTCGCTTCTACGGCGCGCGCAACGCAATTCGCCTTATGGCTGAAGTCTCTCATTTTTTACGAAAGCAGTGCCACCGTGTTCTTCACGATCTCGGCAAAGCCGCGTGCTTCGAGGCTCGCGCCGCCGACGAGTGCGCCATCAATGTCCGGCTGCGACATGAGTTCCGCCGTATTGCCGGGCTTCACGCTGCCGCCGTATTGGATGCGAATCTTGTCCGCCGTCGCCGCATCCCACAGCTCTGCGAGTTTGCTGCGGATGAAAGCGTGCGCCTCCTGTGCTTGCTGGGGCGATGCCGTGCGACCCGTGCCGATGGCCCACACGGGCTCGTAGGCGATCACGATCTCGTCCATCTGCTCGGCGGCGAGGCCCGCGAGGCTTCCGCGAATTTGCGCGTCGAGCACCGCTTCCACGCGCCCGCCGTCGCGCTCTTCGAGCGTCTCGCCGATGCACACGATGGGCTTCAAGCCGTAGCTCAGCGCGGCGTGCGTCTTCTTATTCACGATGGCATCCGTCTCTCCGAAAAGCGTGCGGCGTTCGCTATGGCCGAGGAGCACGAAACGCACGAGCAAGTCGCGCAGCATGAGCCCACTCACCTCGCCGGTGAATGCGCCCTGTTTCTCCCAGTGCATATTCTGCGCGCCGAGCTTCACGTTCTGCACATCGCGCAGCAGGTCGCTCACCTTCGCGAGCGCAGTGAAGGCGGGCACGACCACGACCTCCACTTGTTTGTCGTCGCCCACTTCTTGCAGGAAGGTCTCAAAGAATCCCTCAGCCTCGCCGAGGTTCATGTTCATCTTCCAGTTCGCAGCAATGATCTTTTTACGCATGAGAGTCGGTTATTTTTCGTTGAGTGCAGTCACGCCGGGGAGGGCTTTTCCCTCCAGCAGCTCCAGCGAAGCTCCGCCGCCCGTGCTGATGAATGTCACCTTGTCCGCGACGCCCGCGAGCTTCACAGCCTTCACGCTGTCGCCGCCGCCGATGATCGTCTTCGCAGAGCGATTCGCCGCCACCGCATCAGCGATTGCAAAGGTGCCCGTAGCGCACGCCTTGATTTCAAAAACACCCATCGGCCCATTCCAAAGCACCGTCTTCGCCGCAGCGATTTCGGCGGCAAAAAGCGCGATGCTCTCCGGCCCGATGTCCACGCCTTCCCAACCGTCTGGGATGCTCTCGCCGGGCGCTGTGAGGCGCGTCGTGCCGACGGTCTTTGCGTCGAAATCGAACGCATCCGTGATGAGCGAGTCCACCGGGATCAACAGCTTCACGCCGCGCGCCTTCGCCTTATCCAGCGCCGCCTGTGCGATGGGCTCCCACTCAGGTTTGTAGAGGCTCTTGCCCAGCGAAATGCCCTGCACGAGCTTGCGGAAAGTGTAGGCCATACCGCCGCCGATAATGATCGTGTCGGCCTTCTCAATGAGGCGATTGATGACCGCGATTTTGTCGCTCACTTTCGCCCCGCCGAGGATCACCACGAAGGGCCGCTCGGGCGTCTGTAATTCATCGTGGAGATACGTCAGCTCCTTCTCCATCAGCAGCCCGCTAAGTGCTGGCAGATACGCCGCAATGCCTGCCGTGGAGCTGTGCGCGCGATGTGCCGAGCCGAAAGCATCGCCCACGAAAACCTCCGCGAGATCCGCCATCTGCTTTGCCAGCTCCGGGTCATTCTTTTCCTCCCCGGCGTGAAAGCGCACATTTTCCAGCAGCAACACGCCGCCGTTTTGCAGCGCGAGCGCCTTGGCTTTCGTCGCCTCGCCCACGCAATCGTCTGCGAAATCCACAGGCTGCCCGAGTAGCTCCGCCAGCTTCGTAGCCACAGGCCGCAGCGATTGCTTCGGATCGCGCTGGCCCTTTGGCCGACCGAGATGCGACGCCAAAATCACCCGCGCGCCGTCCGCGATCAGCGCCCGGATCGTGGGCAGCGTCTCCTGGATGCGCGTGTCGTCCGTAATCACCATCTGCCCATCTTTTTCATCGAGCGGAACATTGAAGTCCACCCGCACGAAACAACGTTTTCCCGAAAGTGAAATGTCACGAATGCTTTTTTTGGCCATAGAAAGAGGGCGCAGAGGGAAGGCGGCGCGGAGAAAAAAGACAAGCACTTTGGGCGGCAGGGCTGCCTGCATCATACAAAAAATCGGATCTCCCTTACCGCCATTACTTCTTCGCCGCGCCCGCCGCGCACGCTGCGATCCAAACAATACCACTTTTCGCTGGCATCCGTTTACGAAACTGCTTTTATCCGCCCCCCGCCTCCAAAAAACGCGCGCTTAGCTCAGTGGTAGAGCGCTTGCTTCACACGCAAGAAGTCGCAGGTTCAAACCCTGCAGCGCGCACCACTTTTTAACGACCACTTCATTGGTGGCTACGGCTGCTAAAAAATTCCAAACGGAACCGCTACCCCTTCCGCGCATGGCAAAAAACTTTTTTTGCAACTCCCGCGCAACTCCCGCCGAGGCACGTGGTTTGCCTCCCCGTATGAAAAACTACATCATCGCAATCGCAGCCACCGCGCTGCTCTCCATCCCAACCATCACACTTGCTGAAGACAAACCAGCAGCACCCGGCGGCCCAGGCGGTCCCGGTGGTCGTGGCCCCGGCGGCCCCGGCGGCGGGCGCTTCGGTAATCCCGAAGAGCGTCTCAAAAAGATGACCGAAGAACTCGGCCTCACCGAAGACCAACAGTCCAAGATCAAAGCGATCTTTGCAAAAGGCGCGGAAGCCATGAAGGCGCTCCGCCCAGCGGAAGGCGAGAAGCCCAGCGACGACGCCCGCGCCAAGATCGGCGAACTGATGAAAGCCCAGCGCGAAGAAATCGCTGCGGTGCTCACTCCTGAGCAAAAAGAGAAAATGGAAAAAGCTCGCGCAGCTCGCGGCCCCGGCGGCCCCGGTGGCGAAGGCCGTCCTCCTGGTGGCCCCGGCGGCGACCGCAAACCCGGCGGCGACCGCAAACCCGGCGAAGGCAAACCCGAAGCCAAGTAACACTTCACTCTAACCAATCCAAAGGGCGGGAAGCATCAGCTTCCCGCCCTTTCTTTTTTTGGAACTACGAAGGGCGCGAAGAGCGCGAAGCTGCAATGGGCACCTGTCTTTCCCATCTGCTCTTTGCTCTCTTCGCGCTCTTCGTAGTCTCTTTTATATCAGTAAGAAAAAAAAGGACGCTCAAATATCAAACGCTTTTCGGAGTATTTCGAGGCTCTTCGGCACAGCGGTATCGGGAGCTTCTTTCCCCTCCATCTCCAGCGAGACGTAGCCGCAGTAGCCTACCTCGGCGAGGATGCTGGCGATGCGTGGGTAATCGAGGTCGAGCGTATACCAGAGCCCGCCGCCGATGTAGGTCTTGGCCTGCACGAAGGTGGTGCGCGGGGCGATGGCTTTGAGTTTATCGTAGGGGTCTTCGAGGAAATTTCCTGTGTCCATGAGTGAGCCAATCCATGGAGAATTAAACGCCGTGAGGATGCGATTGATTCCCTCGGGCGTGCTGGAAAGACCCCAGTGATTTTCCAGCGCGAGGATCACGCCGAGTTCCTCCGCGCGCTTTAGGCATTTGCCGAGCGCGTCTATACTCCACTCAAAAGCCTCATCCTCGGTGTGTCCGGCAATGGGCGGCTCCAGCCCGCGCTTTTTCATAAACTCATCGAAGTTCGCCACGGTATTCCAGCGCCCTGCATTGATGCGGATGCACGGTGCGCCGAGGCTATCGGCGATCTCCAGACACTTCAGCGTGTGCTCGATGTGGCGCTGCCGATAGGCAGCATCGGGCGAGACGAAATTTTGATGCGTAGAGAGGCAGATCAGCTCCACGCCATTGCGATAGGCGAGGTTTTTTAGCCTCCGGCAATAGGCGCGGCTCGCAGCATCGAACGGCCCCTTTTCCTCCAGCTCCATCTGCCGATGCAGCACGTCCACGCCGTGCGCGCCGAGTTCCGCCGCGTGCTCGATCACCGTCTCGATGGGATATTTCTTCTCCTCAAAGTGCCAATAGGAATACGTGGAGATGCCGAGCTTTGGCCGTTTCTTCATGGCTGGCACAGGCTGCTGCGCGGCGGCAGTGCTCGCGAGTGCGAGCGCGGTAGTGGTGAGGAAATCGCGGCGGTTCATAGTGCGGTGACGATGCACGCGAGCCGCTGGAAAGCAACCCGCGCGGCGAGGGTTTCAATAATCTTCCGCGCTTCCACGCTTGCTCCTCGCTCGCTTCCAAGCTGTATGCACGGGCTATGATCTATCGCCGCTTTGGTCGCACGAATTTACAAATGCCTGTCTTCTCCTGTGGGGGGATGCGCTTTCAGCAGAGCTGGGACGACATCGCGCCGGAGGCCGTAGACGAGGCGGGCCAGAGGAACTTGGAGGCCACGATCTTGCGGGCGCTGGAGCTGGGGATCACGCACATCGAGACCGCGCGCGGCTACGGCAGCAGCGAGATGCAGCTCGGGTGGATTTTGCCGCGGCTGCCGCGCGAGAAATTGATCGTGCAGACGAAGGTGGCACCGTTTGAGACGGCGGCGGAATTTCGCGCGACTTTTGAAAAAAGCATGGGGCTGCTGAAGCTCGATTACGTGGACTTGCTGACGATCCACGGCGTGAATCAAGCCGAGCTTTTGCACTGGACGATGAAGCCCGACGGCTGTCTGGCAGAGGCGCGCAAGCTCCAGGCGGAGGGTCTCTGCCGCCACGTAGGCTTCACCACGCACGCCACGACGGATCTCATTTTGCAGGCCATCGAGACGGACGCTTTCGACTACATCAATCTCCACTGGTATTTCGTGAACGAGCTGAATTGGGCTGCGGTGCAGGCGGCGACGGCGCGCGACATGGGCGTCTTCATCATCTCGCCCACGGATAAAGGCGGGAAGCTCTACACGCCGCCGGAGAAAATGCGAGCGCTGTGCGCTCCGCTTTCGCCGATCCAGTGGAACGATCTGTGGTGCCTTGCTCGCCCCGAGATTCACACACTGAGCGTGGGTGCGGCGAAGCCCGAGGACTTCGAGGAGCACGTCGCCGCGCTAGCGCACATCGGCACTTCCGACACTCTGGTGTCCGAGATCGAGGGGAAGCTCCGCGCCGAGATGGTGGCCAATCTCGGCCCCGAGTGGTGCGCGCGCTGGAGTGAGAATTTACCGAACTACGTGGACGTGCCGGGCGAGGTGAACGTGCAGGAAATCCTCCGCCTTTATACGTATGCACGCGGGCTGGACCTCGTGGACTGGGGGAGGATGCGCTACAACCTCATGGGCAATGCGGGCCATTGGTTCCCCGGTGCCAACGCTGCGTCCTTCGACGCTGAAGCCCTCGCCGCCGCAGTGGCCGCGAGTCCCTTCGCCGACCGCATCCCCAAGATCCTCGCCAAAGCCCACGCGATGCTAGTGGACGCCCCGAAGAAGCGCCTGAGCCAAGGCGGGGACTAGGGTGTAGAAGCGACGCCTCGTCGCTTTACTCCCCTGCACAAAAGCGACGGGGCGTCGCTTCTACGTCAGGAGCAGCTTGCTCCCCGCCACCACGAGCACGAGTGCGAGGCAGCGTTTGATGGCCACCGGGGGCAGGCGACGACTGCCGAGGTGCGCGCCGATTCCCCCGCCCACTACCGCCGCGACGGCGAACCAGAGGGCGACGTGCGGGAAGGTGCGGGTCTTGATGAAGTCGCCGAGCAGACCCGCGCTGGAGTTCACGAGGATGAAGACCACGGAGACTGCCGCCGCCGCCTTTGTCCGCGCCCAGCGCATGAGCAGTAGCAGCGGCGTGAGGAAGATGCCGCCGCCTGTGCCCGTGAGCCCCGAGAGCAGCCCCAGCCCTGCGCCCGCTGCAATCGCCACCCCGCGCGGCGGCTCGCCTTTTACCGCCTCCTCCGCCGGGCGCATGAAGAAGCGGGCGGCGGAAAAAAGCAGGACGATGCCGACGAGGATTTTGAAAACATGAGTGGGCACGGTGATGGTGCCGCCGACGAAGGCCATCGGCACTGCGAGCAGTGCAAACGGCCAGAACAAGCGCCACGAAAAATGTCCCGCGCGGGTGAATTGCCACGCGCCGATGGTGGCCACGAGGATGTTCAGCGCGAGCGCCGTGGGCTTGATGACTCCCGGCGCGAGGCCGAAGAGCGACATGACTGCGATGTAGCCAGAAGCCCCCGCGTGCCCCACGGAGGAATACAGCACGGCCACCACGAAGATCGCGGCGGTGAGATACGGCAGCAGGTCGGGATTCATGCGCAGTGCGCGTGCTTTCCGCCGCGACTACGCAGGCAGCAACTCCGCCACGAGCGCCCGCTCTTCCTTGAGTTCGTTGAGCGTTGCGGCGATGCGGGTGCGGCTGAATTCGCTGAGTGGCACGTCTTGCACGATCTCCCATTTGCCGTCGCTCACGGTGCGGATCGGGAAGCTGGTCATGAGCCCCGTGTCGCAGCCGTAGTCGCCGGGCGAGCAGACGGCCACGCTGTTCCAATCGCCCGCCGGAGTCGGCGTGACGAGCGAGCGCACAGTGTCCACCACGGCGTTCGCCGCACTCGCGGCACTGCTAAGGCCGCGCGCTAAGATGATCGCCGAGCCGCGCTGCTGCACGGTCTTGAGGAACTCGCCCTCCAGCCACGCGCTGTCGGTGATGACTTCGTTCGCGGGCTTGCCGCTGATTTTGGCGTTGGCGAAATCAGGATACATCGTGGGGCTGTGGTTGCCCCAGATGGCGAGATTGCTCACCGCAGTCACGTCCACGCCCGCCTTCTTGGCGAGCTGCGCCTTCGCGCGATTTTCGTCGAGGCGCGTCATGGCAAACCAACGATCCGCTGGGATGCCGCGCGCGCTATTCATGGCGATGAGGCAATTCGTGTTACAGGGATTTCCCACCACGAGCACGCGCGCGTCGCTGGCCGCGTTCTTTTCAATCGCCTTGCCCTGACCGGTGAAAATCTTGCCGTTGATGCCGAGGAGATCCTTGCGCTCCATGCCCTGCTTGCGAGGCACCGAGCCCACGAGCAGCGCCCAGTTCACACCGCTGAAACCCTCATCCAGACTGGCTGTAGGCACGATGTCTTTCAGCAGCGGAAACGCACAATCGTTCAGCTCCATCACGACTCCACCGAGCGTCGGCAGTGCGGGCTCAATCTCGATGAGGTGTAAAATGACGGGCTGGTCCGGCCCAAACATCGCACCCGAGGCGATGCGGAAAAGGAGTGAGTAACCGATTTGGCCGGCTGCGCCGGTGACTGCGACACGGATAGGTGATTTCATAAAAAGTGTGGTGGTAAAATGGGCGCGCACCACAGCATTTCACCGCGCGCGGCGCAAGGGCGACGTGGGCGAATTTCTGAATCGCCGCTGTTCTTACCGCACGCGTTCCACGTTATTATCGCGGAAGCGGCGTGGGTCACGGAAGGGCTTCAGTAAAGGAGCGTCGGGGCCGCGACCGGGGAGGAGATTGAGGTCGGCGAGCGTGCTGAGATCGAGGCGGCCTGTGGGCTTGAGGTGGCGTTGCGCCTGGTAGGTAAGGAGCGCATCGCTCGTGGCGGGGCCGGGCGTTCCATCGGCGGGCGCGCGGTAGATGCCGCGCCGAGCGAGCAGCGTCTGCGCTTTGCGGAGCGTGCTCACTTGCACTTCGAGAGGCGCATTTCCGTAGGGCGTGCCGTGGTAGAAAGTCGTGAAATCTTCCGCCTCCGCATTCGGCACCGCGCGTGGCGGCGGGACGGGCGCAGACTCCTCCGGCATCGGCTCGCGCACACGCTTCGGCGGGGCTGGCTCCTCGGCGGGCGGTGGGGGATTTTGCTGCGCGGGGGCAGGCGCTGGCGCTGGAGTTTTTGCCTCAGCGAGACCGAGAGCAGCGAGCGTCTCGGCGTTGAGTTTGCCGGTGACTTGCAGGCCGTTGCGGATTTGAAAACGCCGTAGCGCCGCAGTCGTCTCTGTGCCCTCCTGCCCGTTCACTTCACCAAAGTAAAAGCCCTGCGTCTTGAGCGCCGCCTGCGCATCGCCCAGTGAGGGTTCAGCGAAAGCGGACGCGGCGAGCACTAGAAGCGCGAAGAGTGTAGGCAGAGTTTTCATCGGTATGCGTGGAACCATTGACGCAGATGGGGCCGTGTCAATTCACAGAAATTTGCGGTAATGGCATCGTTTGGATTGAGCCACTACCGAATTTACAGGCTCGTCGCGTAGAAGCGACGCCTCGTTGCTTCTACTTTGCCGGCACTGCGTTGATCGTGCTCAAGATGCGATCCGGCACGGGCAAGCCGTCGGCGCTCTTGAGGTTCATCTTGATCTCCATTTGGTTCACAGGCTGCACGCCATCCAGCTCAATGAAGACGCTCTTTTTATCCGCGCCAAGCTTCACGCTCTTCACCGCGAGCGTGTCTTGGCCCTTCTTGCCGTCGCTCACTTTGTAGTCGTCGCTGCCGTAGGCAGAGCTCCACAGGTAGTTCCACTGCTTCACGCCGAAATTGCCTGCATCCGCCGCCAGCGCGGCGTCGAGCGGCTGAGTGAAGCCCAGCTCCACGCCGTTCGCCTTCACCTTCAGCGTCACGGGGAAACACGGCGGCTTGCCCGTGTAGCGCACGCGCTGGAGCTCGGCGTCTTTGCCCGCGCTCGTCTGCCAGCCTTTGAGGCCGACGATGTAGAGCTGGCCGTCTTCTTTGTTAAAGCGCGCACGCATATTGCCGCTGTCAAATTTCAGTGGGAACTTGAACAAGCCGCCTTGCGGGACGCCGCCGACTTCCTCCTGCATCACGCCGAAAAGGCTGCAAGTGCCGTAGCTGAGGTGCAGCATTTGTTTCGCGGGCAGGCCCCAATCGGTGCTTGGCACCCATGCCTGACCGCCGCCGGAGTTGTCCCAGTCTTTCGGGATGTAGCAGATGTGTGCGCCTGCTTTTGTCGGCACCTCGGCGCGGTGCGCGAGGTCGGCCACGGTCACGAAATCGCCGGGCTTCACGATATGCACGTAGCATTTCGGCACCCACGTCCCCTCATTGTCGCCGGTAGAGATCACATCATCCGGGCTAATGCCGATGCCGTTCGGAGCGCGCAGTCCCGTGGCAAAAATCTCGAACTTCTGCCCATCGGGCGACACCTTAAACATACAGCCGTTGTGGTCGCTCAGCGGGCCCCAACCACTACCGCCGGGATTCACTGGGCCGCCTTTTACAAAGTAGAAATTCCCCTTCGAGTCCGTCTGCAAATCAAACGTGAACTCGTGGAAGCCCGGCGTCACCTGCACGTCGTTATTGAAGCACTCATACGAGTCCGCCTCGCCGTCGCCATTCAGATCGCTGAGGCGTGTGATTTGATCGCGCCCCAACACGTAGATCTGATCGTCCACCACCTTCAGCCCGAGCGCGTGGAAAAGCCCCGTCGCATACCGCTTCCAAGTCGCCTCGCCGCTGAAATCCTTATTCACCCCGCTCACGATCCACACGTCGCCGCTCCAAGTGCTCACCGCGATGCGCCCATCTTTTAAGAAATCAAAACCACCAATCCGCATCCACGCTTTGTATGGATTCACGAACGGCACCTCCACGCTATCCAGCACGTAAGAATCCGCCTCCCCCGGCTTGCCCGCTTTCAGCGCCGTCTTCACCGTCTCAGACCAGTGCGCCGCACCGCCTTTTGTGAAAGCCGTAAGATCCGCAGGCTTGCTCACACCTTGCGTTGCCGCGAGGAGCTTTGCCTCCTCGGCTGCTGCCCCTTTTGCATAAGCCAACTTGTATGCTTGCCCCTCCGCAAAGGCTGGGAATTGCAGCACCACACGCTTGCCATCCACCATGAATTTCGCGCCCGCAGGCAGCCCCAATCCGGCGATCACCGTGCGTTGCTCGCCTTCGCTCACGACCACTCCCCCACCCTGCTCCACCACCGAGCCCTCGCCCTCATACACGATGTTGCTGCTCGCCACGCCCGCGCTGCGCACATTCGTCGTGCGCGTGAGCACCGTAATTTCGTTCACCTTTTCTAAAGCGGGCATCTCCAGTAATTCCGCCGTGCCCACCGTATAGCGGATCACCACGTTATCCCCGCTGAGAAAGAGCCCACGATACTTCGCCCAATCCTTTGGCAGCGGCCCAAACGGCACCTTCGCCGCGCCCGGCCCACTCGGCAGTTTGCGCGGATCAGTGAAGTCTGTCCCCTTGCTCCAAGTCGGCCCGGGGTTCGTTTGAAAATCTAAGTTAGCCCCCTTTGCCGGGCCCGGATTCGGCCCATGCGCTCCATCAAATACCACGCCCTTATACGTCACAAAACCGCCCGTCCATCCCCCTGCCCAACGGCACAGATCGGTATCGAAAAGCATCCCTCCCTCATTGTCGCCGAGCTTCACCGCTACGCCCTTATTCGCCGTGCAGCCCTTGCCTTTGATCGTATTTTCACCCTTCGTATTATCCCACGAAGCCGTGAGGAAACGCCCATAATCCATCGCTTCCCACCTCGGTAAATTTGGCTTCGCATCTGGAGCTGGAGCAGCGACAGCGGCGAATGAAGTGCCGATGAAAGCGGCGAGAGCGAGGTGTGTATTATTCATTGAGGCGAGACAATTAAACGGCCCTGCAAATCTTTGAAAGAACTTCGCACCCAGAAACCCCTAAGGAAACGCTGATTTAGTCCACGGAAGACACGGAAGGGCACGGAAAGCAGGCCGAAAATTGGGAGGCTTCCCTGTATAGCAGCGTTTTTCCGTGTCCTTCCGTGTTTTCCGTGGACTAAACCCGATTTAATCAGCGGTTCCCTAAGTCTCCCCAACATACAATCTGGTGCGGCGCTTTATTTCAAAAAACGCGCGGTGGCGCTGTGGCACAGAGTCCGCTAGTAGGCTCTGCGCAAAACAATGTGTGGAATCGCAGGCTTTATCAATCGTGAGGAACCCGATCCGTCTGGCCAACTCGGGCGGATGCTCGGGGCGATCGTGCATCGCGGGCCGGATGGCGTGGGGACGTTTTATGATGCGGGTCTGGCGATGGGGATGCGGCGGCTTTCGATCATTGATATCGAGGGAGGCTCGCAGCCGGTGTGGAATGAGGACGGCTCGGTGGGGGTGGTGTTTAATGGGGAGATTTATAATTACGTGGAGCTGCGCGCGGAGTTGCGCGCGGGGGGGCACACGTTCCGCACGGAGTCGGATACGGAGGTGCTGGTGCATCTTTATGAGGAGTCGGGGACGGCGATGTTTGCACGGTTGCGGGGGATGTTTGCGCTGGCGATTTACGATAAAAAGCGGCGGTCGCTTTTATTGGCTCGCGATCACTTCGGGCAGAAACCGTTGTATTATTCGGCGGAGGGCGGGCGCTTTGCATTTGGCTCGGAACTGAAGTGTCTGCTCGCGCTGCCGTGGGTCCGGCGAGAGTGGGCTGGGGAAGCATTTTTGGACTACGTTTCGTGGCTTTCTCTGCCTGCGCCGCGCACGCATTTCCAGCACATCCACAAGCTGCAAGCGGGGCATTATCTTTACGTATCGCTGGATGAAGGGAACCCGCCGGAGCCGCATCGTTACTGGCGCTACGAGCTGAGTAGCGCGCCGGACTTGTGCGATCTGGAGACGGCGACTGTGGAGTTGGATCGTGTTTTAAAAGACAGCGTGGCGGTGCATCTGCGGGCAGATGTGCCGGTGGGCGTGCTGCTGAGTAGCGGGCTGGATAGCCGGGTGGTGGTAGCCTACGCGCAGGAGTTGCAGAGGGGCGCGGTGGAGACGTTCACGGTGGGCTTTGGCGATGAGGATAGTGAGCTGAGTGGGGCGGCGGAGACGGCACGGGAGATCGGCTCTCGGCATCATTCGATCGAGCTGACGGCGCGGGATTTCTCCGAAAGCATGGGCCGCATCGCGTGGCATCTGGATGAGCCGGTGGGCGACCCGGCGTGCTTCGCCGTGCTACGGGTCTGCGAGCTGGCGCGCGGGCACGTGAAGGTGCTGCTCTCCGGCGAGGGGAGCGATGAACTTTTTGGCGGCTACGAGGCGCGTTACGCGGGGATGCTGGAGACGATGGAGCGGACGGCGCGGCTGCGGCATTGGGCAGGGCTGCTGCCGGGTGCGAGCACCCATGCGAGTGCTTCACGCGTGCAACGGCTGCTGGCGCGGGCGCACAGTTCCGTCGCCGGGGAAGTGCTAGCACTGCGTATGGAGGGGCTGCCGGGGGATGTGCGCGCGCCGCGTGTGCTCACGCGCGTGCAGCTCCGGCGCTTACTGGAGCGGGCGGAGGTGCTGGGGGCGTCCACTTTCCGCGCACAGCGCGATGTGCTGAGTGGGCTGCTGGCTTTCGATCTGGATTGGCAGCTCGCGGAGTCGCTGCTGCAAAAGGCGGACAAGATGAGCATGGGCGCGAGCATCGAACTGCGCACACCGATCCTCGACCGCGAGGTGGCCGCGGTGGCGGCGCGGATCCCGAGCGCGCTGAAGCTACCGCCGGGGGGGCCGGGGAAATTTGTGCTGCGCAAGATGCTGGCGAAAAAACTGAATGAGTCGCTGGGACGCCCAAAAAAAGGCTTCCCCGTGCCGCTCAATGCGTGGTTCAGCGGGCCGTTGCGAGAGCAGGTGGAGGCGGAACTTTTTGCCAGAGACTCTGCGGTGTGTGCGCAGCTCGACCGGGCGCGCTTGCGCTCGGCGTGGGAGGACCTCCTCGCGGGGCGCTGGGATGGCGGGCGGACGATCTTCTCGCTCTGGCTTTACGAGACGTGGCGGCGGGGGCTTTCGGCTTAAATGAAGGGAAAGATTTTGAACTCTGAACTCCGAACTTTGAACTCCGAACTCCGAAAGGCGCTACACTGGCAAGCGTTCGGAGTTCTAAGTTCAGAGTTCAGAGTTCAAAGTTTTGCATCGGCTACATCTCGCCCCGCTGAGTTCACTTTTAGATTATTCAAAGTATGAAAGTAACCATCGGAATCCCTTGCTACAACGCGCGACGCTGGATTCGCCAAGCCATCCAAAGCGCGCTGAATCAACGAGGCGTGGAACCGGAGGTGATCGTGGTGGATGATGGCTCCACGGACGGCACTTTGGAAACCTTGCAAGGTCTCGATAAACGAGTGCGCGTGATCGAAGGTAGCCACCAAGGCGCAAATCACGCCCGCAATCTCATATTGGAAAACGCGAACAGCGAGTGGGTGCAGTATCTCGACGCCGACGATTATTTGGAACCGGGGAAAATCAGCACACAGCTCCACGAGGCCGACCACACCGCCGACGTGATCTACAGCCCGGTGCTCATCGAGACGGATGGGGAACGCGAGACGAGCCAGACCTCACCGGACGCCGATATTTTCACCCAATGGATCCGCTGGCACATCCCGCAGACCGGCGGAGCGCTGTGGCGGCGAGACTCGCAGCGCCGCGTAGGCGGCTGGCGCGAGGGCCAGCCGTGCTGCCAAGAACACGAGATGTATCTGCGCGCGCTGTGCGGTGGCCTGCGCTTTGCCTACGCACCCACAGCGGGTGCGGTTTATCGCATCTGGAGCGAGGAGACGCTCTGCCGCAAAGACCCGCTGCTCGTCACTCGCACCCGCACGGGCCTCTTCGACACACTACTCGCATGGCTTTTCGCAAACGGAAAACTCACCCCCGAGCATCGCGCAGTCGCCGCACAAGCGTGCTTCGAGATGGCCCGCACTTGGGCGCGCTACGGTCTCCCCGAAGCGGCGCTTTATCACCACGAGCGCGCGGCGAAAGGGCTCATCGCCACGACTGGCCCCGCCGCTCCCCTCTCCTATCGCATCGCCTACCGATTACTCGGCTTTGCGCGCGCGGAGAGGCTCGCGAGTGCCGCACGTTAGCGGCGACGGCGGCGGCTGATCGTGAGGGCTCCGAGACCACCAAGACTTCAACCCTCAACTCTTCCATGTCATCCCACCCACCCATGAAATCGCACCCACTCCTTAACTTATCGCTTGCTCCCCAAGAGAGTATCTAACGACCCCAAGCTCAACGACGCCCGGAGGGCGGCGCGGCTCCTTCGTGGCGGGTCTGCGGGGAGCAGGACCGCGACGCCCGGAGCAGTTCACTGCAGCGCATAGATGGAACCGCGCTCACGTTCCGCTTCACCCGACGCATCAGTCAACTTGTGCTGACGCCCACCCTGCAAAGCAGAGAGAAATGCCAATAATATGTCTGTCCCCTTGGCTGCCCCTCCGGCACAAAGCCCGGATACACATCTATCGGCGTGCTCTCATTATACCCCGGCACATCGAACGCATTGTGATTCACGATATTGTCCAGATACACCCGGATGCCGAAGCGATGCGCCGCCTCGATCAGCTCCAGCAAATCCCCCTCCGTCCCATACTTCGTCCGCACCGTCCCCCGCTGATCCTTCGATCCGAGATCAAACCGATCCCACA
>JAYVQK010000229.1:0-19408 GCA_043757005.1 Verrucomicrobiaceae bacterium
CAAAGGCGCAGTCGCCCGCGTTCCGACCCGCGAGGAAATCGCGCCGATCGTCAACGAACAGCTCATCGTCGAGCTTTACTCGAAGGCGTAGTCGCAAGATCGCTTTTTTTCAAAAAACGGCGCAGCTCGAAAGGCTGCGCCGTTTTTTTGTGGCGCAGTGGTGGCTTCAACTTCAGGAAACCTTTTGGAACTCTGAACTTCGAACCTTGTTGCTTCGAGAGCGTCGTTCGAAGTTCAGAGTTCGAAGTTCAGAGTTCGAAGTTTACAGAGGTTCCCTTCATTGGATTTATACCAAAGACCGATGAACTTAATCTTGTATGGCTCATGCTTTATACCAACTTAAAAAGGGGTCTTAGGAACTTTGAAGAGGATAAGAGGGACTTCGCTGTTTTGAGTGGGAAGAATCAAGCGGGGTGAGAGAAGGCAGGGTGAAGGATAAGTGTTGATGGCGGTGGAAGTTATCATTGTAAAGAAAGAAGAGGGAGGCGTTCTGAGCGTTGAGCGGCGTGGGAGTAGGTGTGAGCGTAGGCCAATTCGCGGAGGGAGGTTTGGATGAGCCGAGCAGAGCGAGACAGCCTGCCGCAGGCAGCGCTGGAGGGCGTTGGTGCCGTTGGTTTTTTGGGGTGTAGGGGGCGTGAAGCACTGCTTGATTCCGAGGCGGGAGACCACGGAGGCGAGGGCACGGGAGCGGTAGGCGGGGCCGTTGTCGGAGTAGATGCGCTGGATGGTGACGGCGAGTTTTTTAAAGAAAGCGAGGGGGAAGAAGAGAAAGGCGATGACGCTGGCAGTGGTTTCATACGGGAGGAGTTATACGAAGGCGATGAGGGAACGCGATGGCCTAGGCGCACGATGTGAACGAGCTTCTAGTGGCGGTGCAGGAAGCTAGATAGCCAAAGGGCGGAGCCTTTGCCAGAAGGGCAGCGCCGAAGGATGTTGGTAAACGAAGCCTTGGAGAGCTTGGCCGCGCGAGCGATCTGGAAAGCGGCAGCCTCCTGCGCGCGGAGTCAGGACGCGGGCGATGCGTTAGGCAAAGCGACGATGGCGTCGCTTCTACAAACCTGCGGCGCAGAGCCATGACGCGGGCGACGCGCAAGGGGTGGGCGATTCAGGGGGGAACAAAGAGGGCGTGAAGAGCGGTCGATCAACCCCTCCGCGACCTGGGAGCGAAAGCGGGCGAGGCACTTGAAAGCCGTGCGCTCGGAGATGCCGAAAGCGGCGGACACGAGAGCGATGGGTTGATGAAGGTGGAGGATGCGGTGGACGATCTCGGCTCGACTCCACGGAGTCAGCCGGGCCTTACTGTGCCGGTTCATGCGGCGTTGGTTTTTGGTCGGGTGTGGTGTGACAAACCCACCTTTCCAAGTCCTCCCCGCATGAACAACCTATTGGAAGATCACAGCTAGGGCCTTCTCCGCGCGTTCGGCTTATCGAAGCTCTCGGAGCGGCGCAAAAAAAGACGAGTTCGACGGCGAAATATCCTTACCCCGAGACGGGGATCGTCTTGAGGTCGGCGCGTTTTCCCTCGTAGCTCTCGTGGTAGGCGAGGGCTTCGGGGGCGGGCTGGGTGCCTTGGTGTTTGCAGGCTTCGCGATAAACTTCGGGCCACCAGTTGCGATGCTCGGTCTTGCCTTGGTCGCGCCATTCGCGCCAGCCGATGAGCACTTTGCTCCAGCTCTGGTCGCCGTAGTCCACGGCTTCTTTGCCGCTGGGAAATTCGCTCACATACCAGTCGCGCCCGATGCGGGAGTGGAGGACTTCATCGGCCCAATCGAAATCCTGAAACGTGGCGGCGAGCGCGTTCTCCGCCATGAGCGCGGTCTCCCATTCGTAGCGTTTGCCGGTCTTGGGCATCTGGCCTTGCTCGATGTAGTAGAGCACGCCGTGGCGTTCCTTCGCGGTGAGCTGCGTATTGAGGCCGAGGGAGAAGGTGAAATTGACCATCACTTTGTGCCAATCCACGCCGAGATCGAGGAAGCCGACTTCGCCCATCATGGCGTGGCGCGCTTCGTCCCAGAGCTGGCGCGTCATGTCGCGCGAATAGCTCCAGGGCTTGCCGGGCGTCTCTACGAGGATGCTCGCCATCATCTCCGGCACGTCTATTTCGCGGATGCGGCGGTAATACATCATCAAGCATTTCGCCGCCGCAGGCATCGCCGGGTCGTGGAGGAAAAACTCGGCATTTACGCCCATATTGTAGGGGTCGGGAAAACGCTCGTCGCGGCGGGGGACGGGGTCGTAGCGGTAGGGCTGCGCGGAGAGGCGGCGAGCTGGCACAAAGCCGCCGGACGCCGGGCCGGTGATGCCCCCAGCGACGGCGAGCAGCGCATCGAGGTAAGCGAGCCAGCTCTTGTCGGCGTCGGTCGTGTGGTCGCGGGCGCTTGCCGATAGGCCCACGTGGGCATCGAAGCCGTAGGTCAAAAGATCATCCACCTCCAGCGCCGCGAACCGCAGCAAGCGCAGGCTGGGCGCATCGGCGAGGGGATTGGCGTCGCTTTGATACTGCGAGATCCCCTCGGCAAGCGCCTCCACGGCCTTGCTGTAGAGCGCCTCCACGAGCGTGGGCGTCTTGCCAACGGCGAGGATTTCATCGAAGAAAATCTCCAGCGCCGCATCCGGCACCGCATCGAGTCCGAGCGGCGGCTCGCGCATCTCGCCGACTCGTGTGCGCAGCGCCGTGGCGTGCTCGGCGCAGACGTGGGCATGGTGGGAAAACGCCATCTTCAGCTCATAGATCGGCTCCGCTGTGATGCGCGCGACAAAGATGCCGTGCAGCCGCCGGAAGCTATAGTGGAGCCGCTTCAAGCGCCGGGTGCTCTCCTCCACAGAGAGCCCTGGCCGACGCGCTTCGTCGAAAGTCGCGAGCCCCGCGAGTGGCGGGAGATTGTGGAGTGGTGTGTAGTCTGCGGGGTTCATCGGCGAGTGTTTCTATTCAGGTTTTGGTTCCCGCCCGAGCAAGCGGGTGAGCGCTTCGGCGGGGGCGGCGGTGCCATCGAGAATGGCTTTGATTTGATCAATAATCGGCGTCTCTGCGCCAAGTCGGCGCGCGCACTCGTAGGCGCTGTAAGTCGTCGGCACGCCCTCGGCCACCATCTGCATACTGCTCACGATGTCCGCCAGCCGTTCGCCGCGCCCGAGGCGCTCACCCACGGAGCGATTGCGGCTGTGTTGACTAAAGCACGTGACCATCAAATCTCCCACCCCGCTCAGTCCCATGAAAGTCTCCCGACGCCCGCCCAGCGCGGCTCCGAGGCGACCCAGCTCGACTAAAGCGCGCGTCACCAGTGCGGCTTTTGCATTGTCGCCGAGGCCGAGGCCATCGCTCACACCAGCGGCTAGGGCGTAGATGTTTTTCAACGCGCCGCCCAGCTCTATCCCCGCCACGTCGTCGCTCGTGTAAGCGCGGAAGCTCGGCGAAGAAAAGGCGCGTTGCAGCCGCTGCGCGATCTGTATTTCCGCACAACCGAGCACTACGCAAGCAGGTCGCTTCTGCGCCACTTCCTCCGCATGGCTCGGCCCGCCCAAGACGGCGACGGGGTGTTCCGGAAAATACTCCGCCACGATCTCGCTCATGCGCAGACCGCTCCCCCGCTCGACGCCTTTCGTGCAGCTCAAGAGCACCGCGCCGGGCGCGATCTCTTGCGCAAAAAGCAGCGACACCACCTCGCGCACCGCCTTGGACGGCGTGACGAGCAGCAGCAGATCGCACCCGCGCACCGCCGCCAGCTCGTGGGTAAAAGTGAGCGTCTCCGGCAACGGCACGCGCGGGAGATACGCGACGTTTTCCCGCCGCTCGCGCATCTCCGCGATGTGCCGTGCATCGTGGCCCCAGAGCGTCACGCGCTGGCCATTCCCGTGCAGCAGCAGCGCCAGCGCCGTGCCCCAGCTCCCCGCGCCGATCACGCCGATGTGTGCGAAACTCATTGCGCCTCCTTCTTCGCACCAGCGCGATTTTCCGTCCCCGCCCGCAGCCGCTGGATATTTGACCGATGCCGCAGCAACACCAACCCGCTTGCGAAAAGTGCGAACCCAAAAGTCGGCCAGCCGTAAGCGAAAAACCGCCACCGCAACGCCGTCCCCAGCCCCACCAGCAGCGGGAAGGTGAGCGCCACCACCACGCTCGCCAGCGACACGTAGCGACTCATTTTAAAGACCACACCCCATACGACGAAGAGCACGAGACTCGCCAGCGGCGTGAGCGCGATCAGCACGCCGAGCGAAGTCGCCACGCCCTTGCCGCCCTTCCAGCCCAGCCACACCGGGAAGCTGTGCCCCACGATGCACGCGATGCCGCCGAGGATCGGCGCAAATTCGCTTGGCCATCGCCGCGCAAAAACTCCCGCCAACAGCACCGCTGCCGCGCCTTTTAGCGCATCTAGTAAAAAGACCGGTAGCCCTACGCGCCACCCGCACACCCGCCACACATTCGTCGCCCCGATGTTCCCACTCCCGTGCTCCCGGATGTCCAGCCCACGCGCACGCGCCGCAAGGAAACCAAACGGCACGGAGCCGAGAAAATAGCCGACAAGTATGCTGAGAAAGATGGCAAACACAGCGCGCAGAGGACACGGCGACGGCCCGCGCTGTCAAGGTTGCGCAACACTGCAAAGGCGAACATTCCGCTCTTGCGCCTGTGCAGCGTGCTCGGCATCTTGCGCGCCCTTTTACCCACACACAAATGAGCGACTCTAAAGAAATACCACTGATGGAAAAAATCGTGAGCCTGTGCAAACGGCGCGGCTTCATTTTCCAAAGCTCGGAAATCTACGGCGGCATCAACGGCTTCTGGGACTACGGCCCGCTCGGCGCAGAGCTAAAGCGCAACCTGCGCACGACATGGTGGAACGCAATGATGCGCGAGCGCGAAGACGTGGTGCCGCTGGATGCGAGCATCATCATGCACCCCGCGATCTGGAAGGCGTCGGGCCATGTGGATACTTTTGCTGATCCCATGAGCACCTGCAAAAGCTGCAAGAAGCTCATCCGCTCGGATCAATGGTGGGCGATGATGTGCGAGCAACCGTGGGTGCAGTCGCTGGCGGCGCTCGTGGAGCCGGGCACGGATGCCTTTCACACTGGGGACTTACTGAAGTGGGCAAAAGGAAAAGGCAAACAGCTCGCGCCCAATCTAGCCCTCGTGCGAGCGCCGGAGATTACTTTGTCTTGGCTGGCTCAGGATCACGAGCAGGGCAAACGCCCGCATGATGCGCGTGAGTTTTATCTCTATCTCGCCACGGAGCAACGCAACGTGACTGGCTTTGTCACCCCGTGCCCGCACTGCGGCGGGGAACTGACAGAGCCGCGTCCATTTAATCTGATGCTGCGGACGCACTACGGCCCTATCGAGAGCGATGATAATCTCTGCTACCTCCGCCCCGAGACCGCGCAGGCGATCTTCGCGCAGTTCAAGAACGTCGTGGACAGTTCGCGGGTGAAGGTGCCCTTCGGTATCGGGCAGATCGGCAAGGCGTTTCGCAACGAGATCACGCCGCGCAATTACATCTTCCGCTCGCGTGAGTTTGAACAGATGGAGCTGGAGTTCTTCATCCCGCCGGACGAGGCCGTGCTGCTCATCCACGGCAACGTCGCTCCGTGGAGCGAGGCGGCAGATCTTTCTGCGCCGCAGCCAAACTGGGGTTGGGAAATGTGGCACCGCTATTGGGTCGCGCAGCGCACGGCTTACTACGCGGGCATCGGCCTCGGGCCGGACGTGCTCGACTACTATTGGCAGAGCAAGAAAGACCTCGCCCATTACGCTCGGGCGTGTGTGGACATCTTGTTCAAATTCCCATTTGGCACCGAGGAGCTGGAGGGCATCGCTGCGCGTGGAAACTTCGATCTCATGCAGCACCAAAAGCACAGCGGCAAACCGCTGGAGGTCTTCGACGAAGAACTCCGCGCCGCCGTCGCGAAGATGGATGATGCTGCGAAAGCGGACTTCACCGCCAAGGTGCAATCGGAGTGGAGCGCCAACGGCAAAGCGAGCGAGGAAGCCGCGATTTTCTGCGAGCGGCTGCTGAAAGGCTTCTACGTCCCGCACGTCATCGAGCCCTCTGCTGGCCTAGATCGCCTCGCGCTCGCGGTGCTCTCGCTGGCCTATACCGAGGTGGAGAAAGTGGACGCCAAAGGCAATAAAGAGACGCTCACCGTCATGCGCTTCCACCCCCGTGTCGCGCCCAAGAAAGTCGCCGTCTTTCCGCTGCTGAAGAACAAACCCGAACTCGTGGCCAAAGCGCGCCAAGTCTATGAGCTGCTCAAGCGCCACCTCGCCACCGACTACGATGAGAGTGGCAGCATCGGCAAACGCTACGCGCGCCAAGACGAAGCCGGCACGCCCTTCTGTCTCACGATAGATTTCGACACCCTCGGCGAAAAAGGCCCGGAGCTGCTCGATACCGTGACCCTCCGCCACCGCGACGACGGGGCGCAGGAGCGCGTGAAGATCAGCGACTTGCTCGGGCGGCTTTTGCCGCTCGTGCAGTAATCCGTCTCACCGCGACACGTCGCATTTTCCCAGCCGCACGGTCTCGTCCCAGCCGGTGCAATCGCCGAGGATGTCCACCTGCCCGCCTTTGCTGAGGCGGATTTCTGTGCCGTCCTTGGCGATGAGCGCGAGGGTGGTGGCGGCGAGGAGTTTGTCCTCGCGGTAACGCCAGTTTGCGAGGTTGAAGCCGCACTGCACCCAGCCAGTCGTATTCGGCCCGCCGAGGTAAAGGATGAGCGTTTTTGCATCGTTCGCATCTATGCGGTAGCCGCCGAGCACGCCGCGCACGGCGAGCCGCACGCCTTTGTAGGTCTTGTCTGCGCGGCTGCGGTCGGCGCTGTAGGCGTGTAGCAGCGTCTCGGCGGGCACGATGCTGCCGGCCTCTGCGCGGGTGATGGGCACGTTGGCATTTTGCAGCCGTTCGATGGCCTGTTTCACCGCCACCGCGTCGTCCAGCTTCCCCTCCACGGTGAGCTGTTTTTTATACTCCACGAGCTTCGGCACCGTCTCCGCGACCACGCCGGAGACGAGTTCCTGCATCTTTGTCGCGATGTTTTGCTGGAGCGTGCGGAGCGCTTTTGGTTCGCCCACGAAGTTCTTTTCCGAAAGCGCCTGCTCCGCCTGCAAACGAGCCCGTTCCGCGCGCACCGCGAGCGCCGCATCGAGATCGGCGGCTTTCTGAAACTGGCCCTGCAACTCGCCCAGCGACGTGTCGTATTTGCCGAGAATATCGCGCCGCACGGTGGAGATGCGATCCTCCACCTTCTGCGCCTCCGCCTCGCCGATGCTGGCAGGATTGGGCACTGCGAGCGTCTGTGCGCTGGCAGTCATGGCGATCAAAAGGAGCAGGAGGCATTTCATAGGGCGCGGAATAAAGACAACCGCGAGGCGCTTGGCAAGCGGCGGGGTGGCGGCCTTTACGGCTGGGGGATGGGGATGGCGAATTGGGCGCGTTTTTTGCCGGGGGTGGCGCGGTTGGCGATGGTGGCGTTGATTCGCACGGAGCCGTCGCCGTCGAGACCGTGGGCGGCTCCGCTGGAGTCGGCGGTGGTGGTCAGTGCGGTGATGCCGGTGAGGGTGCCGTAGAGGCTGGAGTTTAGATAAATGTAGCCGCCGTTGCGGGCGAGGAGGGCGATGTTTCCGGCGTTATCGAGCGCCCAGATGCCTGCGCTGGTGGTGCCGGTCACGCTGACGGCTGGCTGTGCGACGAGGGTGGCTTGGAAGATGGGGGTGCTGTTGGCGGCGTTGGGGAGGATGAGGTTGGTGAATTTCGCAAAGGTGCCGAGAGTGGGGGCGGCGTCGCCAGCGCGGACGATGAGGCGGAGCGGGTTTGTGCCGTCGAGCCACCAGATGCCGGAGGCGTTGGTCTTTGCGGTGAGTGTGGCGGGGAAGGCGACTTTGCCAGCGGGGCCATACACGGGGTTGCCGAGGGTTTTGAATTTTGCAGCGGTGAGCGGTGTGCCGGTGTCGTCGGGTGCGTCGCTGCCTTCGCGGGCGAGGAGGGTGATGCCGCTGGCTGTCTGGTGGAGGAGGACGGTGTCGTCCGCCTTCGTTACTGCGCCGGTGCCGTTTTGCAGGGTGGCGGGAAAGACGACGCCGTCTGGGCCAAAGCCGGGTGCTCCGATGCTCTTTATCACGGCTCCGGCGAGCGGTGTGCCGAGGGTGGTGCCTGTGGCGGCCCATGCGCTCCAGTCGCCTTGCGTGCTGGCGGTGGCTGGGATGGTGAAGAGGTGATCCGATTGATCGCTGAGCTTGAGGCGCACGCCGAGTGCGCTGTCGCTGGCCCGCCAGCGGCCTTCGCCGGTGCTTGTGGGGAGGCCGATGAGGGTGCTGATGATGGTGACTTTTGCGGTGCCCACGGTGTCCTCTTCGCGGACGAGTAGGTGCGCGGGCGTAAGGCCAGCAGCGGCGGCGAGGGCGGTGTCGTTTTTGGTAGTGACGCCGGTGCCGGTGAGCCGGGTGAGGAAGAAGGTGCTGGTGCCGCCGCCGTCGAGGGCGATGAATTTTTTAATAGCGGCTCCGTTTCCGCCCGCGATGAGTTCGCCGCTGCGGGCGATGATGCGGAGGGGCGGCGTTTTGATGCCGCCGATGAGGACGAAATCGTTGGCAGCGGTGACGGCGGGAGCCGCTGTTTGCCGACGGAGGGTGGCTAGGACGACATCGCCGGAGGGTTCGCCGAGTTTGGTGATGGCGGTGCCCGCGAGGGTGGGCGCAGCGTCGCCGACGCGCAGTTTTACTTTGCCATCCGCGCCGAGGATCACGGGGGTCTTGGTGCGCCCTATGGCGATCTTGCCGAGGCAGGGGGCCTGCGGGACGACGCCCACGGAGGCGAGCTTCACGCCCTGAGCTTCTGCGGGCACTTGCTCGCCTTCTACGAGCGGGACGCCGGGGTTTTGCACCTGCGGCGGGTAGGGCTCAAAGACCGAGATGGTCATCGCATCCGGGCTGTGGCGGTTATCGGAAGAAGATTGCCCGCCCACGGTGCGGACTCTTTTCGTGGTGATGTTTAAATTGGTCTGCGCCCAGTAGGCGAGGCTGTTGGTGTGTAGCGGCTCCACGCCGAGCCAATAGCGGAGACCTTTTGTGATGGGGATCGTGGTTTCGTTGGGCTCCACGTTGCCGTAGTTATTCGTGGCGAAGTAGCCTTTGAAGCTGCCAACAACCAGATCCGTGATGGGGAACTCTCCGAGCCTCGCACCCGGCATATTTCCCGCATCGCTATAGAGCACCACATTTACCGACGCCTCCGTGCCCGAGCCGCCGGGAGCGTAAAGGGCCACATTTATATACTCCAGTGGGCCGGATGCCTGTGCCGTAAATCGGTATGCGGAGGACTGCGCCATCCCACCGTTAGCACTGCCAGCGATCAGATCGGCAAACTGCACCACTGCACTGTAAAATGGAAACGGCCCGAAGCTCGTATAGACGTAAGTGGTATCGCCGGGCTCAGCCGTGGCATGGCTGGCTACAAGGGCGAGGAGCGGCATCAGCCCCCGAGCAAAATGACGAAACGTGGACAGGAAGTGTGATTTCATAATGGATTCAGGTGATTGCAAATGAGGAGGGCGTGATCCCTCTTCGCCTTTTAAGACGCGGATGAAAAGCAATAGAGTGCGTGGGGATTGTCAAACGATGCTTTGGATGGGCTGAAAGCCCCCACTCCCGCCCTTGCCAGCTTTCGGCGGGCTCTCTACGTTCCGCGCCTCATGTCGCAGGAATATAAAGTAAAACTCGAAATGTTTGAGGGGCCGCTCGATCTGCTGCTCTATCTCATCAAGCGCGACGAGATTGATATTTATGACATCCCGATCGAGCACATCACGAAGCAATACATGCAGTTCATCGAGCTTTTCAAGATGCTCGATCTGGATGTGGCGGGGGAGTTCATCGTGATGGCGGCGAACTTGATTTACATCAAAAGCCGGAGCTTGCTTCCTGCCAGCGTGCAGCCGCCGGAGGAGGAGGCGGAGGAGGAGGACCCGCGCTGGGAGCTGGTGCGGCAGCTTTTGGAATACAAGAAGTTCAAGGAAGCGGCGGCGCATCTCGGGCAGCGGGAGGTGGCGCGGGAGGGGATTTTCCCGCGTGTGCCGGAGGGGCCGGAGGCTGTGGCGGAGAGGCCGCTGGGGGATGTGTCGGTGTTTGATCTCATCAATGCCTTTAACAAAATCCTGAAGCGGCTGGAGACGAAGCCGGAGAGCTTGGCGGAGATTTTCGAGGAGAACTACTCGGTGGCGGACAAGATAGATTTGATTTTGAAAATGAGCAGCGGCGGCGTGGCGCTGAGGTTCACGGAACTCTTTACGGATGCGGCTTCGCGCTCGGAGATCGTGGTCACTTTCCTCGCGCTGCTGGAGCTGGTGCGGATGAAGCAATTGCGCTGCGTGCAGGCGGAGCCGTTCGCGGAGATCGAATTGCAACGGGTGAATCTTTAAAACTTTCTTCTCTCAATGCTGACTCTCAAACAAGCCATTGAAGCTCTCGTCTTTGCTTCGCCAAAGCCGCTGGACATCGAGGAAATCCGCAAGGCGCTGCGCGGTGCTGCCGCTGATGCGGAGGAGCTGGACGTGATCGCAATGGGAGACGCGAGCGATGAAGAAGTCGCCTCGCAGCTCAATCTGCTGCGCGCGGAATACGAGCAGACGGGCCGCGCCTTCCAGCTCACCGAGCAGGTGAATGGCTGGGCCATCGCTTCCGTGGCGGCGAGTGCGCAGTGGGTGCGCCAGCTTTACCCCGAGAGCCGCCCGACGCGCCTGAGCGGCCCGGCGCTGGAGACGCTGGCGATCATCGCCTACCGCCAACCCGTGACGCGCGCCGACATTGAGGCCGTGCGCGGGGTCGCTGTGGATGGGGTGATGCAGGTGCTGCTGGATCGTTCGCTGGTGAAAATCGCGGGTCGCGCCGAGCTGCCGGGCCGCCCGCTGCTCTACGAGACGACCGAGTATTTCCTGCAACACTTCGGCCTCAAGCAAGTGGCGGAGCTGCCAAACTCGGACGAGCTGCGGAGGGTGGAATTGCCAAAGGCGGAAATCCCCGCCGAGGGCGAAGAAGGCGCGAAGCCGAAGAAGGGCCGCAAGAAGCCAGAAGCTGCCGCCGAGGCACTCCCGCTCGAAGCGCCAAGCGACGCGAGCGAACCACAGCCGCCCGCTCCCGCCGAGGATGCCCCTTTTGAACAAGCGCCAGAGCCCGTCGAGCCCCCAGCCGCGCCCGAAGCCGACCAATCTTAAATCTTAAATCCTAAATCTTAAATCGCCGTGGATCTCTCCGAAGTTCGCCGAAAAATAGACGCCGTGGATGAGCAAATGATCCGCCTGCTCAACGAGCGCGCCGATCTCGTGCATGAAGTCGGCGTGATCAAAAAAGCCGCCAGCCAGCCCATCTACGCCCCCGAGCGCGAGGAGCAAGTCCTCCGCGCCCTCGCCGGCAAAGCGCGGGACCTCAAGAGCCGCCTGCCCGAGAAAAGCATCCGCGCCATCTACCGCGAAATCATGAGCGCCGCTCTCGCGCTGGAGAAGCCGCTCACCATCGCTTACTTCGGCCCGCACGCCACGAATACGCACCAAGCGGCCCGCAGTAAATTCGGCGCGAGCGTGGACTACAGCGCCTGCACGACCATCGCCGATGTCTTCGACGCCGTGGCCCGTGGCCGCGCGGACTACGGCGTCGTCCCCATCGAGAGCAGCGCCCAAAGCCTGATGCGCAGCACGCTCGGTGCTTTCATGGAAAGTGAACTTCGCATCTGCGCACAGATCCACGTGAGGGCCGAGACCTACCTCGCCGCAAAATGCGGGAAATCCGAGATCACCCGCATCTACTCTGCGAGGAACCTCTTCCGCCAATACAGCGGCTGGCTCGAAAGCAAACACCCCGGCGTAAAACTCGTCGAAGTCCCCAGCGCCCAGCGCGCCGCCAGGCTGGCCGAGAGCGAGCCTCATGCCGCCGCACTCGTCGGGCGCATCTTGGGCGAGACCTACGAACTCCGGCTACTGGAGGCTTGCTCGCCCAATCGTCGGAAGCCCCCCACGTGCTTCCTCGTCATCGCCCCCCACGCCGCCCCTCCTACAGGGGACGATGGCACGGCGCTCCTGCTCTCCCTCCGCGAGGTGGCGGACGCGCCCGAACAAGCACAGGCGCTCCTCCAGCGTCTACACCTCCCCGTATGCAAAATCAAACGCGGCCCCAACCAAGGCAAAACTTCTGCGCAAATTTACTACGTAGATGTGGAGGGACACGCCGAGCAACCCCCGCTCAAAAAAGCCATCGCCAACCTCGCCAAACACTGCGCCCGCGTAAAAATCCTCGGCACCTACCCAAAGACGAGCGCACAGCCGTAAGCCAAGATGAATCTGCTAATCAGCAGCCATGAGCAAAGAACGATCTGCCCCGCAGGTGTGTGCTGGCTCTATCTCCGCTTGCGTCATGCACTGGCGGCATCCCGCGCGAGGTTGTTTTTCTAAAGGGCGCGTGCAAAACGCGCTCGTCCTCGGCGAGTGGTGTTGGCACAAAGGGGGGCGTGCTACATATCGTCCTCATCGAGCCGGAAATCCCGCCGAATACTGGCAGCGTCGGTCGCCTTTGTTTGGCGACCGGTGCGCATTTGCATCTTGTCGGGCCGCTTGGTTTTTCGCTGGAGGATAGCGCGCTGCGTCGGGCGGGGTTGGACTATTGGGCGGAGGTGAAAGTGACGCGCTGGGCGTGCTTTGACGATCTGCGGGCGGCGCACGCGGAGGGGCGGTTTTTTTTCCTGACTACGAAGACGCGGCGACCGTATTGGGAGGTGGAGTTTGCCGCAGGCGATTTCCTTGTGCTGGGGCGGGAGAGCAAGGGGCTGCCCGAGGCGTTGCTCGCGGCAAATGCGGAGGCGTGCATCACCATCCCCATGCGCCCGAGCAGCACGCGCTCGCTGAATCTCGCGACTTCCGTGGCCATCGTGCTCTACGAAGCGGTGCGGCAGGTGGGGTGGAGTGGGGAGTGAAAAAAGTGCCGCTTTCCGCTACACCACCCACTGCGCCAGCGCGGCGTCGGCGGTCGGTGCGGTGAGTTCGATGGGGGCGGTCTCGGGGTAGCACTCGCGCTCGATGCCTTCGTGCAGCACTTTGATTTGGAAATGCACGGGTGCGCCGGGCGCGATGCCCAGCTCGGTGAAGGCGATGCTGAGTTCTACGGTCTCATCCACTGCGAGGATGCCGATTTCGGTTTCGCCGGAGGCTTGCGTGAGTAGCGCGGTGCCGCGTTTTCCGCGAGCGAGCGCGGGCGTGCAGACGAGTAGGCCAGCGGGTTGGTGGAAGACGATGGCGATGGTGAAGCGACCCCATTTCCGCAGGTCAAAGCGTAGGTGCAGCCGCTCGGCATCCATCGCGAAGAAGAACTCCCGCAAGAACCGGTCGTCGCGGAACATCGCGCCTTGCTCGCTGCCCGCCTTGTAGTTCCCCGCGCCGAGCCATTCGTAGAAAGGATCGGCCTTGCCGTCGGAGATCGGCGTGAGTATCCGGCGCGGGCGCGTGTAGAGCGCGGGCACGGTGTTGCCGATCACGGGCCTGTCGAGGCTCGCGGGCGGCATGGTGCCGCAGAGGGAATACACGTTTTTCAAATGCTGGCGGAAGAGATCGTCAAAGAGCACATCGCACTCCGTCGTAAAGTCCGGCCCATACCACCAGAACCAGTCGCTGCCCTCGGCGGCGTAGATTTCCTCCAGCGCGGCGGCGCGCTTTTCGGCAGTGAGCGCGGGCAGCTTCGTCTCCAAAAAGGTGCGCGTCTCGCCGAGCAAATCCCAAGCGCGATTCTCCTCGTCGTCGCCGATCCAGATGTCGAAATTACTCATGATCCACGAGCCGCTGTGCAGCTTCGTGAGCGTCCGCTTTGGCGAGCAGCGCGCGAAGTAATCCTCCACCGTGCAGCTCACGAGCTGCTTGTCCGCTTGCAGGCCGCGATACAGCTCGCGCAGGAAAGTTTCGCCGCCGTCTTTGAAACACTCCCAGCAATTCTCCCCGTCGAGGATGATCGGGATGAGCCCCGTGTCCTCCGGGATCTGATCCGCGATGTGCCGGAACTGCGTGAGCAAATGCTCGGCGGCCTGATGCGGCTCATTGCGCCACGCCATGAAGCCGATGAAATCACTCAGCGGTTTCTCGCGGAAAATCACGTTTAGCTTCACCCCCTCGTGCTCCACGCCCCAGCCCTGGAAGAGATCCAGATGATCTGCGTGCTCGCCCGAGTGGCGCAGGGAATTGAAAAGATTCTCCTCGTCCGTGCAGAAGTATTGCAGCCCCGCCTGCGCCATCAGCGGTAGCAGCTCCGGCGCGACACTCCCCTCGCTCGGCCACAGCCCGCGCGGCGCACGGCCAAACATCCGCGTGTGCTGCTCCACCGCCCGCGTGAGTTGCGCGAGGGCATCCTCCGGCCAGTGGTAGCGCTTCGGCTTTGCGCGCCCCGGCATACAGCGCTCCATGAAATCGCTATCATACACCAGCGGCAGGATCGGGTGATAAAACGACGTCGTTGTCAGCTCCGCCTGCCCGCGCGCCTCCGCCGCGGCATAGAGCGGCGCGATTTGCGCGAGGATCAGCATGTGGATCTCCAGCACGCGCAGCTTTTCCTCCTCGGTAAAGTCACGCCCCCTGCGCTTCAGCAGCGCGAGCTCCGGGTAGAGCTTCTCCGCCGTGAAGCCGCACCACGCCAAGTTATACCACGTCTGCAAATCCCGGAAATCCTCCGTGCTCCAGTGCTGCAAATCCGCCTGCGCCTTGTCCCGGTAGAAGCCCGGTCCGCGCTTTATGAAAAGCTCTGCGTAGCGCGGGAAAGGCCACAGCAAGTTCTCATGATGAATCTTAAAAAAGTGCTCCAGAATCGCCAGCTTCTCGTGCTCCTCCAGCTCGGCGGCGGGCTTGCGCGACCACTCCAGCCACAGGTCGCGCACCTCGCCATTCACCAGCTCCTCGATCTGTTTCATGAGCACGGGAGTGAGGTTGAAATTCACATGAATCCCCGGAAATTCCGCGAGCACCGAGACCATGTCGAGGTAGCCCTTCACCGCGTGCAGCCGCACCCAAGGCATCATCGCCAAGCGCGACGCCGGATTCACATAATACGGCTGGTGCATATGCCAGACGAAAACCACATTTGCCATACTACCTCCGTAGCGGGGGAGGGGAGTGCAAGGCAACGGCAAAGCTCGCGAGAGCTGGATTTTACTCCATCACCGTGGCGCTGGACGAATGCAGCGGTAAAAAAGGAGTAGTTCGGGAGGCTTGTATGGACGGAGCGCGCGCGTCCCGCGTGCAGCGTTGGGCATCCTGCCCAGCGCGCGAGAGACGAGCCACTCGAAATCGCGCATCTCCACTACTCCGCACGTCGCACTGTGCCGGGCAGGATGCCCGCCACTGCACGCGGGACGCGCGCGCTCCCTCCGCTCAAGTCGCTCGGTTTGCGGAGTCTTCTGAGTTTTCAAGTTCCTCGGGGCCGTGCTGGCTACTGCCTTGCGAACATCCGGCGCAGATACCGTCCCGTGTAGCTGGCGTCCACTTTCGCCACATCTTCGGGTGTGCCTTCTGCCACGATCTGCCCGCCGCCGGTGCCGCCCTCGGGGCCCATGTCTATGAGCCAGTCGGCGCATTTGATGACCTCCAAGTTGTGCTCGATGATGATGAGCGTGTTGCCGGAATCGCGGAGCTTCAGCAGGACTTCGAGTAGCTTGTGGATGTCGGCGAAATGAAGGCCCGTCGTGGGCTCATCAAGGATATAGACGGTGCGGCCCGTGGCGCGCTTGCTGAGTTCCGCCGCGAGTTTGATGCGCTGGGCCTCACCGCCGCTGAGTGTCGTGCCGCTTTGGCCGAGGTGGAGGTAGCCGAGGCCCACGTCTTCCAGCGCGCGCAGCTTGTCGGAGATGCCGGGCACGTTGCGGAAAAAGCGCGAGGCTTCATCCACGGTCATGTCGAGCACGTCGGCGATGTTCTTGCCTTTGTAAGTAATCTCCAGCGTCTCGCGGTTGTAGCGGCGACCGCGACAGACTTCGCACTCCACATACACGTCGGCGAGGAAGTGCATCTCGATCTTCTTCACTCCATCGCCCTCGCAAGCCTCGCAGCGCCCGCCTTTCACATTGAAGGAAAAGCGCCCCACTTCGTAGCCGCGCAACCGCGAGGGGGGGAGGCCTGCGAAGAGATCGCGGATGCCGCCAAACGCGCCGGTGTAGGTCACGGGATTGCTGCGCGGCGTGCGACCGATGGGGGCTTGGTCAATCACGATGGCCTTATCAATTTGATCGAGCCCGAGCACGGCGCGGTGGCGGCCCGGCTTGTCTTTGTTGCGGTAGAAATGCCGGAAGAGCGCGCGGCGCAAAATGTCGTCCACAAGCGTGCTCTTGCCGCTGCCGCTCACGCCTGTGACGCAGGTGAGGCAGCCGAGCGGAAAGTGCGCGGTGACGTTCTGGAGGTTGTTTTCCGAGGCGTCCACGACACTCAGCCAGCCTTGGCGTTCGCCGCGCGCAGCAGGCGACGAGAGGCGCGGGTGCTCGGTCTTTGGCGGCACGCGCTTCTTCGGCACGGGGATGCGTGCGGTCCCGGCGAGATACTGGCCAGTCAGCGAAGCTTCTACTTTCTCCACCTCCGCTGGCGTGCCCTGCGCGATGATCTCGCCACCTCGGATGCCCGCGCCGGGGCCGAGGTCGAGGACGTGGTCGGCGGCGCGGATGGTGTCTTCATCGTGCTCGACGACGATGACGCTATTGCCGAGGTCGCGCAGGCGGCGGAGCGTGGTGATGAGGCGATCGTTATCGCGCTGGTGCAGGCCGATGCTCGGCTCGTCCAACACATAGAGGCAGCCCGCCAAGCCACTGCCGATCTGCGTCGCGAGGCGGATGCGCTGGGCTTCGCCGCCGCTGAGGGTGCCGCTTTCGCGATCCAGCGAGAGGTAGCCGAGGCCGACTTCTTCCATGAAATTGAGCCGCGCTTTGATCTCTCGCACCAGCTCCGTGGCGATGATGCGCTGCTCGCCGCCGAGCACGAGATGCTCGATGAACCAGCGCGCCTCGCTGACGGTCTGTTGGCAAAATTGGTGGATGCCTTTCTCGCTCTCAGCGCTCGCGAGCGTCACCGCCAAGATCGCTGGCCGCAGTCGCGCACCGCCGCACGCCGCGCAAGTGCGCTTGCCCATGTAGGCGCGGATGCGCTGGCGCGACAGCTCGCTGTCCGTCGTGTCGTAGAGGTGCTGGAGCTGCGCGATCACGCCGTCGAATGGCTTCATCACCGCCTCGCGTTTGCTGCCCTCGCCCCAGCTCAATTCAACTTCGCGCTTGCCGCTGCCCGCCAGCACGACTTGCTGAAACGCCTCCGGCAACGCGCTCCACGGCGTCTCGGCTTTCACTTTATACGCTCGGCAGAGCGAGGCGATGATGCCGCTGTAGTAAGGCTGGAGGCTCTTGCTGGCCTTTGCCCACGGCACGACTGCGCCCGCTGCGAGCGAGAGTTCCGCGTCTTGCACGATCAGCTCCGCGTCGAGCGTCTGCTCGCTGCCGAGCCCCTCGCAAGTCGGGCACGCACCGTAGTGGCTATTAAAAGAGAAGTGCTTCGGCGTGAGCGCGGGCAGGGTGAAACCCGTATCGGGATCGGCGTAGTGGATGCTGAAATTAATCGCCTCCCAAGCGGGCTCGGCGGGCGGCGTAGAGTGGGACAGGCGCCCCGCCTGTCGTAGTGCGGCGGGCGCTTCGCCTGCCGATTTGGCACGCCGCTCGGTGGACAGGCGGGGCGCCTGTCCCACTCCGACAGGCGGGGCACCTGTCCCACGGAGCGGTTGCTCCACTTCGGCTGCATGAGCGTTTTGTTGCAGCAGCACGACGAGCTTGCCCTCACCCCACTTCAGCGCCGTCGTCACGCTATCACTCAGCCGTTGGCGGATGCCGTCGCGCACCACGAGCCGATCTACCACGGCTTCGATGCGATGCTTTTTTCCCTTCTCCATTTTCACCGGCACAGTGCTGCTGAGTTCGTAAATCTCCCCATCCACCCGCACGCGCACGAAGCCCTCGCGGCGTAGTTTTTCCAGCACGTCGCGGAATTCCCCCACTTCTCCGCTCACGATGGGCGCGAGCAGCACGATGCGGCTCTCGGTGGGCAGCGCGAGGATCGCATCCACGATCTGCTGCGGCGTGAGGCGGCGCACGGGGCGGCCCGTCTTCGGGTCGTGCGGCTGGCCGATGGAGGCGTAAAGGACGCGCAGATAATCGTAAATCTCCGTTGTCGTGGCGATGGTAGAGCGCGGGCTGCCGCCACTGCCGCGCTGCTCGATGGCGATGGCGGGCGAGAGCCCTTCGATGTGCTCCACGTCCGGCTTTTGCATCTGGTCGAGGAATTGCCGCGCATACGCCGAGAGGCTTTCCACGTAGCGCCGCTGGCCTTCGGCGTAGAGCGTATCAAAGGCGAGCGAGGACTTCCCCGAGCCGCTGAGGCCCGTGATGACGACGAGCTTTTCGCGCGGGATTTCCAGCGTCAGATTCTTCAAGTTGTGTTGGCGCGCGCCAACGATGCGGATGAATTCGGAGGCCATAATTTACAGCCCGCGAGCAAATAGACGCAGCCCGTGCGGGGGAAGCGGAAATGCAGGCTGGTAGTGGCACCGTTCTTGCAATGTCGCAGCGGTAATAGCCCACATTTTTTAAAATCTACATGGACCCAAACGAACTCATCCTGACACGCGCCGAGCTGAACGATCTCCACCTGAAATACCGTGAGATGAAGCACACGCTCAACATTGGATGTGTTCGCCGACGCAACGTCAGCGGGAGTGGAAATCGAGAGATTGTCCACCAACGGCAAAGAACCTTAACGATTCGAGCGGGATGCGGCCCAAAGCTGACATTTCTACCAAAATACCGCCGCTGAGTGTTGCAAAAGCAATGGGTTAGCCGGATTGCCCGGTTTTGCGGCAAATCAATGACAGCCCTTTGAATCCGCCGTTCCAGCCAAGGCATCCCACGTTCGTGCACAGAGTTGTCCACAGGTTTTGGGGATAATCTGATGAACCGTAAAACGCACGGTTTTGTGGCGGCGATTGTGGGATCCGGCATGGTAGTTATCGGCGATTCGGTCGTAAACGTGGCGCTGCCGGCGGGCTAAACCCCGCGTCATCGACTTCGTTTGGCGATCACCCGCAGGAAGGTGGCGGAAATGATTGTCTCATCCGGCCCACCGGTATTCTGAGATTGAAATAAGTCGGCCAATTCCTGCCGTAGGTCGTGCTCGCGCCCATTTGCGGCGGCCGCGGCGAACGCGTTCATCATCGGTCCGTAATACGTCTGGAACAAATCGAGCAGTTCCGTTGCTGGCCCGGGATGCCGGAACATACAGCGCGCAGGCACACAGGTAATGTGCTCCGGCTCGATACCGGCCGCGGCGAAGCGGTCCTTTACGGTCGCCTCGACCCCCCAGGCGACTGGGC
>JAYVQK010000230.1:0-19311 GCA_043757005.1 Verrucomicrobiaceae bacterium
CCAGGGACAGTCTGCCCACCGAATTCCCCAGCGGAGCCACCCCCTCCCACGTCCCTCCCACCCCCCAGGGCCATCCCTCCCCACCGAGAAACCAGTCCCTCCCACCCCCCATGGACGCCATTCTACAGAGAAAACCCGCGTTTTTTCGCCCAGCCGTGCCCGCCGCTCCTTGATCTTCTTGATCTCCTAGGGAAACGCTGATTAAAGCCGAGCGGTGTGCGCGGGGGTAGGGTGGGCGTCCCGCCCGCTGATCTGGGCGTCTCGCCTAGATCACGCGAGCGCACGAGGGGCGTATCCCTCGCGAAGGCGCATCCACACACGTTCACGGGGTGCCGGGCGGGACGCCCACCCTACCCCGCACATGCCCTTCGTCTGAAGATACCAAAATGACTCGGAGCGATTTAATCAGCGGTTCCCTAGATCCCTTTGAGCGGCAGCTCTTTTTGAGCCGGAGGCTCAGCCCGAAATTAGCCGGTGGCGTGAGCCACCGGAACACGCCCCCAAAAAACCAAAGCCCCAGCGGGGCGACAGCACATCCGCCGCCCCTGCCGGGGCGCTTTGCCGACTAAAGTCGCAGATTACTTTCGCACGCGCTACGTGCGCTCATTCAGCGAGGGGAGCCCCTTTACAATCTGCATAGTGTCCATGCTCACGCGGGTCACTCGTTTGAGCAGGTCCACGATGTAACGCGGCTCTTTGTGCTCCCGCGCCTAGTCGTTTGGGTCGTTGCGGATGCCGCTGTCCTTATTCACGGTCACTTGGTAGCGCTCCATGAGCCATTCGAGGGCGGGCTTGCCGTTCACTACGTAGTCGTAGGCAGCGAGGGGGGATGCCGGAGAGGGTGAGGTGGGCGTTATAGACGATGGCGGTTTTATCCACAGCCTTGTCCTTGCGGGCAAAGGTCATCTTTTGCACGCGGAACGCCGTCGCCGGGTCCAGCGCCAGCGCGCCGGTATGCTCGGCGAGGGGCCACGGCTCCACGCTCTCGTAGTGCAGATGCCACTCCGCCAGCGCCCGCCCCGCCTTGCTAAAAGCCCAGAAATCCGCCGTCTCCCGCGTGCAGGGGATGCGCGGGAGCTACACAATCGCTAGGTTTTGCACTGCTGCGAGGAAATCATCACGGAATCTTTTGGCTTCCGATAGGCTCTCTGCGATTTCTGGCCAGCCTGCCTGAATTTCTGATTGGCGAGCGAGGTAATGAGCATGGCGTTTGGCGAACCGCTTTCCTACTGGCTGTTGAGAAAGTCGGCTCTCCGGTTTGGGGTGGCACTCCCAACCTTTCTTTTTCATCTCGTTGTCGCGCGGAAAGAAAATAGCCATCACCCACGCTTCGATGCTCTTGGACGGTGTGCAAAGAACCGTTTGAGCGGGTGTCTGTTTTTCGCCCACCCACGAAAGTAATACCTTCCGCAACGGATCCGTGGCCGCGCTCGGCGGCGGGCATCCCTTTGAGCATGGCAATACGCCCCTCAGCTCGGGGAGCGGGGCTATCTTATGGTTTGCGGGGTCTTCATCGGCAACGTCTGCGTCAAGATGCAACAACACCAGATCGTAACCGATGAAAATCGGGTCGCCGCTGAGTTTGCCATCGCCCCGTTTCGCGGCTTGAAGGCACCATTTATAAACACCTTTCCACCCACCGCCCAAGTCTCCCGCATCACCCCCGCCCGTGAATGCAACGCTTTCTTCTGGTTGGAGAAGTTTCAAATCGAAGGAGCGACCATTGAGCATAGCGGCAATCACAGCCCTCAATACCTCGTAATCCGTTACGCCTTCTGCCACGAGCGCGATCCGCACCGTGTTAGACATTGGGCATTCCCCCGATGAGTTTGTTCATCCAAAGCCGCGAAAGCGGATAGCCCTTAGCTGCCATGCCCATCAGCTTTTCGTCAACAACGACGCGCTTGACGACAGTCTTACCAAGGTTGTCACGATCTACCGTGAAGAGACGAACCCGGTCGTCTTGTAATGGCAAACCATCGAGGACGGCGGGATTGTGACTAGTCATCAAAATCTGCCGTTGAATGTTACTACTCAGAACCCAGCTTGCGAATTTCTTCATTAGAGCTGTAGCCAATCCAGGATTCAGCCCGTGGTCCGCATTATCAATCGCGCAGAACGAGGGGGCTTTCGGATGGACTGCGAGCACTGCCAGAAACAGCATAAAGAGAGCCCCCTCACTCGCATCATATCCAGACAGGATATTGCGCCCTTTTTTCATGTAGCGGTCCACAAATTTGATCACGGTGGGTGACGAGCTTGCCGCTGGTGAAAGTGGGAGATCAGTCGCAGGAGCAGAGCTATATTCTTTTGCCCAACTGATGAGTTCCAAAACATCCGCGCAGACTTTTTTAGCGGGTTCGTTGTGGGAACGACCGACGAGTAATTCTTGGACGGCCTCGGGCAGTCGCCCGCCGGAAAGACCAAGGGGCTGCATCGGCTCCCCCTCTGGCGCGACCCCTCGCAGGACTGGTGTCGTGGGAGAAAATATCACGTAGCGCTGAAGGCGACGCATGAACGCTAACGCAGGATCGTTCTCTTTCAATTCGGCTACTTTCAACGCGGCGAGTCCATTCTCTTTATTGGCAGTGGGCGGATTCGGGCCTTTGCTCGCAAGTTTCACGCTTCCCCGCTCAAACAACTCTGTCTTGAACTTCCATGCTGGGCTGGGGTCGTGCATCGGGTTGTTCAGCGAAACATCATAGTGAGCGTCCGCTGATGAGCCACTAAAGTAGATGTGAGACAACTGCATCCTGTCCGTAGAAGGGAACGCGGATTTGTAGAGTTTCGGCACACCGGGACGAACACCGCGCATTTTCAATGTCTGATCCGTGACCTTCCCGTCGGCGGCTGCGGATAATACACCGATGGCTTCCAAGAGATTACTTTTGCCCGCCCCGTTTGCACCAACGAAAACGTTGAGATTCCCCAATTCGATTTCGACATCTTCGAGCGATTTGAAGGACTTGATTGAGACTTTCGTGATCATGAAATTTATTCAGCGGTTGTAACCGAGTTCATTCGATAAGTTCCAATTTATTCGTTGGCCCTTCTCGGTTCATTGTCTTTGCGATGGCGGCATCGGAGCAGACGGCAAGACTGTGGATGGGGTGGGTGGACTCGGCAGTCCACTCGCGAAGGCTTTGCGAGAGTAGGGAGAGCGACGGGACTAGGAAGAGGACGTGGCCAGTGGGGGCGAGTTTTTCCGCGATGCAGAGGGCGGTGAAGGTCTTGCCGGTGTCGCAGGCCATGATGAGCTTGCCGCGGTCTGCTTCTTTCAGTCCCGCAAGCACGTCTTTGATGGCTTCGTCTTGGTGGGGGCGTGGAGTTTTGCGTTTGCGGAGGGCGAGGTCTTGCGGGCGCTTGGGGTCGAACTTCGACCAGTCCACGGGGCTGTCGTCGAGGTCTTGGACTCGGAGGCGGGTGACGGGTTTGGATTGGTGGGCAAGGGCGTGCTCGCGTTGGTGCCCCACTTATCCGTGGTGGAGACGATCATGCAGGAGGTGAAGAAGGACTTCCTGGAGGTAGTGAAAAAGGAATCAATGTCGCCTTTCGCTAGCGTGTGGTCGGGGAGGTAGAACTTGCATTGGATGGCGCAGAACTCGCCGGTCGCGCGCTCCTCCGCGACGATGTCTATGCCGACGTCGCCGACGTTTCCTTTCTGCGGGAACTCGTTCCACATCCAGACGTGGGAGAAGCGCTCGGCATACATGGGGTCGAGCTCCAAGTAGCGGCAGATGAGGCGTTCGAACGGTCGCCGAGTTCGCGGTTGGAGGCGAGGTCTTCTCGGAACAGGGCGAGGATGGTGTGGATGGTCTGCTTCATGGCTGGCGTGGGCGTGATGTGCGCGGGGCGGGAGGACAGCGGCTTTCGGTAGGAGGGGCAAGCGTGACTGCGGGGGGAGCTCTATGGAGCGGAGCGGAGCGGAGCTGCGCCCGCAAAATTTTTTTGCATAATGGGGGGAGGTTCGCTGGGTTATTTTCATTTTCCGCTAGGGAAACGCTGATGAAAGCGAAGGGGATGCTGACTTCGAGCGCCTCAATCAGTGTTTCCCTCAAACGAACGGCGTTTACTGCGCGGCTTTGATTGCTTCCAACTCCTCCCATCGCGCGTAGAGCTTGGCCACGTTCACTTTCCCAGTCTCCACTTTCGCATGAAAGGCGGGGAACTCGGCGGAACGCTCTACGAAGAATTGTGGGTCGCTGAGTTGCGCCTCGATCTGCGCTACTTCGGCTTCGGCGGCGTGGATGGCGTCTTCGATGCCCTCCAGCTCGCGTTGCTCTTTGTAGCTGAGTTTGCGGGTCTTTTGCTTTGGCGCGGCGACACCACTTTTCGAGAGCGGTGCGGCGTAACCCGCGAGCCGACCCGCGCGTTTTTCGAGGTAGTAATCGTAGTCGCCCACGTGGAGATCAATGCTCCCGCCTTCCTCGAAAGCGAGGATGTGCGTGCAGACACGATTGAGGAACCAGCGGTCGTGACTCACGATGAGCGAGCAGCCGCCAAAGGTCGCGAGTCCTTCCTCCAGGATTTGCAGCGTGGAGAGATCGAGGTCGTTGGTCGGCTCGTCGAGGATGAGCAGGTTCCCACCGCGCAGGAGGATTTTTGCCAGCGTGAGTCGGCTGAGTTCGCCGCCGCTGAGGAGGCTTACTTTGGAATTGATCGCATCATCCGTGAAAAGAAATCGCCGCAGGTAGCTGCGGACATGGATCTTCTCCTCGCCGAGCACGACCCAGTCTGCGCGGCCCGCGACGGCGCTGAGCACGGTGTCCTCGCCGTTGAGCACTTCGCGGTTTTGATCCACGTAGTTGATGATCGTGCGCGCGCCCATCAGCACCGCGCCGGTGGTGGGCACGAGTTCGCCAAGGATGATCTTGAGCAGCGTCGTCTTGCCGAGCCCATTGCGCCCCACGATGCCGACTCGCGCGCCATCGGGGAGGTCGAGATTTACTCCGCGAAACAGCGTGCGCTCGCCGAGTGTCATCCCCACGTCTTTCAGCTCCAGCACACGGTTCGCGAGCTTTGGTGCGGGGGGGATAATCATGTCCATATTCTGCGAACGCTCCGGCCCATCCTGCGCGGCGAGATCGTAGTAACGCTCGATGCGATCCACGCTTTTCGTCCGCCGTGCGCTCGGCCCCTTGCGCACCCATTCCAGCTCTTTGGTGAGGAATTTTTGCCGCCGATCTTCCGTCACTTCTTCGTCCGCTTCTCGCTGCGCTTTGATGACGAGGTAGGACTGGTAGTTGCCGATGTAGGAGTAGAAGTTCCCGCCCTTGAGCTCCACGATGCGCGTGGCCACGCGGTCGAGGAAGTAGCGATCATGCGTGACGAAAAGACAGGTGCCCGCGTAGCTGCGGAGGTAGTTCTCCAGCCATTCCACGCTCTGCGTATCGAGGTGGTTCGTCGGCTCGTCGAGGATGAGCATATCCGGCTGGCCGATGAGCGCGCGGCACAGTGCGACGCGCCGCTTTTCCCCACCACTCAGCTCGCCCGCCATCCGCTCCGGCGCGGGGGCGTGGAGATTGGTGAGTAATGTGCGCAGCCGTGCTTCCACGTTCCAGCCGTCGTGATGGGTGATGAGATCCACTAATTCCGCCGAGCGCGCGGCCTCCGGCGGGGTGTTCTCGTATTCCTCTAGCAAGGCCAGCACGAGCTTCGCGCCAGACATCACGTTGGCCTCTACGGTGATGGTTTCATCCAGTCCGAAATTTTGCGGCAGCCAGCCCGCGATGGTTCCGCGCCGTTGTGTGACGCTGCCGGCATCCGGCTCTAGCTCGCCCGCTGTGATACGGAGGAAGGTGCTCTTTCCGCAGCCATTCCTCCCCACGAGCCCCACGCGCTCGCCCTCGTGTAGTGCGAGTGTCGCAGCATTGAGCAGCGTCTGCGCGCCATAGCGCACGACGATGCCATTGACGGAAAAAACAGGAATATCAGAAACAGGCATGAGAACCGAGCATCCAAGCAGCCCCCGCTGCGGATGCAAAGAAGCATCCGCTGAAAGTGTCCATCACCGCCGCTCCTGCGCTACCCAGCTTTCTCTACATCCACCACTGCGATGGTGATGTTATCTTTCCCGCCGGCCTCCATCGCGGCGGCGAAGAGCGCGCTGGCGGCGGCGGTGGGATCGAGGATGGGGATGGCGATGCGCTCCATGTCGCGCTGCGAGAGCATATCCGAGAGCCCATCCGTGCAGAGGATGAAGCGCGTGCGCTCGCTCTCCGGGAGGAGGTAGAAGTGCGGCTCGATCTCCACGTATTCGCGGGAGCCGCCGACGCTCTGCGTGAGCGCGTGCATATTCGAGGGGCGGATGCCGTCGTGCGAGCGCATGAGCCCCTCGTCCACGAGCATCTGCTCTACGGAATCGTCGCGCGTGACTTGCCGCAGCTTGCCGCCTTCTTGGCGATAAAGGCGGGCGTCGCCCACGTTAAAAGCGTAGAGCTTATCGGCCACGCCGATGATGCCGACGACGGCGGCCCCACAGCCGGTGATGTCGGGGTTTTCGAGGCCGGATTGGTGGAGGCGCTTATTGGTGCCGACGAGCGTTTTATTCACACCGTCCGGGGTGATCTCGGCGCAAAGGGACAGCGCCAGCACCACCTCGCGGCTGGCGTAGGCACCCGCTTTGTGCCCGCCGATGCCGTCGGCCACTGAGATGATCCAGTTGCCAGTATCGAGCTTGGCTTTGAGCGGTGCAGACATACTTGCGGCGCTAAAAACGCCGCCAAAAAAACAGGCGTCTTCATTCATTTTGCGGACCCTGCCGGTGTGGCAGATCCAGGCTCCATTGGCGGAGTGGCCTTTGAGTTTATCGGACATCACGTATGCGGCACACTTGTGGAAATGGATGGATGAGAATTAGGAACATTCTAGTTTTAGCGACCCTACCCTTCGCAGTCTGTGTGCCAAGAACGAATCCGTTTTCTGGCTTATGGATTAGCGGCGGGATAGGCGCACAAAGCGCACTCCGCCGATGAGAAAGAAGACGACATTCGGCAGCCATACGAGCAGTTCGGGGTGCCATTTCGGGTGGCTGCGGGCCATGTCGGCGAGGAAAAAGAAGAGGTAGTAGATGAGCCCGATGCCGAGCGAGATGGCAAAGCCCACGGACGTTTCCTTGCGCTGGGCGACGACGGCGAGTGGCACGCCGAGTAGAGCAAAAGCGAGCGTGGCGAGTGCGTTGGAGATGCGCTTATTCAGCTCCATGCGGCCTTCCGGCTTGTCCGTTTGGAGGAGTTGCTCGATGCCGAGGGTGCCGACTCCACCGAGTTTCTTTTTCTTTTCGTAGAGTTCGCGCAGGGAGATTTCGGCGGAGCCGTGCTGCACGGTGATGCCGCTTTTCCAATACGAGAGATCGTCGGTGCGCTTGTCGTCGCGCTTTTCAAACATCCCGTTCTCGTAGCTCAGGATCACTTTGAACTCCCCCTGCTTCTCGCCCGGCTTGGGTGCGAGGAGGCTGAGTTTGCCCTCGCGGGCGAAGGTCACATCTACGAGCGAACCATCCGTCGCATCTATGTGGTAGATGTGCAGATTATAGAGAGTGTCGCCCTCGTTGCGCTCGACGTAGATTTTCTGACCGGGGAATTCGCTGATGACGCGGTCGCTGCTAAACATCGAGAGCGGGTTGCTCGTGGCGATGTTAAAAATGGCGTCCTTCATCTCGCGTTGCGCCTTAGGAGCGACATCGAGATTGATCCATAAGCACACCGCCGCGAAGAGCATGGCGAGCACGGCGACGGGTAGGCAGATGCGCGGGATGCTGAGGCCGCTGGTGCGCATGGCGGTGAGTTCATTCTCCGCCGAGATGCGGCCAAAGACGAGGAGCACGGCGGTGAGGAAGCCCCAAGGGAGCGTGAAGGTGAGGGAAAATGGGATGACGTAGCCGATGAAGCTGAGGATGAGGCTCGGTGGCGCGTTCTTGTTCACTACAAGCTCTAGGAGCTGTTTGAAGACATTCCCAAGCACGAGAACGACGCTCAACACTGCGACGGCAAAAAGCGCGGTGGTGAGAAGCTGACGACCCAAATAACGATCAAGAAGACGCACGCCTCGCACGTTGCCCGCTGGCGGCGGGGGAAGGCAATTTAAGATTTGGGATTTCGCCGCTCACGCAAAGATGCGTTCGGGAGCGAGGACGGGGCGGCGCTCGGTGAGGCGGGCGATGAGGGCGTCCCAGCGGTCTTGGCCGCTGAGGATTTCGATTTCGATACGTAGGAAATAGATGGGCACTTCGAGTTTTTCGATGCCTGCGATTTTGCTGGGGAAGCGCACGGCGTCTTTCTCCGTGGTGACGACGCAATCGAGGTCGCGCCGCATGGCGCGGGCGATGAACTCGCGCAGCTCCTCGTCGCTGAAGCGGTGGTGATCGGCAAACTGAGCGGTGAAGACCAGATCTGCGCCGAGCTTTTTTAAACTCCCCTCGAAGCTCTCAGGACGCGCGATGCCGCTGAGGGCGGCGATGAATTTCCCCCGCAGGAAACTCAGCGGCTTGCGGTCGTCCGGGTCGTGGAGGTTTTGCAGGTATTGCGGCTGGTGCGTGGTCTCGATGATGTCGGCAGTGCAGTTATAGCCTCGGATGCGCTGAATGAGCGCGTCGTTTTCGCCGAGGATGCTCTTGGTGATGAGGATGGTGCTGGCGCGGCGGAGATTTGCGGGCGGCTCGCGGAGGGTGCCGCGCGGGAGCAGGTATTCGTTGCCGAAGGGCGCTTGCGCATCCACGAGGCAGATGTCGTGGCGATGCTGGATGTCCTGATACTGCATCCCGTCGTCGAGGATGATGAGGTCGGCGTCGAATTCCCGAATCGCGTGTCGCCCCGTGCGCGCACGGTCGCGATCCACGAGCACGAGCACATCGCCGAGCGAACGCGCGAGCATATACGGCTCGTCCCCGGCCCATGCGGAATCGAGCAGCAGCTTCTTCCCATCATGCACCACGCGCGGTTTGAACTTCCCAAACCACTGCCGACGCCAGCGCCGGAGCAGCGGGAGCTTCTTGCTCTTGTAGCCGCGACTGAGGATTGCCACGCGGCGTCCACCGTCTTGCAGTTCGCGGGCGAGGCGCTCGACGACGGGTGTTTTCCCAGTGCCGCCGACGGTGAGATTTCCCACGCTCACGACCATCACGCCGAGCTGGCGCGCTTTGCGGATGCGCTTGCGATAGAGCCAGAGCCGCGCCTGCGCGATGCCTCGGAAAACCCACGACAGCACGTAAAGCAACCACCGCAGTAACATCGCGCGCTTGCCGAACCGACGCTCCAAAATCACGTCGGTGGCGAACTGCTCGAAGCGGTCTAGCGCGTCGCGGGCCATAGGGTTATTCGGGCGCGAGCACCTGAGTCGCGCCAGTGTTATCCGCAGTCGTCACGACCACGTGCGTGCCGGGCGGCGCAGTCTCCAGCATCGCCGTGGCCACATCTTCTTCGTGGTCTAAAGTGAGGCAGCAAATCGTAGAGCCACTGCCACTGAGGAAGCCGCCGATGGCTCCCGCCTTTTCGCCAGCGGCGATAGCCCGCGTGAGGAAAGGGATGAGCGGCTCGCGGTAAGGCTGGTGCAAGCCGTCGGCGAAACAGCCGCGCAGCAAGTCGTAGCGTTTCTGGAGGAAGGCGGCGGTGACTCGGCAGGCGTTCGCCGTGCTCATCACCGCATCGCGGCGCGGCAGCGAATCCGGGAGAGCCTTGCGCGCATCCGGCGTGGCGACCTCGAAATCGGGAATGAGCAAGACGAACCGCAGCTCCGGCGCGACCTCACAGCGCAGCGTCTCCGCACCCGCCCGCGCCACGGTGAAGCCACCGAAAGCCGCAGGCGCAGCGTTGTCTGGATGGCCTTCCAGCGTGGCACAAATCTCGAAAAGCTGCGTGCGGCCGAGCGGCTTTTTGGCGAGCACATTCAGCCCACTGAGCAGGCCGAGCCGCACCGTCACACTACTGCCGAGCCCCCGCGATTGCGGCACCTCGCCGCCGATCTCCCACGCAAAGCCGAAGGGCTCCACTTTCGCCGTGGCGAAAAAAGCGCGCGCAGCATCCGCGACGATCCCCGGCTGCTCGCTCGCGTCTGCGCGGCCGACGGTGACTTCATTGGCCAAGCCCAGCGCAATGCCGAGGCAATCGTAGCCCGGCCCGAGATTCGCAGTGCTCGCGGGCACACGTGTAGTGACAGATTCCATAGAGCCCCGTAGGAAAACGACCCGCGCGGCAAGGGTCAAAGTTTATCGCCAACCAAAGACCTGTGTGCTGACAATAGCCCAGCACTTTAGATCTGCTGTGTTATAAAATACCCTCCAGTTCTTCGGCAACGAGCGTGCGTTCGCGCAGTATGAAAAGTAGAGCCAGCATAACCATCGCCATGTGCTGGTGCCAGCCGCCCCAGCTTCACATTCCATATCCGGCCATGCTTAAAGTTGGGCTGTGAGTCATTTTTTATAAAAGCCAACCCAGCCACACGAGCGAAATTACGCGCGCAAACAAAGTAAAAACCAAGACGCAGAATCTACGAATTGGGCGTTTAGATTGCAGAGACCATTTACAACACAGCAGAATTAAGTTGTCCGATGATCAAAACATCTGAATCTCATTTAGCCGCAAACCCCTTTGGGGGAGGGAGATTAAAAAGTGGAGGCGACGGGAGTTGAACCCGTGTCCTGGCAACCTTCATCACAAGCTTCTACATGCTTAGCCTCGTCTTCGCTTTAGCCCTTGTGCTGCGGACGGACACGCTGCACAAGGCCGATTGTCCACGGATTTTCTCATCCGCTGCGGCGGTCAATCCCGCAACGAACCAGCCTCTAGTGTTGGCTGCCGGCATAGAGGCGTCTGCTGGCGGCCACTGGCCTTATTAAAGGCTCTCCCGCAGTTTAGGCTGCGAGGGCATACTCGCTCTCGAAAGAGCCAGTTGCATCGACAACATTGCTGTTGGCGTTTATGTTTTTTTGCCCAGAGGATTTTACGTGGCCAACCAGGCTTCCACGGCATGCGACCAGCGTCTCCGATTGTCAGTCGAAACCAGTGCGCCCCCTTTTTTAATGAGGAGGATGTGAACTTATCGGCGCTCGGGGGATGTGCAAGCGGTTTGAGCGGGGGCATTGAAAAAACTCGGGCAATAGGCCGGATTATGCCGCCCCGCCTTTGCGCGTGAGCGACTGGTGCGCGCCTTGCAGCAGCAGGCCTACGCCGGTGCCGACCATGAGGCCGAAGGCTCCCATAAAGAATCCGACGATGAGGATGCGGCCAGCGGCGACGCTTGCGGGTGGCTTGGCTCCGGGCTCGATGCCGTCTTCTTTGGGGATGGCTTCGGCGGGTATGAGCATCCTTGTCTCGATGGGGGTGCCGGCTTGGCGATTGGGCGCGAGCACGGTGAAGGCCATGTAGATTTCCGCGAGGAAGAAGCCGACGATGGCGCAAGTTTTGACGAAGTTTTTGCTCTGCATCGCGGCACTAGAGCACGGCGGCGCGCTGTGAAGGGAGGAAAAAATTCGCGCGCTGGCTGCTGCCCTGCTATGTCCTATGCCCAACACGACACAGCCTATGTCTTTTCTAATCAGCCATCGCTCACTTTTCGTCTGCCTCACCGCGTTTGCTGTGGGGGCTTGCTCGAACCTTGAATTCTCTCACGTCGCGCCGGGGAAATCGGCGCGCAAGGAGATTGCCGCGCGCAATCTGCCTATCACAACGCCGCTCGCTCCCGGCGCGGAATTGCCGCCCGGCACGCTTCCCACTCCGGCGGAAATGACGCAGCCCAGCGCGGCTTCCACGAACCAAGATCCGTTCGTCCCGCTCCAGCCGCCGCCTTTACCCGACATCCCGCCCGCGCCCGCTGCGCCTGCATCCAACGAGTCCGCGAACCAAGTTGCCAATGCTTACACGCGCGGCTCGGAGGCGATGAAGGCGGGTAAAAATGCGGAGGCCATTGCGGCGCTGGAGGAGGCGGTAAAGATCGAGCCAAACTTGGGCGATGCTTGGTCGAAACTCGTCGTTCTTTACACCCAAGAGGGCAACACGGCGAAGGCGACTGCGGCCTATAAAAAAGCGAAGGCGCTCGGGCAGCAGAATGGGCCGGAATCGGCGGGGCATGGGTTGATGCCGTTGCCGTAAGGCGATGCTTGCGGGCTGGACATCGCCCGCGCCGCTGACGCTAATTCTGCGCATGATACCACCAGCTACGCTCCGGCAGACCGTCCTCGATACGGTGCAGAAGACGCCAGTTTTTGACATCCATACGCATCTCTACGATCCGGCTTTTGGAGAAATGCTGCTGTGGGGAGTGGATGATTTGCTGGTTTATCATTACCTCGTCGCGGAGTCGCTGCGGTGGCTGGATGTGCCGTATGCGAAATTTTTTGCCGGGACGAAAGAGCAGCAGGCGGATGCGATTTGGGACGCGCTTTTCATCCAACACTCGCCGATCAGCGAGGCGTGTCGCGGGGTGCTCACGGTGCTGAATCAGCTCGGGCTCGATGTGAAAAAGCGCGACCTCCCAGCGATCCGCCAGTGGTTCAAACAGCAGAAGCCCGAGGACTACGTGACGCGCATCTGCGGCCTCGCCAATGTGCGCAAGATCGCGATGACGAACTCGCCTTTCGACGATGCCGAACGCCCGACATGGGAGCGTGGCTTTACGCGCGACCCGCGCTTTGTGGCGGCGCTGCGCATTGATCCGCTGCTGTGCGATTGGCCCAATGCCTGCGGGCGTCTGCGCGGCTGGGGCTATGAGGTGAGCGTGGATTTCTCGGGGCAGACTTACGCGGAGGTGCGGCGTTTTTTGGCCGACTGGACGAAAAAGATCGGCGCTCAGTATTGCATGGTTTCCGTGGGGCCAGAGTTCGATTTCCCCGCCGATACCGACATGGCGCGGCTGATCGAGCACGCGCTGATGCCGCACGGTCGCGACCACGGGCAGGCGTTTGCGCTAATGATCGGCGTGCGGCGCGCTGTGAACCCGCAGCTCGGCCTCGCGGGAGACTCCGTGGGCGTCGGCGACGTGGGCGCGGTGGAGCGACTGTGCGCGGCATTTCCGCAGAATAAATTCCTCTGCACGATGCTCGCCCGCGAGAACCAGCACGCGCTCTGCATCGCCGCGCGGAAGTTCCGCAATCTCCACATTTTCGGCTGCTGGTGGTTTATAAATGTGCCGAGCATCATCGAAGAAATCACGCGGATGCGGATCGAGCTCATTGGCCTCAGCGTGACTCCGCAGCATAGCGATTGCCGCGTGCTGGATCAGCTCACCTACAAGTGGGCGCACAGCCGCCCGATCATCGGAAAAGTGCTCGCCGACAAATACGAAGACCTCGCCGCGACTGGCTGGGAGCCCACGCAAGCGGAGATCGAGCGCGATGTCCACGCGCTGCTCGGCGGCTCGTTCGAGGACTTCTTGCGGGCGTAAAAAGTATGCGCTCTTACCTCGATCTACTCCGCCACGTCATGACGACGGGTCGTTTCAAAGGCGACCGCACGGGCACTGGGACGACCAGCGTTTTTGGCGCGCAAGTGCGCTTCGATCTCACGGAGGGGTTCCCTTTGCTCACCACGAAAAAGGTGCATACGCGCAGCATCATCCACGAGCTGCTGTGGTTCCTGCGGGGCGAGACGAACATCGGCTACTTGCGGGAAAACGGCGTGCGGATTTGGGACGAATGGGCGGATGCCGACGGCAACCTCGGGCGCATCTATGGCGCGCAATGGCGCGACTGGCGCGGTGCCGATGGCCAGCACGTAGATCAGATCACGCAAGTCATCGAGCAGATCAAAAAGACGCCGGACAGCCGCCGACTCATCGTGAGCGCGTGGAACCCCGCCGAGATCGGCAGCATGGCGCTGCCGCCATGCCATGCGTTTTTCCAGTTCTACGTGAGCGAGGGCGAACTGAGCTGCCAGCTCTACCAGCGCAGCGCCGACATCTTCCTCGGCGTCCCATTTAATATCGCCAGCTACGCGCTCCTCACGCTCATGGTCGCGCAAGTCTGCGGGCTCAAAGCGCGGGAATTTGTCCACACTTTCGGCGACCTGCATCTTTACTCCAACCATGAGGAGCAGGCAAAACTCCAGCTCTCCCGCGAACCGCGCACGCTCCCTACGATGCGGCTGAACCCCGACGTAAAAGACATCTTCGCCTTCCGCTACGAGGACTTCACACTCGAAGGCTACGACCCACACGAGGCGATCAAAGCGCCCGTCGCCGTTTGAAAGCCGTCGCCGCCATGTCCCTAAATCGCGTCATCGGGCGCGGCGGCGAAATTCCCTGGCACCTGCCGGAGGACTTCCGCTGGTTCAAGCAACTCACCACTGGCGGCATCGTGCTTATGGGCCGCAAAACCTTTGCCAGCCTGCCAAAGCCGCTTCCGAATCGCACGAACGTCGTCTTCACGCGAGGCCCGCGCCTGCTCTCTCGCGATGCTGCTTTCATCGCCAAATGCGGACAGCCTCCACTCGTCGGGCACTGGGCCGCGCGCTTGCGCCACTCGGATTATCAGCTCGGTTTCGAGCGCATCGCCTCGCGCGAAGTCTGGCTCGTGCGCAGTGTCGCACGGTTTTTGAAAGCCATCGAACGCCACCAACCGAAGCGCGAAATCTTCGTGATCGGCGGCGCGCAGATCTACAAAAACTTGCTGCCGAAATGCACCGACCTCTACCTCTCCGTGGTGGGCCGCGAAGTGGAAGGCGACGCCTATTTCCCAGCCTTCGAGGAGCAGTTTGATTTCGTCGGCATTGCACTCACGACGCCAGATTTTGAAGTGCATCACTATCGCAAAAAGCCATGAAGCTCGTCGCTTTCTTCCCGCACGCTTGCCAAAGAAGCATCCACTTCCGATAGTCCGCGCGATTCAAAACCTACAACACTATGGCACACGAACTACCAGCACTTCCTTACGCAAACACCGCACTCGAACCGCACATTGATGCGCGCACGATGGAGATTCATCACGACAAGCACCACGCAGCTTACGTCGCCAATCTAAACAAGGCGCTCGAAGCCGCGCCGGACTTTGCGGCCAAGAGCATTGATGAGCTGAACGCTGCCATCGCCAGCGTGCCAGAGGCCATTCGCGGCCCCGTGCGCAACAATGGCGGCGGCCACTGGAACCACAGCTTTTTCTGGAAGCTGATGACGCCGAGTGCCGAGGGCAAACCTGTGGGCACGCTCGCCGAGGCGATCACCAGCACGTTTGGCAGCTTCGAGGCATTTCAGGAAAAATTCGCCGCTGCGGCTGCGACCCGTTTTGGCTCCGGCTGGGCGTGGCTCGTGGTGAATGGCGGTAAGCTAGAAGTCGTCTCCACACCGAACCAAGACAACCCACTCATGGGCAAGGCGGTCGCAGGCTGCGAAGGCACGCCCGTCCTAGCTCTGGATGTGTGGGAGCACGCCTACTACCTCAATTACCAAAATCGCCGCCCCGACTACGTGAAGGCGTGGTGGGCAGTGGTGAACTGGGCGCAGGCTGAAGCCAATTTTCTAGCAGCCGCAAAGTAGTCGCACTCGCGTTTCATTTAAAAAGCCCGGCGACCTGCAAAGGAGCCGGGCTTTTTCGCGTGTTCTTAAGAAGACTCCACGAAGGGGAAGAGGCTTGTATAGCCGGAGCGCGCGCGTCCCGCGTGCTGCGTTGGGCATCTTGCCCGGAGCGTGAGAGACGTGTTACTCAAAAAGGCACGTCGTTCCTTCTCCGAAGGCCGCGCTGCGTTGGGCAGGATGCCCAACGCTACACGCTGGACGCGTGCGCTCCGTCCGCACAAGCCGCTCGGCTTCGCCTCGCCTTCTTTATTTTTGGAAGATGGTGTTAATCCAGCGTTTTCAGCCCCTCGACTACGCTCATGCGGGCGACGCTGAGGGCGGGGAAGAGGCTGGAGGCGATGCCGAGGACGGCGGCGGCGAGTGCGGCGCTGCCGAGCATTTGCGGGGTGACTTCGAAGGATACGAACAGCCCGCCGGTGCCTTTTTTCATATCGGCAAAATGATAGAGCGCCCATGCGCCGCCTGCGCCGAGGAGTGCGCCGAGGGCGGCGAGGCCGAAGCTTTCCGCGAGGATGAAGGCGCAGAGTTCGCGGCGCTGGAAGCCAATGGCTTTCAAGATCGCCAGCTCTCGGAAGCGTTCGCGGATGGCCATGCTCATGGTGCTGGCGGTGACGAAAAGCAGGCTGATGAGGACGGCGGAACTGATGCCGGCGACGAGCACTTTGATGCCGCCCCACATGGCGACGAAGGAGAGCTGGAAGGCGCGTTCGCTTTCGGCGCGCACTTCGCTGGAGCTGTTGGCAAAGGCGGCTTCGATGTTCTCAATGACGCTGGGCATGACTTCGGGCGTCGTGACTTTTAACCACCACATTCCGGTTTGCCCCCAGTTGCCCATCGCCTCATCGAGATACTTGTGGTGAAACCAGATGTTCCGATCGTCCACCGTGCCCGAGTAGGTGCCCGCGATGCGCAGCTCTAGCGTGACGGGGAAAATACCGCTCATCAGCGTGAAGCGGTCGCCCACTTTCAGCCCGCGCTCTTTCGCCAGAGTGGCCATGGAGTCGCGGCCTACGAAGCAGCTCGTGCGGTCGTTTTTCCACGCCTCGAATTCGGCAGGGTCGTATTTAGTTTCGGGGATTAAAAGGGGGAGCTTCTCTGGTTCCATCGCGATGGTGCCAAATGCGAGCTGCGTGTTTTCATCGAACTTCCCGCCAAACCAAACGAACGGCGAACAGACTTCCACGCCGGGTGTTTTCTCGATGATGGGGCGTTGCCGGGCGGGGAGGGTTGCGGCGAGGGAAATTTTATTCCGCACGATCACGCGTAAGGCGGAGGCTTGATCGGTGGGGGGCTTGGTGAGTTCACGCAGCACGACCATGAGCGTGACGAGGAGGAACATACTCACTGCCATACTGAGCACGCTGAGGAGCAGTCGGCGCTTGTTGCGGAAGGCGTTGCGGAAAAGAAAACCGGGGATGCTCATGCGAGGATTTTTCCTTTTTCAAGATGCACCGTGCGGGTGCCAAACGCCGCTGCTCGCGGGTCGTGCGTGACCATGATGACGGTCTTGCCGGTCTGCTGGCTGAGTGTGCGGAGGATGCCCAGGACGGCCTCGGCGCTGGCGCTATCGAGGTTGCCGGTGGGCTCATCCGCCACGATCAGACGCGGGTCGGTGACGATGGCGCGGGCGATGGCGACGCGCTGCTCTTGCCCGCCGGACATCTGCCTCGGCAAGTGGCGCGCGCGGTCAGCGAGGCCGACGAGGTCGAGTGCGGTGTGGACGAGTTTTTTCCGCTGCGCGGAGGAGAGGTCCATGAGCAAAAGCGGCAGCTCTACATTCTCGAAAGCATTTAGCACGGGGATGAGATTGAAGCTCTGAAAGACGAAGCCGACGGTCTGGTTGCGCCAGTCTGCGAGCTGCGAATCGTTCAGCTCGGTGACGGTGATTCCGCCCACGCGGCACTCGCCTTTAGTGGGCCGATCAATGCCCGCGATGATGTGGAGGAGCGTGCTTTTGCCGGAGCCGGAGGGGCCCATGAGAGAGAGGAATTCCGAAGACTCAATGTCCAGCGAAACGGAGTCGAGCGCGCGCACCTCGGTCTCTCCTTGGCTGTAGAATTTACTGAGCTGACGAATGGTGACGACGGGCGTGGTTTGCACGGCGGGGAGGAAAGCGCGGGGCGGTGGGAAAGGCAATGCCTGCCGCCAGCATCGCGCGACTCCATCCTAGCAAGCGGCGTGGCGTGGCCTGGGATACTTTCTACTTCAGCCTCAGCGCCCCGATCACTTGGCTGGCGACGGGTGTTGGCGCGACAGCGGCGGGTGCAGCGGGAGCGGGTGCTGGCGCGACGGGTGTGGGCTTGTCTTCGCGGTGAGCGAGTTTGAAATCCCCCGAGCCCGAATCGTCCTGGCCGATGCTCTTTTTCCGCGCATCCAGCATCTGCCGCATCTTTGTTTTATTTACCGAGAGCAGCATCACCGTCTCCTCCTCGATCGTGCCCTCTACGTAGGCTTCGCAGAGCGTTTGCTCAAACGTGCACCAGCCCTCCGGCCTTGCCTGGCAGATGATGTCGTGGAGGTTCCGCACATCGCTCTCGCCCATCTGGATCGCCTCACGCGAGCGCATATTACTACCCATGATCTCGGGGATCATCACGCGCCCGCCGCCGATCTTTGGCGCGAGCCGTTGGCTCACCACCCAGCGTAGCGTCTCGGAGAGGCGGTCGCGGATCTGACCTTCCTCTTCTTTACTAAACATCCCAAGCACGCGCGTGATGGATTGCGCGGCGCTGATCGTGTGCAGCGTGGAAAAAACCACGTGCCCTGTCTCTGCCGCCGTCAGCGCGATCTCCATCGTCTCGCGGTCGCGGATTTCGCCCACGAGGATCACCTTGGGTGCTTGGCGCAGCGCGGCGCGGAGGCCCGTCGCATACGTGGAGAAATCCTTCCCCATCTCCCGCTGGCAAAAAGTCGCCTGCTTGTGCGGGTGCAAAAACTCCACCGGGTCTTCGAGCGTCACGATGTGCATGGCGGCGCTCTCGTTCAGTTCATTGAGCATCGCCGCGAGCGTCGTCGTCTTGCCGCAACCGGTGGAGCCCGTCACGAAAATGAGCCCTGTCTTTTCCTGCATGATGCGCTTGAAAACGGGCGGCAACTTTAGATCCGCAAGCGAAGGGATCTTTGTATTCAGCCGCCGCATCACGATGGCAAAGGAGCTTTTCTGCTTAAAGATATTCACGCGAAAGCGCGCCAGACCTTCCACAAAGTAGCTGCTATCGCACGAGCCGTTATTGCGCAGATCCTCCACGAGCCGCACCGAGTCGCCGACGAGTGTGCGAGCCAGCCCCTCCGTATGTTGCGGCTGGATGCCCGCTGCAAACTCCGTCCCCTCGACGGCCACGAGCTTCCCGAAATTCTCCACCTGCGGCGCGCGCCCAGCGATGAAGAACAAATCACTCACGCCCTCGCCCACGCTCAACATTTTGCGCAGCAGCCCATCTATCGGCAGCGCAGGTGCGGAAAAGACCGGCCCACTCGCGCCAATGCCGCCAGCGCCCGCGACACTCGCCGCTGCTGCGACGGGAGCCGATACAGGAGGTGCAGAAGCCGCCACAGCGGCAGGCGTTGGAGCCGGCCTCGGTGCAGCCATAGCACTTGCGGGCGGTGGAGTCGCAGGCGCTACGCCCGGTTCAGAAATGATGCGTCCTTTTTCGTCGTATAGCGGCATAAGTGCGAAAGACAGTGGCAGATTCCATGCCCGCCACTGTTGCCCCGGATTTATTTACGGCAGAGCGCGGAGTTCCATTTCAAACCGCTCGCTTGCGGGAACCTCTTTGAACTCCGAACTCTGAACTTCGAACTCCGAACTCCGAA
>JAYVQK010000231.1:0-19306 GCA_043757005.1 Verrucomicrobiaceae bacterium
GAGCGGCTCGAAGTAGAGCTTGTCGCTCGTGTCGTAGTCGGTCGAGACGGTCTCGGGGTTCGAGTTCACCATGATGGTCTCGAAGCCCATCTCGCGCAGCGCGAACGAAGCGTGGACGCAGCAGTAGTCAAACTCGATGCCCTGCCCGATCCGGTTCGGCCCGCCGCCGAGGATGATGACTTTCTTCTTCCCCGATTCCCGCCGCTCGTTTTCGTCGCCGTAAGTCGAGTAGTAGTAAGGCGTGAACGCCTCAAACTCTGCGGCGCAAGTGTCCACGAGGCGGTAGGTGGGGGAAATGCCGAGCTGCTTGCGAGCTTCGCGCACTCGGTTGTCGCTGACGCCTGTAGTGCTGGCGATCTGGCGGTCGGAAAAACCGAGCTTCTTGACTCGCCGGAGAAACTCACGGTTTTGCTCAACGTATGGACTATTTGCATCTTGGCTGATTGCCGCTGCAACCGACGCGAGCGATTGGTCGCCAAAGTTAGAACTCTTTAGAAAAGTCTGCTCCTCCACAATCTGCCGGATGTTCTCCAAGAACCACGGATCAATCTTCGTCAGCCCGAAAACCTCCTCCACCGTCCAGCCGCGCTGGAATGCCAGCCCTAGGAAAAAGATGCGTTCGGCGTTTGGCACGGTCAGCTTTGTCCGCAGCGTGTCGTCGTCCGCTTCCACATCCTTGCCATCACCGATGAGCCCGAAGCGTTTGATCTCCAGACTCCGCAGCGCCTTTTGCAGCGCCTCTTTGAATGTCCGGCCAATGGCCATCGCCTCGCCAACGCTCTTCATTTGCGTGGTGAGCACGGCGTCGGCCTGCGGGAATTTCTCGAAGGTGAAGCGCGGGCATTTCACCACGACGTAATCAATCGTGGGCTCGAAGCTCGCGGGCGTCACTCGGGTGATGTCGTTGCGCACTTCGTCGAGCGTGAAGCCTACGGCCAGCTTTGCGGCGATCTTTGCAATCGGGAAGCCCGTCGCTTTACTCGCCAGTGCCGAACTCCGCGACACGCGCGGGTTCATTTCGATCACAATCATGCGGCCTGTGTCGGGGTGGACGGCGAACTGGATGTTTGAGCCGCCCGTCTCCACGCCGATCTCGCGGATGATGGCGAATGACGCATCGCGCATGAGCTGAAACTCGCGGTCCGAGAGCGTCTGGATCGGCGCGACGGTGATCGAGTCGCCCGTGTGGACGCCCATTGGGTCCACGTTTTCGATGGAGCAAATGATGACGCAGTTGTCCGCGTGATCGCGCATCACTTCCATCTCAAATTCCTTCCAGCCGAGCAGCGATTCCTCGATGAGCACTTCGTCCACCGGCGACATATCAATGCCCCGCGCGACGATGGTTTCAAACTCCTCCTTATTGTAAGCGATACCGCCGCCGCTGCCGCCGAGCGTGAAGGCGGGGCGGATGATGAGCGGCATCGTGCCGATCTCCGCCGCGACCTTGCGCCCCTCTTCCATCGTGTGCGCCACGCCGGACTTCGGCATATCGAGGCCGATTTTAATCATCGCCTCCTTGAACGCCAAGCGATCCTCGCCCTTGTGAATCGCCGCCGCATTGGCCCCGATCATTTTCACGCCATGCCGCTCCAGCACGCCGCTTTCGAAAAGCTTCATCGCACAGTTCAGCGCCGTCTGTCCGCCGAGCGTGGGCAGCAGGGCGTCGGGCTTCTCCGCGATGATGATTTTTTCCACCACCTCGGGCGTGATCGGCTCGATGTAGGTGCGGTGCGCAAACTCCGGGTCGGTCATGATCGTGGCCGGGTTCGAGTTCACGAGGATGACGGTGTAGCCCTCCTCTTTCAGCGCCTTGCAAGCCTGCACGCCGGAGTAGTCGAATTCGCAGCCCTGACCGATGACGATGGGGCCGGAGCCGATGAGAAGGATCTTCTTGATGGAATTGTCGCGAGGCATTTTGAGAAAAGTCCGAGGGATGTAGCAGCGCGACGGGGTGGGTGCAAATGGGGATTCGCGGGGGAGATGAATTTAATCATGGGGAGCGGCAAAACTTCGAACTCTGAACTTTGAACTCCGAACTTCGAACGTCGCGCACGGCAACATTCAGAGTTCTAAGTTCGGAGTTCAAAGTTCAGACTTCTAAACCCCCGCGTCCGCTCTATCTACCACCCATGCCCACCTCTTCCGTAGCCAAGCCACAGAGCCTGCGTCGCCTGCCGCCGCTGCTTCGGCGTGCTTGGTATTCGCTGAATCAGGCGTTTCGCCAGCGCATCGCGCATCTCGGGATTACGCCGGATCAATTCAGCATCCTGCGCTGGCTACACGAGGGCGATTTGCGAGGGCTCACGCAGCAGACGCTCACCGACCTCATGGCGAGCGACCCGAATACGATCACCTCGATCCTCCAGCGCATGGAGCGCGCCGGGCTCATCAGCCGCCACGCGCATGAGAGCGACAAACGTGCGCGGCGGGTGCGGGTGGAAATCCCGGGCCGCCACGCATTTTCCGAAGCTCTCGCGCTGGCCTCGCGGCTTCAGGGGCAAATCCTAGAGACGCTGCCAGAGAATCGTCGCGAGCGGTTCTTGAAAGATCTGGAGATGATCGCGGACGCGAGCGCGGCGGCGCTTTTGTAGGGGAAAAGATCCGCCGTCCGCTTTGTCCTTTGCCGTTACAAAGGCGGCGGCTTTACTCCGCGCCCTCATGCTGCCTGCGATTCTCACGACTCTACTTTGGAGCTGCTCCGCCATCTGCGCGGCGCGGTCGGCGCGCATGGTGGGCGGCGCGGCGGCGAATCTTTCGCGCATGGTGGTGGCCGCTTTTCTCCTCGGCCTCTGCGCGCACACGGCGGGGCGCGCGATGCTCGGCGGGGCGGCGCTGCCGTGGTTTGTGGCGAGCGGATTTGTGGGATTTGGGTTGGGGGATGTGGCGATGTTTGCGGCCATCCAGCGCGTAGGGCCGAGGCTCACGATGCTGCTTACCCATTGCCTCGCAGCGCCACTCGCGGCGGCGACGGAGTGGCTCTGGCTGGGCACGAAGCTGGGCTGTGCGGAGATCGCCTGTGCGGTGGTGATCCTCACGGGCGTGGCTCTGGCGCTCGCGCCGGAGCACGGCTCGGAAGTGCCGCGGCGGCAGTTCTGGCTCGGCATCCTGTGCGGCCTCGGCTCGGCGATGGGGCAAGGTTTTGGGAGCGTGCTCAGTCGCAAAGCGAGCGCCTTCCTCGCGCACCCCGAGGGTGTGGTGAGCGGGATCGTGATGGGTGCGACGGCGGCCTACGAACGCATCCTCCCCGGCATCGCAGTGGCGCTGGTCTTCTTCCTCCTCACCCGCCGCCGCACCCCGCAACCCGCCGCTGGCGTGTGGCCGCGCACATGGGTGTGGATCGTGGCAAATGCGCTCGCGGGCCCGAGCATCGGCGTCGCCATTTACCAATGGGGCGTGGCGACGACGCCTACGGGCATCCTCATGCCCATCGTGGCGACAGTGCCCGTGCTCACGCAGTTCCTCGTGTGGAAAGTGGACGGCCAGCGCCCGACCCTGCGCACCGTGATCGGCGGAATCATCGCCGTGGCAGGCGTCATCGCGCTGGCGGCGGCGAGCGGGAAGCTGAACTTCCGATGAGCCGTAGCTTAAAATTCATCGCGCTTTTCCTCACCGCCGCCGCCTGCGCCGAGCCTGCGTTGGACTTCGCGGCGGCTCCTCATTTGTATTGGGAAAAGGAACCACATGACCGCTTTTCACAGCTCTCGGCGGAGGTGAAGGCGGGGCTCGATACCTCGGGCGAGCTGCCTTTTCTCAAGAGCCTGCTGAAGGCGCTGGCGATCCCCGAGAGCTCGCAGGTCATCGTCTTTTCCTCCGCCAGCCAGCAGAGCCGCCTCATCTCGCCGCGCAATCCTCGGGCGATCTATTTTAATGAAGACACCGCCATCGGCTACATCCCCGGCGGGCGCATCGAAGTCGCCTCGCTCGACCCCGATCTCGGCGCGATCCTCTCCATCCTCGACCCGCTGAAGCCCGGCACTTTCCCCCGCGCAGATCGGCAAGAGCGGTGCATGAATTGCCACGCCGAAAACTACACCCACGGCCTACCAGGGCTCGTCATCAATTCCCGCGTGCCAAACATCCTCGGCACCACGATCAGCGCGTATCGCGTGGATCAAAGCGGGCACGGCATCCCGTTCGCCGAGCGTTTCGGCGGCTACCACATCACCGGGCGGCACGCCATCGCGCCGCACTGGGGCGACCGCTATCGCACCGAGAGCCCGCAGGGGCCAAAAGATACGATGATCCGCGCTGGCGAGCTCTTCGATTGGCGGCGATACCCCGTCGCCACGAGCGACATCCTCGCGCAACTCCTGCAAGAGCACCAAGTCGGCTTCACGAACCGCGCCATCGAGGCCACCTACCGCGCTCGCGCCCTCGGCGAAAAAGCCACGCCCGCACAGCTCGCCGACCTCGCCCGACCGCTCGTGCGCTACCTGCTTTTCGCCGACGAAGTGCCGCTCCCCGCACCGGGCGTGGAGCCTGATCCCGCCTACCGCGCCGCCTTTCTCAGCACCCGCCGCGCAGCGAAAGACGGCGCATCGCTCAACGACCTCGATCTCCGCACGCGCATGATGAAATATCGGTGCAGCTACATGATCTACACCCCGCCATTCACCGGCCTCCCCGCTACTCTCAAAGCACAAGTCCTCCGCGAACTCACCACCGCCCTCCGCGACGACAACGCCGCCACCGCCTACCTCCCCACCGAAGAAAAACGCGCCATCCGCCGCATCCTCCACGACACGCTGCCGGGGATGTAGCTGGGTAGTGGTATTGTTTGGATTTGAGCCACTGATGAACACAGATGAAACACTGATGAGAGCACACTCGCTTGCGCTTCAGTGTTTCATCCGTGTCCATCAGTGGCTCAAAATATACCGCTGCCTGTAGCTGCGCTGACTTTACAGCCCCATCGGATCCACCCAGCGCACGGACGGGAACCTCGCGAAATCGCCGTCATTGGAAGCCAGGTCGCAATCATGCTCCACCGCCAGTGCCGCGAGATGAGCGTCGCTGACGAGATTGCCCGTCACATTCGCTGAACGACATAGCTCCGCGAAATGCCGCGCGTGCTCCGTCGTGGGATGCAGCACAACCACACCCGGTAATGCCAGCCACTCTTCCACCTGATCGAGTGCTCCGTTCAGCGACAGCGGATTCGTCATCGCTCGGACGTGGGTAGTGATCCGCACAAACGCCACGAGCACCGCCCACGGCAAGCCCACAGTTTCGTCGCTTTGTAGCAGCGCATCCAGCCAAGCTCTCGCCTGCGGATGAGCGGGCATACCCGTCATCTTCGCGTTGATGAGAACATTCACATCTACGAGCACCATCAGCGTCGCAGCTAAAGATCATCGGCCCACTGGCCGAGCTTCGTAGGATCTACCCCCGGCAAGAGCCCTGAACGATGCGTCCGCGTCCGATATGCTTTGCGCAAGCTCAGTGCGGGTGTCGGCTGCTCATCAAAAAGTGCAAGCAAAGCGCGCACGAGCTGCTCGCAGCGCGCCGCCCGTGTCGCGTCCAGCGTTTGCAATCGTCGATCTAATTCCTGTGCAATGATCGTCATGCCCAGAAAATGCACGCCACCGCGCAGAGCGTCAACGCGCAACACGGCGGCTATTATGCGATTTGCTCCGCCGGTGCTGCTCATTACGTTGCCGCGCATGGAATGGCACCGCGACGCATACACGATCACCGACGAACGTCTCGGTCTCGACGCCACTTGCGCGCTCGTAGAAGCGACGAGGGCGTCGCTTCTACGCGATGCGTTCCGCCGCGAGGAGGATTCCGGCGGCTTTATCGAGCGTCTCCTGCCACTCCGCCTCGGGCACGCTGTCGGCGACGATGCCTGCACCGACGTGGAAATGCGCGGTGCCGCGCTCGACGATGAGAGTGCGGATGGCGATGGAGAATTGGCTCTCGTCATTAAACCCCAGCCAGCCAATCGCGCCCGTGTAGAGGCCGCGCGGCTCGGGCTCCAGCTCGGCGATGATCTCGCGAGCGCGCTTTTTCGGAGCACCCGTGATGCTCCCGCCGGGAAAGCACGCGCGCAGCGCGGTGACGTGGTCGGTGCGCGGGCGGAGGCGCCCCTCGATGGTGCTCACGAGGTGGAAGACTTGCTCGTGGCGCTCCAGCTTGAGCAGCTCGGGCACGGTCACACTGCCGTATTCGCAAACTTGGCCGAGGTCGCTGCGGAGCAAGTCGGTGATCATCACCAGCTCGCTGACTTCCTTTGGCGAAGTGAGCAGATCAAACGCGCTCTTTTCATCCGCCATCGCATCCGAGCGGCGCGGGCGCGTGCCTTTGATCGGGCGCGTGCGCACACTGCTGCCGCTCATTTTCAAAAAGCACTCCGGCGATGCGGAACATACCGTGCGCCCCGCGAGATCGAGGTAGGCGGCGTGCGGCGCGGGGGAGTAATGGCGGAGCGCTTCGTAAAAGGCCCACGGCTCGCCCGCCCACGCGGCGCTGAAGCGGTGGGAGAGGTTCACTTGGTAGATGTCCCCCGCCGCGATGTAGCGCTGCGCCTCGCGCACCATCGCGGCGTAGGCGGCAGGCTCTAGTGCACTGCGGAAATGCGGACGCTCGCAGTGCGCGGGCGACTCAACCGGCGCGAGGTGCGCGGCGAGCTGGCCTACTTCATACCACCGCTGCTCGGCGTGGCGAAAGAGCAGCGCGTCTTCGTAAATGCCGAAAGCAAACGAGCCGTCGTATTCTACCCAGCCAGCGGCAAAGCCACGCGGCAGGCCGTCGTCGTGCCCGGCGCGCACTTGGCGCGCGGCGAGTGTGGCGCGCAGAGCTTCCCATTCGTTCGCGCGCTGTCCGCGTAGAATTTCGGAGGGTTGCGCGGCGACGATGGAGAGCGCGGCAGAGTCGCCGTCCCACTTCGCGGTGTCAAAAAACACTAGCCCCGGCAAATGCCGCAGCCGTGCCGCCACCTCGGCAGGCGCAAGCTCCAGCGCAATCGCGCGCGGCATGATGCTAGAATGGACGACCTCGGGCATAGCGATGGAATCGGTTAAAAATAAGCCACTGTTGGACACGGATGAAACACGGATAACTCCATCCCGTAAATCCTACGAATCCTGTAAAATCCTGTCTCACTTTCCATGACAGGATTTTACAAGATTGATGGGATTTACAAGACAAGCTCCCCGCCCATCCACCGCTACTTTTTCTAACCACGGAGAACACGGAGAGCACGGAGTTCCATACAACTTCCTCCGTGTCCTCCGTGGTTAGAAAATGCGCGCGCAAGAAGGGCGGGCTTTTCAAATGAAAACTCTCGCAGTAGCTTCCGCGCCGCTCGTATGAAATCGCCGCTGCTCTCGCTCGCTCTTCTTTTTATCCTGCCCGCTCTGCGGCTGCTCGCTCAAGACGTGCCGCCTCTGCCGGCTCCGAGCGCGACGCCCGTAAAACCTGGCGCAGAGCCCGCGCCTTCGCTCATGCCGGAGGGGATTGATCCGACGGGCAAGCCCGACAAAGCGAAGCCGGGCTGGTTGCCGAAAGGCCATTCCACCTATCAAGCGCCGAAGACGGCGAACGATCTCGATCTGCGCATCCGTTACCGCCAAGCGGAGAGCCGCGTGCTGGAGGATTCCGCGCTAAAGGCGCTCTGGCAGCAGTCGCGCACGGCGCGCACCGATTACGCGAAGCGCGATGCACTGCGCACTTATTACCGGCTCATGTTTCAAAAAATGGTCGCTGTGGACAAAGGCATCCTGCCCCTCGTGCAAGACCGCGAACGCTTCACGATGAACCGCCTCGATCAGACCCGCGTGGAGCCCACCGACCCCACGGCGGAATGATCGCAGGCCCGCAAATCATCCTCGCCTGCCCGCACTGCGGCGCTTTGGCAAAACTGCAAACCGTAGAGATGGTCGAGCCCGTCGGCGCGGTGTCGTGGACGGATGGTTGCCAGGAAATCCCCGGCGTGCCGCGACAGCCGAACATCACGCGCTGCGCGAAATGCAGCCGAGTCCACTGGACGGGTGCCTCGCAGCAGATTGGCTATCTTTTACCCGGCCAAGAACCCACCGAGGAGCAAGCGGCGTGGCGCGATTTGCCGCTCGTGGAGACGATGGATGAAGACGGCTACTACGAGGCGCTGCGCGACGGCCTCGCGCCCTACGCCGAGCAGGAGACGGAGCTGCGCGTCTTTGCATGGTGGCGCGGCGCGGACCGCTACCGCCAATGCAAGGAAGGTGACGAGCTCGTGCGCTACCCGACTTCGCCCGAGGCGGTGGCAAATCTCGAACGCCTCGCCGAGCTGCTGCAAGACGGCGAGCATGAGATGGTGCTCTTCCGCGCAGAGGCGCTGAGGCAGCTCGGGCGCTTCGCCGAGGCGCAGACGGCGCTCTACAATCTGTGCAGCGACTACGCGCTGGCGCGGGAAAAGCAGCAGGAATTGCTGGCGGCGAAGTCGCGGGATTTGGATGTCCTCTTTGCGTAGCGAGCGCCCACTTCGGTAGATACTGTCCATGCCCAATTACGCCTCGGTGCTCGTAGATGAATCCGGCGGGCGCGCGTTTGATTACGGGGTGCCCGAAGGCGGGACGCTCTCGGTCGGTTCGCGCGTCCGGGTGCCCGTGCGCACGCGGCTCATGCTCGGCACGGTGATCGCGCTGCGCGATGAAACGGACGCCCAAACCGTGCGGATGATCTCCGAGGTGCTCGGCAGCGAGCCCGCTCTGAGCCCTGCACTCATCAGGCTCGCCGCGTGGCTCGCCGACTATTACTGCTGCCCGCTGGAGGCGGCGATGCGGACGGTTTTGCCAAACGTCATCCGCAAGGCCGAGGTGGGCCACAAGGTGCGGCTCTTTGCGCGGCTCGCCCGCGAAGTGAGCGCAGAGGAGCTGGCGGCGCTGGAGAAAAAAGCGCCGCGCCAGGCAGACGTGATCCTCGCTTTGCGCGACGCGCCAAAACCCATCGCGGTGACGGAGCTTTCCGAACAATGCGGCGTCGCGCACCAGACGATCCAGTCGCTCGCGAAGAAAGGCTGGCTGCTCGTGGATCCCGAGACCGTGGAGCGCGATCCGTATGCGGGGGAGCAATTCGTCGCGAGCGCAAACCTCGTGCTGAATGAGGAGCAAGCGGTCGTCTTTGCGCGGGTGAAGGCCGCCGTGGAGCAAGTGGCAGCGGGCACTGCGGAGGCACCGCGCCCTTTCCTACTGCACGGCGTGACGGGCAGCGGGAAGACGGAGATTTACCTGCAAGGCATCGAGCGCGCGCTGGAGCACGGGCTCGGCGCGATCTTGCTGGTGCCGGAGATTTCGCTCACGCCGCAGACGGTGGAGCGGTTTAAGTCGCGCTTCGCCGCGTCGAAGCACGAGGTGGCCGTGCTGCACAGTCACCTCAGCGAAGGCGAGCGGCACGACGAGTGGCACCGCATCCGCGAAGGGCGCGCACGCATCGTCATCGGCGCACGCTCGGCGATCTTTGCGCCGGTGGAGCGGCTCGGCATCATCATCGTGGATGAGGAGCACGAGAACACCTACAAGCAGGAGGAAATGCCGCGCTACCACGGGCGCGATGTCGCGGTGTTGCGCGGGCATTTGGAGAAATGCGCCGTGCTCCTCGGCAGCGCCACGCCCTCGCTGGAGAGCGCGCACAATGCGGCCAGCGGGAAGTATGAACTCCTCCGCATGACGCTGCGCGTGGACGACCAAAAGATGCCCTTCATCCGCATCGTGGATATGCGGATGGAGGCAAAGAAATCCTCCCCCATCCTCAGCGACCCGCTCCGCGAAGCCATGTCGAAACGGCTGGAGAAAAAGGAACAGATCATCCTCTTCCTCAATCGCCGAGGCTTCAGCACCACGCTGCTCTGCGGGAAATGCGGTTTCATCGCCGAGTGCCCGAACTGCTCGCTCTCGCTCACCTTCCACCGTGCTACGAACCGCATCGTGTGCCACCTCTGCGGCCACGTCGCCGTCGCCCCCACGAAGTGCCCCGAGTGCAAAGACCCCGGCATCAAATACACCGGCATGGGCACGGAAAAGGTCGAGGACTCCGTGAGCAAAGTCTTCCCAAAGGCTGTGGTGAAGCGGATGGACGCCGATGTGATGCAGCGGCGCGAGGCATACAAAGAGACGCTCGGCGCGTTTCGCTCGGGGAAAATAGACATCCTTGTGGGCACGCAGATGATCGCGAAAGGCCTGCACTTTCCAAACGTCACGCTCGTCGGAATCGTGAACGCCGACATGGGCCTGCACCTCCCCGATTTCCGCGCCAGCGAGCGCACCTTCCAGCTCCTCACGCAGGTCGCCGGGCGCGCAGGCCGGGGCGATGTCTCGGGCGAAGTCGTCGTGCAGAGCTACACGCCCTTTCACCCCGCCATCCAGTTTGCGCGGCATCACGACTTCACCGGCTTTTTCGATCAAGAGATCGAATGGCGCGAAAAGATGGGCCAGCCGCCATTCGCCCACTTCATCCTCATCACCGTGCGCTCCCCGCACGAAGAGCGCGGACGCCTCTCCATCGAGACCCTTCACCGCCGCCTCAAAGAAGTGCTCCCCCCCGGCGTGCAACTCGGCGAGCCCGCCCCGGCCCCGCTGGAGAAATCCCACGGCAACTTCCGCTTCCACCTCGCCCTCCGCAGCCGCGCCGTGCTGAAAGCCAGCCGCGCCATCCGCGCCGTCCTCGATAAACTCCCGCTCCCCGAAGACACCTTCGCCGTCGTGGATGTGGACGCACATCAGTTGATGTAGGCGATTGATACCAAAGGCAGATGAAAGCCGGTTTGCCTTGAGGCTTGCCGTCACGCTTGCGTTTGGGAGTGCGGCTCTGCTTGCGACGCCGAAAGCGCCAGAGGACTGGCGCACTCCAAAACGCAAGCGCCCTGCTAGAGTTCCCGTGGGTTTCCACGACTCGATAGGATTTGCGGCTGCCGCTTTGTGGCAAATGTTCAGCTTTCATCTGTCCACGCTTGCGGTGGCGGGGAGTTTCTTTCATGTGGGCTTTGTGAGACTTCAAATTCCACCAGACAGCGGCAGGCGGCAGGCGGCGTTTATCACGACGCGGTGGAGTGTCGTGTTGGCGGCGGGGCGGCGACGCTCGGCAAATTCCGCTGAGGCGCTTCGGTGGCTGTGTGAGCAGTATTGGTTTCCGATTTATACTTACGCGCGGCAGCGCGGGAGGTCGCCCCACGAGGCGGAGGATTTGGCTCAGGGGTTTTTCGCGGAGATGCTTTCGGAAAATATGGTGGCGGCGGCGAATGCGGATCGCGGGAGTTTCCGCACGTTTTTGCTGTTGCGATTTGATCAATTCATCGGCGATGCGTGGAAGCGGGATAACTCGATCAAGCGCGGCGGAAAGCTGGAATTTATCGCGTTGCACGAGGTGGAGGCCGAAAATCGTTTTCAAAATCAGTTCGCGGATCACAGCACGCCAGAGCACGCTTTTGATCGGGCGTGGATCCTCTCGGTGATGGCGCGGGTGAAGGCTGTGCTGCGTGAGGAGTGCGAGGCAGGGGGGAAAGTGGGGCGCTATAGTGTGCTGAAAGATTTCCTGGAAGCTGAGGGCTCGGAAAACAGTTACGCGGAGGCAGCGCGCAGCCTCCAGATCACGGTGCCTGCGCTGAGGATGCTCATTTTCCGCCTCCGCGAACGCTTCCGCGAAATGATGATGCGCGAGATCCGACAGACCGTGGTGACCGAGGCGGAGGTGCGCCCAGAGCTGGCACATCTGCTCAGCGTGCTATAAAAACGCACTGAATGACGCCACTCACTCCAGAGCCAGCCGGGACTGAAAAACGTTGCGAACGCTGCGGGGCGAAATTGCACGATTCGGATGGCTGCGCGCGCTGTTTGCTGGGGAATTTGCTGGAGGGCTTTGATGCGCCGACGGCGGCGGAGCCGGTGTTGGCGCTGGGGCGTGTCGTGGGTGAATACGAACTGCTCTCCGAGCTGGGGCGCGGGGGCATGGGTGTCGTCTGGCGAGCGCGACAGCGGGGGCTAAATCGCATCGTGGCGCTGAAGCTCGTGCGGGACGGGTGCTTGCCGGGCGAGGCAGCGGCGAAGCGCTTCCGTCGCGAAGCGGAGGCAGTCGCGCAGCTCCAACACCCGAATATCGTGCAGATTTTCGAGGTGGGAGAAAGTGAGGAGCGGCTTTACCTCAGCATGGAGTTGGCCGAGGGCGGTTCGCTGGCGGAGTGGATGCGGCGGGTGGCCTTTTCCGCGCGTGATGCGGCGACGCTGATAGCGAAGATTGCGCATGGCGTGCAGCACGCACATGAGCGCGGAGTGCTGCACCGGGATTTGAAGCCCGCGAACATCCTGCTCGATGCGAATGGCGAGCCGAAGGTGAGCGACTTTGGCCTCGCGCGGATGATTGATGCGGACAGCACGCTGACGATGACGGGCGAGGTGCTCGGCACTCCGGCGTATCTTTCCCCAGAGCAGGCGACGGGGAAAATGGACGACCTCACGGCGGCGAGCGACATCTACAGTTTGGGCGTCATTTTCTACGAAATCCTCGCGGGCCGCACGCCCTTCAGCGCGGATACGCTGCCCGCGCTGCTGCGCAAAGTCGCCGAGGATGACCCCCTCCGCCCGCTCTCACACATGGGCGGGCATCGCATCCCCAGCGACCTCTCCACGATCTGCATGAAGTGCCTCGAAAAAGAGCCGCGTGCCCGCTACGCCACGGCTTGTGCGCTGGCCGAGGATTTAGAGCGCTGGCTGCGCGGCGAGCCTATCGTGGCGCGGCGGGTGGCACCTGCCGAGCGCGCCTGGAAGTGGGCGAAACGCAAACCACTGCTCGCGTCGCTGTGGCTCGGGATCACGGCGATTTTCGTCATCGCCACGGTCGTTACAGGCATCCTGAATCTCCGCCTCGAGCGCCAGCGCAGCGTCGCGCAGGCTGCCGCCGAGAACGCGCGCCACCAGCTCGCGCGCCACCATTCCAGCAGCGCACAACGCTCGGTGCAGGAGGGAGATTGGCTGCGCGCACTGCCCGCGCTCGCGGAGGCTATCGCCATCGGCACGGGCGACGCGCGGCTGGATGAGGTGAACCGCATCCGCTTCGGTGCCATCGTGCGTCACTCGCCGCGCCTCGCACAGGTGTGGGCCACGGGGCAGCATTACAACCGCTGCGAGTGTGATTTTTACGGCAGCCGTTTGCTCATCTCCTCATCAGTCTCGGCGGAGGTCTGGGATATGAAAAAGGGCACGCTCATCGGCACGCCGCTAAAGCTCGCGGAGGGGATTGATAACGTGCTCTTTGACTCGCGCGAGGGCAAGTGGGTGGCCGTGGAGGACGGCGCGAGGCACTGCTCCATCTGGGAGCCAGACACGGGGAAAATCCGCCCCATCGCCGAGGGCCGCCTCTCGACGTTGTCCGAGGGCACCCTCCAACGCGATGGGATCATCCCCATTTACGATGGAAATAAAGTCTCCGTGTTTTCCGTCGCCACCGGGCAGGCCATCCTGAAGCCATTCGAGTATCCCGCCGCGATCCAGTGGGTCACCGTGCTGCCCGGCGCGGAACGCTTGCTGGTGCTGGATGCGGAGAGCAATCTCCACCTCCACGACCTCACTAAAAATGGCCCCGAGCTGGTCACGCTTTCATTAGGAAAAGGAACGCGCCCAGTGCAATTTGACGGCTACGATGTGGAGACAAAAACGGCGTGCCTCCACCGCGACCGGCAGTGCTGGGTGGTGGATTGCGAGAGCGGGAAATTCACCCTCGAAACGCGCAGCCCGCTACTCCTCCCGCAGAGCTTCGGCGTGGATGCGAAACACCAGTGGGTCGCCCTCGCGCGCAATGCCGACGGCAGCGTGCTGCAAGACTTGAAGACCGGCGCGATGCGTTGGGCGGCGTGGCTCGGCTCGCTGGGCTTTCGCGGCAGCTTCGCCAGCAGCTTTGGCAACGTGGCCACGCAAAGCTGGAATGGTTCCGCCCGCATCCTACGCCTCTCAAATGGTCGCCCGCTCGGCCCCATGCTTTGGCAAGCAGCGACGCCGGGTAGCTGCATCCTCGATCCCTCGGGCCGCTGGCTACTCACCCGCAGCGACGAGCCCGCCGCGCGCCTCTGGCTGCTCGCGGACCGCGATTTCTCCACGCCCGTGCCCGACGTATGCGAGGACACCCGCGCGATGTGGCTCGCCGGCGAGCAGCTCACCGTGGCCGATGCCACAGGCCGCATCACCACCTGGGATCTCAGCGCCGCTCCGCGAAAAACGACATCCATCCAGCTCCCCGAACGCCTACAGTGGGCGGGAGCGGTGAGCGGCGGACGCGCCACTTTCGCTGTGGGCAAACAACTCGCGCAGCTCTGGAAGGCTGACGGTAAGCCGCTCGGCGAGCCACTTCACACGCCGGAAGAGATCCTCCACGCAGCGGGCGATCCCATTTTACCCCGCCTCGCACTCGTGCTGAAAAGTGGCGACGTGCTCGTGTGGGACGCCACCGCCGGAGCGCCCGCCACACGCATCGCAGCGGATGCCGTGCAGGTGGAATTTTCCGCCAACGGCCAGCGCCTACTCGTGAGCGGCGCGCAAGGCGCGAGGGTGTGGGATGCGCAGACGGGGCTGGCGATTTCGCCCGTCGTCGCCGAGCCCGGCGGCGATGTGCAAGCGCACTTCAGCCACGATGGGCAGCGCGTCGTGCAGTGGTGCTCGGCGAGCACCAGCGGGCAACATTCGGCCCGCGTGTGGGAGGTCTCCACCGGGAGCATCCTAGCCACGCTCGCGCCGCACTGGCAGAGCGTGCGCTGCGCAGCGTTCAGCCCGGATGATCGGCTCGTGGCTACGGGCGGCTTCGACCTCACCCTGCTCCTCAGCGACTCGCGCACCGGCAAAGCCATCGCCCCGCCGATGAAACACAAACAGCGTGTGGACCAAGTGGGCTTCTCCACCGATGGCCTGCTCGTGTGGACTGCTGTGGATAATGACCTCACGTTCTGGGACACCATCGCCGGCGAGCAAGTCACCCCGCCACTCGCCGCGCCGAGCAATCCGCGCATCGTCGTGAGCAGTGCTGATGGGCGGCGTTTCATCGTGGCCACCGCCGAGGGCACCCCGCGCATTTGGGATGTCTCCGCCACACTTTTTACCGACGACAAACTACGAGCACAGGCCCGCGCGCTCTCCGCGCACGCCCTCGTCAGCGGCACCAGCGCGCTCCGCCCACTCACCTTGCTAGAAATGCGAGCCGCATGGGAAGAGGCGCGCGAGGCGATAGGCGGATGGCATCTATAAACTCACCCTCCTCGCTGGCCCAGCGCCTGCTAAATCAAACCTGCTCTTTGCGGCGAGACCGCGCCTATTTTATCCATGAAATCCGACATTCATCACTGCCACATCCACCCGATCTGGCTCACAGCCGTATTCGGCGAGAGTGATCGTGCTTGGGGCCAATGGCTGCTGCGCGAAATCCACCGCTGGCAAGTGCCAGAGCCGCTCGTCGGCCAACCCACTCGGCAGGGATTCCCTTTGCCAGAGCTACTCACCGTCACCCCCTGTTCGCTCACGCCGGATCGCTCGCCCGCACAAATCCCGCTCGATTGCGCCTACCTCGTCCTCGTCTGCTCGCGGGCGAGCGTGGCCAAAAACGACTTCGAAGCCCTCTTCGCCCACTTCCATCATAAACTCGGCGCCGAGCGCATCATCGTGCTCTTTGTAGATGGCAAACCGGGCAGCGAACCCAAGGCCATCAGCAAATTAAAACTCGGCTGGGTGCCCAAAGCTTTTCGCTGGCGGCTCAAAGAAAACTTCCAAAGCCGCGTGCCCGGCGAACCCACTCTTTTCAACACTCGCGACCACGATGAGGAATCGCTCAGTGCCGATCTAAAACTCGCCCTCCTCGACCTCCCGCCGCAGCGATACAGCGCAGAAGATCTCGAAGAACTCCTGCCAACACCCACCCCCGCACCTACACCCGCCGAGCCAGTCTATGTGGCTATTCCCCTCGCGCCGCCGCCCAGGAAATCCCCTGTCCCAATCGTGCTCGCACTCGCCGCCGTGCTCGCACTTTGCTTCTTCTTGAAGCCGCTCTTCTCAGGCAGCCCAGCTCCGCAAAAACAAACACCCGCCCCGCTCGCGAGCACGTCCGTCGCGCCAGTCGCCGCGCCACCAGCAGCCGTCGCCATCGCCGCCATTCCGCCGACAAAAGAAGAGCCACCAGCCCCAGCACCAAAGGCCGAAGAGCCGCCCCCAGTCGTCGCCACTATCCCTCCGATGAAAGAAGACCCCGCAGCGCCAGCCATCTCGCTTGCTCCGATCTCCACACCCGTCGCCACCATTTCTGAGCTCCCTCCTGCCCCCGTCGCCACTGCACCGCCCGCAGCACCAGCGGTAAAAAAGACGACCTCCTCCATCACCTTTGCCGATCCCACGCCCACACCCACGCGCGCAGCGAATACCACCAGCATCACGCCTATCGGTGCCCCACAGCCCTCACTCGCCCGCAAAATAGTCGGCACCAGCAGCATCGTCCCCCTAGCCCCGAAAGCCGAGCAGCCCGTGCCCAGCTCGGCGAACAAGCCAGCGGCGGCAGAGTAAAAAACGAAACGTCTCCCCTCGAAATTCTGCGCGCAACGCCCGGCACCTCGCGCTCACCAAACGGCAGCTCAAAGGTCTGCTGGATTGCTGCGGTGGGCATTACTTCGCCGAGCGCGCGGCGGCTTTTTTAAAAGCGAATCCTCAGCGGCATGAGCAAGTGACTCGTCTCGCCGCTGCTGTCCGCGATGAGCAGCAAGCTCCGCCAACCCTCTGCCAGTGGGGGCCCGAGCGTGATACCCTCGAAATTCACCGTCGCCGTGTGCCGCTCGTAGAGTAGCGTTTTACGCACGGGGGTAAAGCTCACGCCCTCCAGCCGAGCGAGCGCACTCGTATCCGTCGCCGTGGCGAAATCCACCCGGAAAATCCTCGCCGTGAGCCCCAGCCCCACGCCTCGCTCCAGCACGAGCAGCTCGCCATTTGGCAACGCCAGCAGATCGCTCACGCCCGTCCCTCCATTGCCGATACGGAAAAGCGACGGCTCCGTGCGATACGCAAACTGCGCGACCGGGCGCATCCGTGAGTCAAATTTTTGCAGCCGCACGACCGTCCCCGCGCTTGCACTACTCACCGGGCCGTCGCCCTCCAGCGCCTCCTCATTCGCCGTCCACAGCGCGCCCACGCCATAGGTCAGCGACTCTAGGCTTTTGTTGCGGCGCGTGCGCGCAAAGACCTTTGGCACCTGCACTGCGAAAGTCGCATCGCCCAACAGATCAAATCCCACGATCCCGCTACCCGTCTCCGCGCTCACATACAGCCGCTTCAGCGCAGGCACGTAGGCGATGCCCTCGAAGTCCCCGAGCTTCGTCTTCACCGGCATCGCCGCGCCGAAGCTCCCCTCCACGATGCGCCCCGTCTCCGCCTCCACCCGCAGCGTGAGTGGAAAAAGCGCCCGCACTTTATCCGACACCGCGAAAAATAGCTCGCCACTCACCCACGTCAGGCCGCTGAAATCCGTCGCCCCCTCGTATAGCAAAGTGAACAGCCCCTGCCCGGCGACCGCCTCGATTTTCGTCTCGGCGAAAACGGCCCCCCCCATAAACAGGAGCGCGGCGAGCATACGGATGATGTGTGGCATAAAGCGCGCGACCCTCGCGCAGTCCGCGCCAAAAAGCCACCATTGCCAGTCGGCACCGCGTGCGGTTATTCGTCGCGCACACACATGAAGCTCCGCCACATCGCCATCCTCATCGCCATCGCGGCGGTGCTGCCATTCCTCTCTCCGCTCGTGCAAAAAATCCACGCGACCGTCGTGGAATCTACTGCCAGTAAGCCCGAGGCGCTCGTGGAAGAAATCGCGGCAGTGCTCGATGAGAACGATGGCGAGGAGAACATCGCCCCCGAGGCGCTCGCCGAGATTTGGAAAAAGAAACTCGTCACCCTCGACGAGCGCATCGCGGATTTTCGCAAACGCTACCCCGATCATCCACTGCGCTGGGACGTGCTTTTTCACGAGGCCAATTCCTTTGAAATCCGAGCCAACCTCCATCTCGAACTGCCAAAGACTGCACGCCCGAGCAGCGAAATCTTTACCGAAATCCTCGCCACCCCCGATGCCTCCAAGGACATCAAAGCGCAAGCCAGCGTCGCCCGTCTCAGCCACATGGCAGACGATGCCCACGACAAAAAAATCGCCCTCCCCGTGTGGGAAAAGACGCTCGCTGAGCACCTCGCAGCCTTCCCCGACACGGAGGATAACGTGATGCTCGCCGAAGCCCGCATCGAGCTAGTCAGCGAACTCGACGCCCCACGCCTCGCCGCTGTTTTGGAAGAACTCGCGAAGAGCCCGACCGCCGAAATCGCCGAGATGGCCAATGACCGCATCCTCCACGAAAAGACGCTCGCCGACCTTCGCAGCAAACCTTTCGATCTCGCCTTCAAAGCCCTCGACGGCACCGAAGTGGACCTCGCCAAAATGCGCGGCAAAGTCGTGCTCGTGGACTTCTGGGCCACTTGGTGCGGCCCTTGCATGAGCGAGCTGCCCAAAGTCCTCACCACCTACACAAAGCTGCATGACAAAGGCTTCGAGATCATTGGCATCTCGCTGGATGAAGACGCGGACGCGCTCAAACAAATCATCAAATCCAAAAAAATCCCATGGCCTCAGTCCTTCGATGGCAAGGGTTGGGAAAGCCCGCTCGCCAAAAAATACGCCATCCAAGCCATCCCCACGATGTGGCTCGTAAATAAAAAAGGAATGATCGTGGACACCGCCGCCTCCGGAGATTTCGAAGAAAAGATCGAGCGTCTGCTGGCAGAGGAGCTGTGAGAAAAGGAATGTAACCCCCGCAAATTTTCCATTTCCCACGCGCCCCATTTTCGCTCTCACTACGCGCTCCATGAGTGATCTTTTTGACGTGCGCTACGTCGCACAACCTGCCCGCCTCGATCTCACTGAGACTAAAATCACGACATGAATGAATCACCCAAATCTGGAGGCGGCCTCTTCATCGTAGATAACAGCGATGAGCTGTGGAAGGGCCTGAAATACCTTCAGGAATAGGCTGATACCAACGCTTGAATATAAACAGACAGGGCGTGGTGCGTTTTATCCCTCTGGGAAACGCTGAATAAAGCGCGTGTTGCGGCGCGGCGGCGTGCGCGTGGCACAGGCAGGATGCCTGTGCCACGTCTCTTGTGCGGGCGGCGTGCATAGTATTAGCAGCGCGCCAGCGGAGCAGACCGTCGCCAAAGCGACCCAAGTCCCAGGCAAAACGACCGCGTCCGCCCCATCGCCGACCCCAGTCGTCAGCAAAACGCCCCCAGTCGTTGGCGCTGCGCCCCCAGTCGCAGGGCCAACGACC
>JAYVQK010000232.1:0-4952 GCA_043757005.1 Verrucomicrobiaceae bacterium
GGGGGGGGGGGGGGGGGGGGGCCCCAGAGGCGGGTGCGACCGCCGCGTGCTTTGCGTAGGGGGTCAAAAATTTCATCGCAACCGTCGGCTTTGAGCTGGTGGACGATGCGGAGCAGTTCGCCGTAGCGGCCTTGAGGCCAGCCTTTGCGCTCGAACCAGATGAGGTAGTCGAGCGGCACGTCGTAGAGCGGGACTCCGCGCGGCGGGTAGTGCTTTGGTCCGTATTTGCCAAAGGCCATCGTCGTCCGCGCGATCTCGGTGAGGTCGGCGGCGATCCAGTCGCGCAGGTTATCCTCCGTCATGCCGCGCTACTTTAGTGCATGGATTTTGATGCTGCGGAAGGTGACTTCGTCGCCGTGGTCTTGCAGCAGGATAGGGCCCGCTTTTTTCTCACCAAAGTTGGGGACGTTTTTATATTTCGACTTCGCGATGCGGGCCTTCATGTCCTCGCTGCTCATTTCAAATTCCACGGTTTTCGCGCCGTTGAGCCATTGCTCTACTTTGTTGCCGTTCACGAGGAGGCGGCTCTCGTTCCATTCGCCGACGGGCTTCACTTTCTTATCGGTTGGGGGCTCGATGAGGTCGTAGAGGCCGCCGGTCTGGTGGAGGCGTCCGCCTCTGATGCCGTCCGGGTGGTGCTCGTCGTCGAGCAGTTGGTATTCAAAGCCGAGATCTTTTTTCGGGTCGGCGAGGTTGTATTTTACGCCGCTGTTGCCGACTTCGCTGATCTTCCATTCCCAGTTCAATTCGAAGTTTTTAAAGTCCTCCGCTGTGACGAGGTTGCCGCCGCCGCCCTTGGCGAGGTGCTTCAGCGTGCCGGCCTCCACGACCCAGCCTTTCGCGGGGAACTCCGCTTTTCCCAGCTCGCGCCAGCCCGCGCTTGTCTTGCCATCGAAGAGCAGCCGCCAGCCCGCAGTCTGCTCGGCGGTGGTGAGTGTATTCGGAGCCTCTGCAAAGACGAATGTGGTGAGGGCGAGTGTGGTGAGAAAGAGATAGCGCATGAGTGTGAGTAGAGGATGCGAGGACGCTTGGCATTAGGAAAAATGGCGGCGGTGAATTTTTGAACCACGAAGGGCACGAAGAGCACGAAGAGAATGGATGAAATACAGCCCAATCCTTTTCTATCCCCTTCGTTTTCTTCGTTCTCTTTGTTCTCTTCGTGGTTCAAAATTCACTCGTCACGCGCCGCCGCTCCAGCAAAGACTTTGCGCGATGTTACCAACGCGCTTGCAGAAAATCCTTGATGTCAAAAAACAAGAAGTCGCCCGGCTACTGCCGCGCGCCGAACACCTGCGGGCGGCGGCTTTGCAACGCGATGATTTCCGCCGTTTCGCCGATGCGCTGGATCTCGGAGCGGACGCGTTGGGCCTCATTGCGGAGGTGAAAAAAGCCAGCCCGAGCGCGGGCGTGATCGCAGTGGACTTCGACCCCGTGGCCATCGCGCGCGCTTACGAGGCGGCGGGCGCGCACTGCCTGAGCGTGCTTACGGATGAGCAGTTTTTCCAGGGCCACCTCGGCTACCTCAAGCGTGTGCGGGAGGCTGTGCAGCTCCCGTGTTTGCGCAAGGACTTCGTCATCCACGAAGCGCAAATCTGGGAGTCCAGCGTGGCCGGGGCGGATGCCATTTTGCTGATCGTCGCGGCGCTCAGTCAGACGGAGCTGGAGTGCTTTTTCCACGAGGCGCTGGACTGCCAACTCGAAGTGCTCGTGGAGGTCCACACACGGGAGGAAATGGATCGCGCGATAGATCTCGGAGCCACGCTCATCGGCATCAATAACCGCAACCTCCACACCTTCGAGGTGGACCTCGCGGCAACTGAAGAACTCAGCGAAGACGTGCCGGACGATGTGATCCTCGTGAGCGAGAGCGGGCTCAAAACGCGGGCCGACACGCAGCGTGTCTTCGACTCCGGCTGCCAAGCCATCCTCGTCGGCGAAAGCCTCATGCGCGCAGGACTCACAGGCATCGCTGCGCAAGTCGGAGAGCTGCTCGGAGTGTCGGTATAATACCGCCTGAGCCACGGAGCGGCTCCATGGGAAATTGCGTGAACTCAGGGAGGGTGCCGCTGCGCGGCACAGGGCGGTATCATACCGCCCCTCCTTTTTTACTTCGCCGCCTCGGGCGTAGGAGCGGGCTCGGCGGGCTTTGGCTCGGGAGCTGTCGGCGCTGGCGTCTCCGTGGGCTTGGCGGCTTCGGGAGTCGGCGCGGGCACGGGGGTGGAAGTGGCGGCGGGTAGCTCAGGCTTTGCAGCGTCGGGTTTCACAGCGTCAGGCTTTAGCGCGGCGTCAGCGGCGGCTTTGGCGGCAGCTTCTTCAGCGGCTTTTTTGGCTTCTTTCTGCTTCTCGACTTCGGCTTTCTCCGACTTCTTTTGTGCGACGAATTCGCCGATCTTGCTCACGCGATCTTTGTCGTATTTCCCGAGGATGGAGATGGTGAGGCACATGGTGAGGAAGATGCCGCCAAGCCAGCGAGTGAGTGTGGCGAGGACGTTGCTCGTCTGTGCGCCAAAGATATTGCTCGCCGTGTCGCCACCGAATGCTGCTCCGAGACCTTCGTTTTTGGGCCGCTGGAGCAGCACGACGAAGACGATGAGAAATGCCACAATGACGGTGATGACCTTTAGCAGGCCGATGATGATGCCGATCCAATTCATAAAAAAGGGACGGAATATGGGGAGCCGCCGCCGAGTTGGCAAATGCTTTTCAGGGATATTCGCGAGGTCGCACGCCGTTGACGCTGTCGCACTTCATTCGCATCGTCCCAGCATGGGAAAAGTCATCGGCACATTTACGCTCACGAACTACGCCGATCTCATCGCTAAACAGCTCAAAGTCCTCAAAGGCAAACCTCGCAGCGTAGAGGTCGAGGCTCTTGTGGATACGGGGGTTACGCGTCTTTATCTAAAGCCGAGTATCATCAAAAAAACTCGGCCTCTCAAAGACTGGCACCGTCAATTCCCGCACGACGAATGGGAACCGTGAGCGGGGTGTTTATTCGCCGGTGAAAATGGAACTCATGGGGAGGGGGACTTCGATGTGGTGGATATTGATGAAGAAGTCCCCAATCTTTTGGGGCAAATTCCGTTGGAATACCTCGATTTCGTCGTGGATCCCAAAAACCAGTGTCTCCGTGGAAATCCCGAGCACGGGGATAAGCTGATGACGGAGGAATACGGAGCGTAGGCTACCGCTGAAGGCGTGTATTTTTGCCTGAATCAAAAACGCAATCTGGCCTCTTCCCTGCTAAAGTCTCGTCTGCTAATTAGAACCATCATGCCCGAATCTCTGACTGAACCTTGCCCTGCTTGTGGCTCCTTGCTCGATGTTACGGGCGCTAGAATCTTTGCCGAAAGGACGTGTCCTGTCTGTGCTTCGGCCATCAATGTGCGGCGGAATTTCGGCCACTACGAGCTGATCGCGGCCATCGGGCAGGGCGGGCAGGGCATCGTGTATCGGGCGGTGGATAATACGCTGAATCGGCAGGTGGCGCTGAAGCTCTTGCGCTCGGAGCACAGTCTGGATGCCAATTTCATCCAACAATTCGAGTCCGAGGCGCAGGTGACGGCCTCGATTAATCACCCGAATGTGGTGCGCGTGTATTCGTTCGGCGCGGATGAGGGGCACGTGTATCTCGCTATGGAGCTGGTGGGCGGCGGGACGATGGATGACCTGATGGAGAAGCTCAAGCGGGTGCCCGAGGCGCGGGCGCTGCAAATCGGCATCGAGATCGCACAGGGGCTAAAGGCGGGGTATGAGAGCGGGCTGATCCACCGCGACATCAAGCCGGGGAATATCCTGTTTGCGGAGGATGGGACGGCGAAGGTGGTGGACTTCGGCTTGGCGCTATTTTTTGAACAAGAAGCGGAGGCGAGTGGCGAGATATGGGGCACGCCCTACTACCTCTCGCCGGAGCGATTGAACCGGGTGCCGGAGGATTTCAGGAGCGATATTTATTCGCTCGGGGCGACGCTTTTCCACGCCATCGCGGGGCGTCCGCCTTTTGAGGCAAAGGACGCATCGCACGTGGCGCTAAAGCATCTCACCACGCAGGCGGTGAGCCTCCAGGCGTTTGCGCCAAATGTGTCGAACTCCACGGCCTACGTCATCAATCGCACGCTGCTAAAAAGCCCCGATGAACGGCAGCAGAGCTACGATGAATTCATCGAACAGCTCCAGTTTGCGCGCGAAGAGGCGATGGCACGGGCGAGCGGTGGAGGGCAGCAAAAGCAGAAGGGGCGCGTGGTGCTCGACGATGCGGAGGGAGAGAAGATGAAAAGCTGGATCACCATCGCCACGCTCCTCCTGCTCGTAGCGGGCCTCATCATGGGTGGGTGGATGCTCAAGAAGTCGCTCAGTGGCGGCGATGAGAACGCTCCCGCTCCCGTCGGGCAGGTTGACACGACGAGCATCGAGAGCTTTGGCGACGGCTGGAAAGAAGCGCAACAAAGCCTACTCAGTGGGGATTTTGACAAAGCTGAGGAAGCCTTTAGTGCGCTCGCCAAAAAGAACGCCAAGGACGCGCCAAAGCGGGCGTGGGCCATCGTGCTCCAAGCCCTCGCGACGCAATACATGAAGGGGGCCGATTCCGCTGCCAGCGTGCTCGGCCAGCTCAGTGATGGCGGCACGCAGGTGGGGAAATTCTTCGGCCAAGAGATCGCCCCACGCCTCCAGGGCGAGACAGGCGTGCCAGCGGCGGCGGGGAGTAATTTCAGCAATACAAACCACCAGGCACTCGGCGCGCTTTTCCTCGGGCTGAAAGACTACAACCTCGGCGAGGCGGAAGACGCCCGCGCGCTCATCAGCCAATTCACCCGCATGGAGCCCGAGCCATCAATCGCCTGGCTGGCGGAGTATAAAAACCTCGGCAAATCTTTGCAGGCGGAGTTCACCACCTACGGCCTCGCCGTAGATGCCTGGCGCACGGCCTCCACACCCCCGCAACGCAAACAAGC
>JAYVQK010000233.1:0-4914 GCA_043757005.1 Verrucomicrobiaceae bacterium
GATAAAGCGCAAACTTCTCCTCGTGTGGAAATGCCTTGCGAACCTCCACGCCAAAAGGGTCTGCGCCCTCGCTGATATTCCAAGGCCCGAACGAAAAACGATAATTGGTAGATGTGCTCATTTCCACGACCGTCGCACACCAAAAGCGCCGCCGCTACGCCTCCCAGCGCAAACACTGGCACTATCGTCTCAATATCGTTCAGTTTTTTTGATAAACTCCGTTCGATGATACAAGTAATACCCCCAGCTCTCCCCGCTCTTCGCCGAGGTCGGGCACGTGGAGGCTGAAGGGGGAGAGGCAGCTCGCCAGCCCGTGACGATGCGAAATCCCAAGACGTGCTTCTTTTTCACCAGCGCCACAGTGTTTGCACTTCCCCTCTGCGTGCGCGGGCTGCTAATGCACAGGCTGCGCTCATGATCGAAGCACCCGAGAAACTTACTACTGGCGAGGCCCTCAGCACGGAGGAGCTGCTCAAGCATTTGCCCGCATTGGGAGAGATCCCGGCGAGTTTGCTAAAGAACTACGCGCTGGGCGCGGCGGTGCTGCGGAAGTTTTCCGAGGGGGACATCGTTTGCACAGAGGGGGAGTTTGGGTCCACGGCGTTTTTTATCGTGTCGGGGGAGGTGGATATTTTCATCGAGAACCCGCTGGCACGAGTGCAGAGCAAGCGGAAGACGGGGTTCTTTGGCTTCCTGAAAGAGGTGACGGGGCTCTTCGGGCGCGACTCGCAGAACTCGGTGGATGAGCACGGCTATATCGCGATTGATGCGGATGTGGATTTGCCTAAGACGACGGCGCTGGCGGTGCTGGGCGCAGGGGAGCTGTTTGGCGAAATGACGTGCCGCACTTTCCAGCCGCGCAGTGCGACGGTGCGGGCAAAGGGCGATTGCGTGATGGTGGAGATTCTGCGGGTGATCCTCGATATGCTGCTGGGCACGCGCGAGGTGGATGCGGATACAAAGGCTTCGACGAAGGTGAAGCTGCCGACTTTCAAGGGCACGTCTTTTAAGAAGGCGATGGACGAAAAGTATCGCGAACGTTCACTGGTAAATCATCTGCGGAGTGTGCCGCTTTTTAGCACGCTGGACGATGCCTTCATGGAATACCTCAAGGAGCACGCGGAGCTGGTGAGCTGCGGCAAGGGCGAGGTGGTCTGTAAACAGGGCGAGGTGGCGGATGCGTTTTACCTCATCCGTAGTGGGCTGGTGAAGGTCTCGCAATCGCTGCCGGGCGGGGAGCTGGTGCGCACATATCTCAAGCGCGGGGAATTCTTCGGCGAGATCGGTTTTTTAAAGAATCAGCCGCGCAATGCGACGTGCTCGGCGCTGGATGCGGTGGATCTCGTGAAGATCGGCGCGGAGGTCTTTTTGCATCTGCTGGAGAAGAATCCGCCCGTCCGCGATTCGCTCATGCGCGTGGCAGAGGCGCGCCTCGCAGCCGACGCCGAGCGCAGGCCGCCGCCGGGATTGCAGCTCGATGATTTCCTAAACCAAGGACTCTACGAGGCGCAGAATCTCCTGCTCATTGACCTCGACCACTGCACGCGCTGCGACGCCTGCGTGAACGCTTGCGCCGACGCGCACGACGGCGTGACGCGCCTCATCCGCGATGGGATGAAATACGACCACTTCCTCGTGCCCACCGCGTGCCGCTCATGCCGCGACCCGCTGTGCATGACGCAGTGCCCCGTGGGCAGCATCCGCCGCAAGGAAAGCCTCGAAATCATCATCGAAGACTGGTGCATCGGCTGCACGAAATGCGCCGAGCTGTGCCCCTATGGGAACATCAATATGCACCCCTTTGACGTGATCAAAGAGGTCGCCGCCGAGACCGCCAAGCCCGCTGCCGCCGCCGCCAAAGCTGCTCCAGTCGCTGCTGCAAAACCTGCCATTGCCCCCGCCGCCGCGAAACCTGCTGCCGCTGTGGAAGCCACCACACCAGCGGAAGCCAAGCCCGCCGAAGCCGCCGCCGTAAAGCTCGCGCCCGAACCCGCCGCTGTAGCCGCACCGAAAGCCGCCGACTCCCCTGCCCCAGCTCCAGTCGCAACCGCTCCATCTGTAGTTAAGCCAGCCGCCGCCGTCACCCCCGCTCCGCCAAAGAAAATGGTGAAGAAAAAAGTCAGCGTAATGAAAGCCACGACTTGCGATCTCTGCACCGACCTCAGCGTCCCGAGCTGCGTCTATGCCTGCCCGCACGACGCTGCGAAACGAGTGGATCCCGCCGCCTTCTTCTCCAACGCCAGCAACCAAGGCAAAGGCTGGTCCTTCCGCAAAAAGACCCGCACCACTCACTAGTCCGCAAAGCCATGAACTACGAACTACGAACTACGAACTTAGAACTCCGCACGCCACTGCCATCACGAGCAGCGTGTGAAACGGAACGTTCGGAGTTCGGAGTTCGGAGTTCAGAGTTCAGAGTTCCATTTTCTCCCCACACGCGCTCATGGTAATCAACCGCACACACATCACCTGGTTCCTCTTCACGCTCGTCGCCACGCTCGTTATCGCTGCGCTTTACGCCGCGCGGTTTCATCCTGCGTGGCTGCCATTTCCCATCCAGCTCCCCGAGCTGCTCCGCGACAAAGGCACCGTGCGCAATACCGTCGGCGGCTCGCGGCTCGGCCTGCTCTATGGCTCGCTCGGGCTGTTCATCTTCATTTTCGCCGCCGCACTCGGCGCACGGAAAAAGAAACGTCTCTGGCGTGTGGGGCGCGTCGAGTTGTGGTTAAAGGCGCACATCTGGCTCACCATCCTCACCATCCCACTCGTCGGCTTTCACTGTGGGTGGACGTGGGGCAGCCCGCACACCACGGTCGCGCTGCTGCTCTACATCATCGTCATGGCCAGCGGCTTTTTCGGCCTCGCGATGCAGCAATTCATGCCGAGCTTTATGAAAGAACGGCTCCCACGCGAAGTCGTCTTTGAGCAAATCCCCTACATCCGCCAGCGCATCGCCGAAAGCGCCGAAGCACTCCGCAAAGACTGCCTGCCACCCGGCGAAAAACCCGACGCGAAGCCTGACCCCAAAGCCGTCCCCATGACCCCCGACGACCTCGCTGGCGCAGCGACGATCCAGGAGTTCTTGGAGACCGATGCACAGCCGTATCTCGCGTTGAAAAATGGACGCAAACACCCGCTCGGCAAACAGCGCGCCAGCGACGAAGCCTTCCGCCTTTTGAAACTCAGCGTGACGCCCAAGTGGCTCCCGCGCGTGGAGGAGCTGCAAGCCGGCTGCGACGAACGCCGCCGCACCGATCTGCAAACGCAGCTCCAGCATTGGCTCCACGGCTGGCTACTCATCCATGTGCCAGTCTCCGTGCTCCTGCTCGTCGTCACCTTCTGGCACGCATGGATCGCCGTGCGCCTCTTTATCGTGAACCCATAATTTGCCATGCAGGAGCCCACGCAAAAACAGATCGCGTCGAAGTATAAAGAGAACCTGACTTACTATAAGTCCGGCCATTACCTGCGCCGTGCGCGCTTCTGGCTCACAATCCTCGCCTTTGTCGGCGGCATCGTGTGGGCCGTCGGATTCCATTTCTTCGGCGGCAAACCGCAGTTCTTTAATACCGGCCCCATTTCACTGAACCACGCACGTATCGCCGACCGCTGCGAAGTCTGCCACACGGGCGCGACTACCGATGTGCTCGCGATGCTCCCCATCGCAAAGACACGCGCCGCACTCATCGAGCGCAAAACCCCCATCATGCAATCGCTCAAAAACGCGGGTAGCCAGGCACTCGCCAGCGCAAAAGACAACCTCGGCGACCCGCAAAAGCTCGCCGCCGCCACCCATGCCGCGCTCGATACACTGAACCTCGACAACATTGACCACGCCTGCATCGAGTGCCACACGGGGATGGCGCTCCACCAGCCCGGCACGAAAGCCGTGCTCGCCCGCGAATCGCTCAAAGAACTCAGCATCGTCGCCGCTGCGGGGTGCAGCACTTGCCATAAAGAACACGTCGGCCTCGCGCGCATGAAGCTCCCGACGTCCGAGACGTGCGTGGAATGTCACAGCGACTCGAAGAAGCTCGCCGACTCGCTCAAACGCGCGCCTTACGCTGGCAAACTCGCCGCCGCCCACAGCCAAAATCGCCGCCTCGGCGACGTCGTGCAATGGCTCCCCGCCGCCACGACTGGCGCGACGCCCGCCGTGATCCGCTCTTTTTCCGACAGCCATCCCGCCTTCCTCTACGAGGGCAAAAGCGCGAAAGATCAAGCGGCGATCAAGTTCAACCACGCCCGCCATTTCGCCGACGACATCCCAAAAGTGGACGGCAAGAAACTCGACTGCCGCAACTGTCACATCGTGGACGCCGACGGCGTCGGCATGGCACGCATCACCTACGTGCAAAATTGCCAGACCTGCCACACGCTCGGCGCAGACCCCGATCTGCCGGGCTTCAACGTGCCCCACCACGACCCACAGAAAGTGCGCGACTTCCTCAGTAGCCTGAATTCGCAGTGGAAAGATTACGCCACCACACGCTTCCAGCTCACCGACGCGGCGACGCTCACCGCCTTCATCCAGCAGCGCGGGCAGAAGTTCACCCAGCACTGGCCGCAGTCGCTGGAAGACGTGCAAAAGCGCGTCTTCTTCACCGGCGACCCGCCGATCGAGAAAGCCCGCAACGGCCAATTCCTCCCCGCCTGCGCAAAGTGCCACACCGTCACCGACGCCCAGCCCGTGCCGCAAATCGCCCCCACGAATATGCCCGACGCTTGGCTCACACGCGGCCCGTATAAACACTCCGCCCACCTCGACATGGCCTGCCGCGATTGCCACGCCGCCGCCGAGAGCAGCAAAGACACCGCCGACATTTTGCTCCCCTCGCAAAAACTCTGCGCCGAGTGCCACCGCGCCCGCGACTACGCCAAAGTGCCCACCGACCCGACGCTTAGAATCGCCCC
>JAYVQK010000234.1:0-19073 GCA_043757005.1 Verrucomicrobiaceae bacterium
GAGCAGTGAAAGGAAGGCTCCGAGCAGTGAAAGGAAGGCTCTGAGCAGTGAAAGGAAGGCTCTGAGCAGTGAAAGGAAGGCTCTGAGCAGTGAAAGAAAGGCTCTGAGCAGTGAAAGGAAGGCTCTGAGCAGTGAAAGAAAGGCTTCGAGCAGTGAAAGGAAGGCTCTGAGCAGTGAAAGGAAGGCTCTGAGCGGCGAAGGGATGGCTCGGAGTGGTGGGAGAAGGTGCGCTGGTAGCGGCGATCTAAGGGGCGACGGGGGGTGGCTAAACTTGGTTTCTCTAGTTTAGTCTGCGGTGCTGAGGTTTGAGGGTGCGGCGTCATGGGTGTGAACGAACTTATTTGCAGGTTGAGAAGAGGGTGTTTTTTTGTCAACGAGAAAGTGTAAAAATGTTGGGACGGGGACAAATGCCAAATTCTCCCGCCCCTAATAGCGGTAACATTTGGGTAGTGAACACCTCTTTCGGAAAGGGGATGTCTGCCGCCGTTATGAAGTGTTTCGCGCTCGCTTTTCCCAAAGTATAGGAGGTTCCCAAACTCCGAAAAGACGGGCTTATGCGTAGGCGGCGGCGGTTTAGATGCGGCGGTGGATGCGCTTGGCGAGGGCGATGAGGGTGGGGAGGATGCCGGCGATGATGCCGGCGCTGCGCGCTCATCTCTGCTGCAACGCATCGTCTTTTTTACCACCTCGGGCTTCTGTGCTGGCTTCTGCGTTGTCCTTACTTCCGCCGAGTCAGCGTGCTTGTGCAACCGGCGGCTTTCTCTTTTCCACCCTCCCAGCTCGCTCCCGAGACGGTGAGCTTTGAGGGGCCGGACTTTGTGGGCGCTGGGAGCGTGAGGTGGAGGCTGTGCATGTGCGCGTCGCGGCGGGGGTTCAGATTCGTGCCGCCTGCGAAGTCGAAATACAGATCGCTGGGCGTGCTTTTGCGGGCGTTGAATTTGAGCTGTGGCTGGTTGCCGAGCATACAGTAGTGGGTCATCAGCAGGTCGCCTTTATCCATGTGGTAAACGAAGACCATCTCCATCTGCGTGCCGGGGAAGATTGTCTCCTCCACCGCGCTGCCGCCTGCTGTGAGGCGATAGATGGAGCGGGCGGCAGGCATCCCTTTCATCATGGGCACCCCGCGCCAATCGCCCTGGAGTTTTTTGATCGCCGCAAAGGCGTCGGTGGCCGTGATGGCAGGCTCCGCTGCAAAGGCGGCGGTGGTGGCGAATACGAGTGCGAGTAGAGTTTTCATCGCGCGGATATGGCGAAAAGGGCACGTGCTCGCAAGCCGTGTTTTCTTTGAGATCCCCCGCTACTTCTTGCTCCTTGTCGCCCACGCGAAGTTGTGTTGAATACGCGCGCCCACTTTAACGACTAAACAACCCATGAAACGCATCTACCTCGCCACACTCATCACTATCGCTCTCACGAGCCTCGCACTCGCGCAAGCGCCCGTGACGCCGCCCGCTGCAACGCCGCCTGCTGCAACGCCGCCTGCGACGACGACGCCAGCAGGAAAGGTAAAGCCGCTGGCGCAAAGCGATGTCAAAGCCGTCCAAGTCTTCGCGGAGGCACTACTTTTCCACATGAAGATGGGCGAGGCGGCTAAAAACCGGAAGGACAAGGATGCGCCTCTCTCGGAGATGGGAGGGAAGATCAACGGCGACGCCAAGGCGCAGTGGACGCCGATGGTGAGCATCGCGCAGGCGCACCAGATGGATGGCAAAAACATCCCCACCGACGTGACGAAGAGCGACAAGTCGAACATGGATAAACTCGGCAAAATCAAAGACGACAAATACAGCGTGGAGTTCCTCGATCTCTTTGCCAAAGAGGCCAAGCGCAACGCGAAGAGCACGGAGTCCGCAGCAAAGGGGATCAATGATGCCGAGCTGAAAACGTGGGGCGAAGGAGCCTCAAAACTCATCGCCGCACAAGCCGACGAGCTGGAGGCCGCGCACAAAGAGGCGAAGAAAAAGAAGTAGCCCGCGCTGCAAAACAGCCAGCTTTTCCAAGAGCCGACGTGCCACGCACGTCGGCTCTTTTCTTTGGAAACTACACCGCCTCCAGCGCGGCGTGGTCTATCGTGGTGAGCCGTTTTTGCCGCGCGCCGAGGCGCGGGATGCACTGGATGAGCGCCTTGGTGTAGGCGTGCTGGGGATTGCGGAGGACGGACTTCGTCTCGCCGTATTCCACGATTTTACCCCGGAACATCACGGCCACTTTATCCGCGAATTCGCCGATGATGCCGAAGTTGTGCGTGATGAGGATGACGGCCATGTGGAGGCGCCCGCGTAGCTCGCGGAACTGATCCATGATCTGTGCTTGGATGGTGACGTCGAGCGCCGTCGTGGGCTCATCCGCGACGAGCAAGTCGGGCCGGCACGAGAGCGCCATGGCGATCATCACGCGCTGCTGCATCCCGCCGCTGAGTTGGTGCGGGTAGTCGTGGAGCCGTTGGGCGGGGTCTTTGATGCCGACGAGGTCGAGGTTGCGGATGATCTCGGCATCCACATCCGCGACCTCCGGGCGATGGAGCTGGATGGCTTCGGCGATCTGATTGCGGATGGTGAAGACGGGATTCAGCGAGGTGCTCGGCTCTTGGAAAACGTAGGCGATGCGCCCGCCACGCAGTTTGCGCAGTTCGTCGGCTTTCATGGTGAGCACGCTCTTGCCATCGAAGAAAATCTCCCCGCTCACATAGCGCGTCGGCGGCTCTGGCAAAAGGCGGGTGAGCGCAAGTCCTGTCACGCTTTTCCCGCTCCCGCTCTCGCCGACGATGGCGAGGGTCTCGCCTTTTTCGAGGGAAAGACTGATCCCCCTCACTGCCTCGACGACGCCGTTTTCGGTATGGAAATGGATGGCGAGATTGCGGATTTCGAGCAGTGGCATGGCGGTGATTTGGAAAGTGGTGCGCCCACGGGATACACGGGCGCGCACGGAAATCGAGCAGTGTCTCGCGCCTTGCCCCCGTGCGAGCTGTGCGGCAATGTGCGCGCGCAATGAGCGCCATTTCCATTCAGCAAATTTTTGTCAGCCCATCTGAATTCCTCGCCGGAGAGGAAGCGGCTCCGTGCAAGCACGAGTATTTGAACGGCGTCGTGTATGCGATGGCGGGAGGGACGCTTCGCCACAGCCAGATTGGAGGCAATATATTTGCCGCTTTAAAATCACGCCTTCGCGGCAAGCCTTGCCGGCCTTGGAATTCCGACACATTGACCCATCTTCGGCACGGTGCAGACGAGCGCTTTTACTACCCAGACATCTCTGTGATCTGTGGCCCCGTTGACCCAAAGGCGCGTTCAACAGACCATCCCACCGTCATCTTCGAGGTGCTCTCCCCCAGCACGGCGCGCTTCGATACGGGCGAGAAAAAGGACGCCTACCTGCGCTGCGAGAGCCTCCAGGCTTATGTGATCGTGCATAGCGAAAAGGTGGAAGTCACCATCCACACCCGCCGCGCGGATGGCTGGGACGTGGTGCGCTACGACGAGACGACGGACACCCTCCAGCTCCCGAGCATCGAGTGCGAACTGCCGCTGGCGGAGATTTACGAGGAGTAAAATTCACGCACTACCCGCGCTTGGGATCGAAGGCTTTTCTTAGCGCATCGCCGAGTAGGTTGAGCGCGAGGACTAGGATGAAGAGGGCGCTGGTGGCGACGGTGAGCGTCCACCAGATCGTGGGGTCGCGGCTGAGTTCGCTGCGCGCGCCGTCAATCATAGTGCCCCAGCTCGCCGTGCCTACGGGGCTGCCGACTCCGAGGTAGCTGAGGATGGCTTCGCTGAGGACGATACCGCTGAAGCCGAGGACGAAATTGATGAGCACGAGGTGCATCACGTTGGGCAGCAAATGGCGGGTGATGATGCGCCAGTGGCTCTGCCCCAGTGCGCGGGCGGCGGCGACATATTGGCATCCGCTTTGGCGCATCGTTTCGCCACGGATGAGGCGGCAGAGGCCAACCCAGCTCGTGACGCCGAGGGCGATGGACATGGTGATGAGGCTCTTTTGGAAAAGCATCATGATCGCGACGAGAAGGATGATCTCGGGGATGGAATATACGGTGGTGTAGAGCCACGTAATAAGGTCGTCCGTCTTTCGCCGAAAGTAGCCCGCCGCGAGGCCGAGCAGTGTGCCGAGCGGGATATAGATGAGGCTGGTGAGTCCGCCGATAATGAGTGCGGTGCGGCAGGCTTTGAGCGTCTGTGTGAGCACGTCTTTGCCAAGGATGTCGGTGCCGAGCGGGTGAGTGGATCGGAGCAGCTCGGGGTGCAGCGTGGAGAGCGTGTGCGTGGCAAAAGGCGCGCTGTAGCCGGGCTCGCGCTTTAGCCCGCTGGTGAGCCAATCGAGCGCGGTGGTGTCGGTGCTAATGCGGACGAAATCGAGCGCGCCGATGAGGAGGTAGAGGCCGATGACGATGGCAGAGGCAATGCCTGTCTTGTCTTTGCGCAGCCGCGCAATGGCTCGCTCCCAGCGTTCATTCCGCGCGGTGGAGATGAGCGTAAAAATGATGAGTGCGAGACTAGCGAGAACGCAGAGATTTTGGACGGGCGGCGACTGAAAAAACGGCGATAGGAAAAACTCTCGCATGAATTAAGAAAGGCGGATGCGTGGGTCCACAGCAGCGTAGAGGATGTCTGTGAGCGTGAGACCGATGATGTAGAGCAGGGAGCTGAGGAAGACCATCGCTTGCACGACGGCGAGGTCGCCTTGTTGAAAGGCGTTGAAGAGCATCCCGCCGAGGCCGGGGATGCCGAAGAAGCTCTCAATGAGCAGCGAGCCGAGGATGAGCATGGGTAGTTGCGCTACGAGCAGCGTGATGAGCGCGATGAGGCCGTTTTTTAAGACATGAGTGAGCAGCAGTCGCGGGTTCGAGACTCCTTTGGCGCGGGCGGTGCGGATGTAGTCTTGCGCGATTTCCTCGATGAAGATGGCGCGGTAGAGCCGCACCTCGGAGCCGAGGCGCATGACGATCATGAGCAGCACGGGCATCACGAGAAACTTCGCGCCGCTGAGGCCATCGCGGCTGAAGCCCGAGACGGGGAACCAATTCAGCGCGAGCGTGAGGAAGCTCTGTCCGAAAATGATATAGACCATTGATGGCACGCTCATCAGCGCCACGCAGAGGAAGGTGCCGAGCCGATCCAACGCGCTGTTTCGCACGAAGACCTGATACAGCGCGAAACCGATGGAAAGGCAGAGCCCGACGAGGAAAGCGGGCAGTGTGATGCAGAGCGAGGGGATCGCACCCTCGGCGAATTTCGAGTTCAGGCTCTCGCCTGTCTTGTCGGAAAGACCGAGATCGAAGCGGGAAAGACGCCCGATGAAATTGCAGAACTGGGAGTCGAAAAGTGTCGCGCTCGATTGCGTATTGAGGAGCAGCGGCTTGTCGTAACCGCGACGCGCGATCCACTCTTTCTTTGCTTCTGCGCGGGCGTTGGGCCCCAACACACGGGCGGCGAGCGAATCGGGAGTCTGCGTGGCAAAGAAGAGCACGAAGGTGAGCAGCAGCACGCCAAGCAAGATGGGCACGGCGTAGAGCAAGCGCCGCAGGAGATAGCTAAACATCGCCCCTCCTTCCGCGCCGCACGGCAAACGCTACTGCGAGCACGACTAGTCCGCCGAGAACCCACAGCGGCCAGAGGCGCGGGTGGTTCCACTCCGCGATGCACTTGGCACGCATCACAGGGTCGAGCGGCAAGTATTTGAAGCCGCCTTCCATTTGCAGATTCGCGTGCGTGCGCGGGGCCCACGGCTGGATGAGCGTATAGTAGGCTTTTTGCACGTTCAGCACGATGGGGCACTCTTCAGCGAGGATGTCTGCCATGCGCGTAATCAGCGCCAGCCGCTCCGGCCCATCGTCCATTGAAGCCATCTTTTCATAAAGCGCGTCGAACTCTGCATTGTGAAAGAACGTCTCGTTCTTTCCGGAAGGTGGGAAGTTTTTGCTGTAGAAGAGCATCAGGAAATTCTCCGGGTCGGGGTAATCCGCCTGCCAGCCAGAGCCCGCTGCGATCTCGTAGTTCCCCGTCTCCTGCTTTTGTAAAAGACGCGCGAAGTCGTCTTCGATGATCTGTATTTTGATCCCGAGCGCCTCGAAACAATCCTTGATAAACTCCGCCTGTAGCCGCTCCGATGACCGCGCCGCATCGAAGTCCAGCGTGAGCGTGAGCTGCTTCCCATCCGGCCCGCGCCCACCGGCGTAGCCCGCCTCTGCGAGCAGTCGCCGCCCGCGCTCAATGTCGTAGCCGTGGGGATTCTTAAAGTCCTTCCGATACCCTGCCAGCCCCGGCGGGATGAGCTGCTGCGAGATGGGCCGCACACCGTCGTAAAAGACCTCCGAATAACGCGCAGGATCGTAAGCGCACGAGAGCGCCTGCCGCAGCTTCTTATTCGAGCCGAGCACGGGGCGCTTCATATTCAGCAGCGCGTAGAAAGTGCCCACCTCCGTATCTTTCTCCAGCTTCATCCCGCGCGAGGCCAGCTCCGGCGAGAGGCCGTAAGTATTCGTTACCACCGCGTTGAACGCCTCCTTTTGCACGCCATAGCGATCCATGTAGCCCTGCTTCGTGAGCAGCCATACGGGCAGCAGTTCTTTGATGTAGAGGATCTGCAATTCATCCGTAAGCGGCAGCGCCTGCCCCGCGAGCGGCCTGCACACCGCGTCGCGCTCCGCAGGCCAGCCTTCCGTGGGGAAAGTGCTCGTGAGATAGCGCGGATGCCGCACCAGCCGGATGCGCTGGCCGCGCACGTAGCTGTCCTTCACCCACGCATACGGCCCGTGCCCTACGGGGTGAAAACTAAAGTTGTCGTGATCGGGATACTTCTTCGGGTCGTAATACTCCACCGCCTCCCGCGCCACCGGCGAGGTGAACTGAATCGCCATCCAATAAACGAGCTGCGGGAACGCCTTCTTCAAATGCACGCGGAACGTGTAGTCATCCACCACCTCCACCCCCGGCAGCGGCACCGCGTAATCCAGCGCATCGCCATTCTTCTTCGCCGTCTGGAAATTCTCCCATAGCCCCTCCACATACTCGCCCAGCGTGGAGACGATCGGGCACTCCACCTTCGGGTCGCTCATCCGCTGCCAAGCGTAATACACATCCCGCGCCGTGACCTCGCGTCCCTTCCCTCCAGGAAAGCATGGGTCATCATGGAAGGTGATCCCCTTTTTCAAATGACACGTCACCACCACCCGCCCATCCGCGAGCGTCTCCTTTTCCGGCATCGCCGTGAGCATCCCCGGCATCACCTCAAAAGGCTCCGTCTTCCACGGCGCATACTCCAGCAGCGTGTCATACACTGGCTCCATGATGACACGGCTCGCCGAGTCCCAGCCATTCTGCGGATCGAGCGACTTCGGCTCACTGGGATACCACACATACCGCACCTGCCACGGCGAACCGTCGTCGCGCGACTGGCGTTGCAGTGGCGGATGCGGATTATTGTCACAGCCCGCGAGAGCCAGTGCCAGCAGCAGGAAAAAGATGCTCAGAGAGTTACGGGACATTCGCAGTGCGCCTATAGCGGATTCGCCCTACGCGCCAAGCACGAAACCTGATGCGCGCAGTTTTCTTGCTCGGTTTTCAAAGACTCACGCGCTTTATTTTGCCAAGCCCCAGCGGCGGTGGAGAAAGCGCTCCCAGGGGCTGAAGATGATTTTGTCTGCGGCAAATCCGATGACGATGATGACGAGCATGAGGCCGACGACTTGATCCATTGCGTGCAGTTCGCGGCCATTGTGAAGCAGGGCTCCGATGCCGAAGCCGCTGAGGATGGTGATGTAAATCTCGGCTGCCATGAGCGAGCGCCAAGCGAAGGCCCAGCCTTGCTTCGTGCCGCTGACGATGTGCGGGAGCGAGGCAGGCGCGAGCACGCACAGCCATAGGTGTAAGCCTTTTGATCCCATCGTGGCGGCGGCTTCGCGGTAGAGCGGTGGGATTTGGCGGATGCCGCTATCGGTGGCGAGGATGACGGCCCAGACGGTGCCCATGACGACGATGAAAAGCATGGCGGTCTCCGTCTGCCCGAACCACAGCAATGCGAGCGGCACCCAGCAGACGCTGGGGAGGGTTTGCAGGCCGAGGGAGATGACGCCGATGGTGTTGCTGAGAAATTTGAAGCGCGCTGTGAGCATCCCCATGGGGATGCCGATGATGATGCCGACGGCGTAGCCGATGCCGAGGCGCTTCATGGTGATGAGCGTGGCACCGAGCAAGGAACCGTCTTTTGCCGCGCCGAGAATGTATTGCCAGACGGCGCTGGGCGCGGGCAGTAGGACGGCGGAGATGTCGCCGTAGCGGGCGACGGCTTCCCATGCTCCGAGCAGGGTGGCGAAGAAGAGGATGGCGGCGAAGAATTGTTTCATGCGGTGGGTGAGAGGATGACTTTTAGCTCGCGGGTGATTTCGCTGGCGAGGGCGGCGTTGGCGGTGTCGTTGAACTCGCGCGGGCGCGGTAGCTCGACTTTGAATTCGCGACGGATGCGCCCTGGGCGAGGTGAGAAAAGGATGACGCGGTCGCCGAGGCAGACGGCTTCACGGACGTTGTGAGTCACGAAGAGGATGGTCTTTTTCCGCGCAGCGTGGATGCGCTGGATGTCGCCGTAGAGCTGCTCGCGCGTCATGGCGTCGAGGGATGCGAATGGCTCGTCCATCAAGAGCACGCGGGGGTTTGGCGCGAGGGCGCGGGCGAGGGCGACGCGCTGCTTCATGCCGCCGCTGAGTTCGTGGATATTCGCGCGCTCGAAGCCTTCGAGGCCGACGAGGTGGAGGTAGTAGCGGGCGACTTCGCGGCGGTCTTTGTCGGTGAGGCCGGGCTTGCGCTTGAGGCCAAAGAGGACGTTGCCGAGCACGTCGAGCCACGGGAAGAGCGCGTGCTCTTGGAACATCACGGTGCGGTCGCGACCAGGCTCGGTAATCATGCGGCCATTCACTTCGGCAGTGCCGGTGAAGCTGCGCTCCAGCGCGGCGACGATGCGGAGCAGGGTGCTTTTGCCGCAGCCGCTGGGGCCGACGAAGCAGACGAATTCGCCCTCTTCGATTTCGAGGGTGATGTCCTGCAACGCCTGCACGGTGCCGCGCGAGGTGGTGAAGGTTTTGCTCACGCCAGCGAGCCGGATTTTGGCCGGCGGGGCGGCGGGTTCTGTTTCGATGTTCACGGTTTTAGGAAGAGTTTGCCGAGGTCTGCCTCTTCTGGGAGCAGCCCTACGGACTTGGCATCGTGCTGGATGCCGCTGAAGTCTGCGAGCTTCACTTCTGTGGTGAAGGTGAGGCGCGGCCATGCGTGGTCGAGCAGCTTGGCGGGGATTGGTTTGCCGGTTGCTTTGGCCAGCGCGGCGGTCACGGCGGGTTTCGCAAAGTCTGGTTCGGTAGCGATTTTTCGGGTCAGTTCTTCATGCGCTGCGACGAATTTTTTCAGCAGCTCGCCGCGTGTGTTGAGCGACTTCGTGCTGGTGGCGAGGAGGGTGGTGAGCACGTCTTTTTGCTCTACGAGGAGCTGCGCGCCGGCCTCCTGCTCCAGTCGCGAGACCCACGGCTCCACGGTCCAGACGGCGTCGAGGTCTTTGCGCTTGAAGAGGTCGAGCAGGTCGGGGTTTTGCGTGGGGATGACGAAGGCATCGCCGCCGCCTTGTTTAATGGTGAGCCCGCCAGCCACCAGCCATGCCCGCGCGGCGACATCCTGTGTGCCGCCGAGCTGGGGTGTGGCGATTTTTTTGCCACGAAAATCGGCGGCTGTTTTGAGCGGTGAGTCTTTTTGCACGACGAGCGAAGCGCCTCCCCGCGCTGCCCCGCTGAGCACGCGGATGTCTGCACCGCGCGTGCGGGTGTAGCCGTTCAGCACGGGATTGGGCCCGACGTAGGTGAGGTCAATGGAGCCCGCGAGTAGTGCCTCGATGGCGCTGGGCCCTGCATTAAAGGCATACCACTCGATCTTCACGCCGAGCCGTTTTTCAAACCAACCGTCCGCACCTTTCGTATGGGTCTCGTGGAAGCCGACCAGCGCCGGAGCGTGCGTGATGTTCGGAAAAAAGCCCACGCGCAGGGTAGTCGGCGCTTCTCCGGGAGCGGGTTTCTTCGAGCAGCCACCAAGGAGCGCGCTGATGGCGACGAGGACGGTGATGAGGATGGATTTCAGTTTCATATATAAAATTCGGGCTCTGGGCGGACGGGAGATGTATTGATGGCTCGCGGTGTTTTCTCCCGCTGCGCGAGCGGGAGGTGGCGGATGAGCTCTACGACGGGCGGCAGCAGCCCGTCGCGACGTAGATGCTGGAGCGTGATTTCGGCGAGGTGCTTGAGTGTGTAGCGGTCGAGGATGTTGGCGATGGCGTGGCGCACATCCATCATGATGAGCCGGAGCCCGCAGTGCTCCTCGTCCGGGCACGAGCACCGCTGGTAGGCGGTGACGCTGGCGCAGCCGATGGGCGCGAGCGGGCCATCGAGATGCCGCACGATTTCGCCGATGAAAATGTCGCCCGCTGGCTTGGCGAGCGAGTAGCCGCCGTATTTCCCGCGCGTGCTCACGAGGAAGCCCGCTCGCCTCAGTTCTATGAGGATTTGTTCTAAAAACGTGGCCGGGATCCGCTGCGCCTCCGCCAGTGCCGTGAGCGGCACGAGCGGGCGGTCGAGCGCGTGGGCCATGGTAAGGTCCAGCATCGCCCGTAGAGCATATTCGCCGCGTTTAGAAAGCTTCATGTTTTTAATTCCGACTGTTCTAGTTGGGATAAGAATAGAAGGGCTGCAAGGGCTTTCTTTTAAAAATCACATTGTGAAGGGGGAACTACAGAATTCTGTAAGATTGTGTCTGTCAAAAAAAAACGCACAAAAGCATAAGAGCGCAAACTCAGAGTGGCAAAAAGCGTTGTTCCCCTTAACCTTCTATATGGTAACGTTCGATCTCAGCTTCCAAATACCTGTTGAAGAAAGATCGGAATAAGCTCTTTGATCGCTTCAAAACTTTTCTTTGCAACTGCAACAGTAAGACGTTTTCCGAGTGGCTCTTTACCCGCGAGGACGTCTGGGACAGAATTTAGAACAGCAAGGGCGCGTTCAGTAAGTTTTAGGTCGCTCCATTCGCCGGAGTGAATACCGCCGCCGTAGAGATAATTATGCTCCCTTAGCCAAATAATAGTTTCAAACTGTATTCTTTGACGACTGGCTCCCGTCTCGGTTGGATAAACATCAGTATCAGGATCATATGACCATCCGAAAGCTAAAGGAAAGCTAGCGTAACCAGCAGACAATATAGTCGCCGCCTCAAGCTGAAATGCTTCGGGGTTGGTAATATTGGGCATGGAGTCTGTATTTTAAAGCAAATGGTGCTGAAAAAGACTCTCCGCTACCGGTCGCACTCGCCCATCACGAAGTCTAGCGAGCCGAGGATGCTCACGACGTCGCTCATCATATTGCCGGGCAGAAGCTTTGGCAGGATGGAGAGATTGATGAACGAGGGGCTGCGGATTTTCAGGCGATACGGCGTGCCGCCGCCTTTGCTGTGGATGAAAAAGCCGAGTTCGCCCTTGGGGTTTTCCGCGCCGAAATACACCTCGCCAGCCGGAGCCTTGAGCCCTTCGGTGTGCAGGATGAAGTGGTGGATGAGCTCCTCCATTTTCGTGAGCACGGTGGTTTTCGGCGGAGGGTAATTTTTCGGGTCGTCCACGAACCAAGCACCCGTGGGCATCTTCGCGCAAACTTGGCGGATGATGCTGACGCTCTGTTTGATCTCCTCCATGCGGATGAGGTAGCGGTCGTAGCTATCGCCCACGCTGCCCAGCGGCACGTCGAAGTCGTATTGCTCGTAGCCGAGGTAAGGCTGGCGCTTGCGCAGATCGTGATCCACGCCGGAGCCGCGCAGATTCGGGCCGCTGAGGCCGTAGGAGATGGCGTCTTCTTTGGAGATCACGCCCACGTCTTTTGTGCGATCTACGAAGATGCGATTGCGGGTGAGCAGCTTGTCCGTCTCGTCCACGACGGGGAGGACTTCTTCGCAAAATTTGAGCACCGCTTTCAACCAACCCTCGGGGATGTCGCGCACCATGCCGCCGATACGCGTGTAGCTCGTGGTGAAGCGTGCGCCGGTGAGTTGCTCGGTCAAATTATACACCGTCTCGCGCTGCTGGAAGGTGTAGAGGAAGACGGTCATCGCGCCCGTATCCATCGCGAAACAGCCGATGCCGAGGAGGTGCGCCGAGATGCGCGCGAGCTCGCAGCAGAGCACGCGGATCGCTTGGCCGCGCGGCGGGAGTTCCCAGCCCATGAGCTTTTCTACGGCCATCGCGTAAGCGACGTTATTGGCCAGCGGGGCGAGGTAATCGAGCCGATCCGTGTAAGGCACGAACTGGTTGTAGGTCATGTTCTCGGCGATCTTTTCATCGCCGCGATGGAGGAAGCCCACGTCGGGCGTGGCCTTGGTGACGACTTCGCCGTCCATCTCCAAGATGAGCCTCAGCACGCCATGCGTGGCCGGGTGGGACGGGCCCATATTGATGATGAGCTTTTCCCCCAGCATATCCTCCGAGCTCTCCAGACCTTTTTGGGCCTTGGTGAGAGCATCGGGCATTTCAAACTCGACAGTGCTTGCGGCCATAACGCGGAGAAAGTGCCCGCCCTTGCCGCGCCGGGCAAGGCCATTTGTGAAAGTTTTCACAAAGTCAATAAACCGCGCCTCTACCGTCTGGACACCCGGCGCGCTTGCAGCGAAAAAGCGGGCGCTTTGGAAATACCTGACACACTCGCCATCATCGCCGGCAACGGCAGCTACCCGTTCGCCATGGTGCGCGGTGCGCGCAAAGCAGGCGTGAAGCGCGTGGTGGCGGTCGCTTTCGTAGATGAGACGCGCCCAGAACTGGCGGCGGAGCTGGACGATGTGATCTGGCTGCGCGTGGGCCAGCTCGGGAAACTCCTCGCTTTCCTCGCAAAGAGCGGCGCTCGCCACGGCGTGATGGCGGGACAGATCGCGCCAAAGAATCTCTTCGATCTGCGGCCCGACATCAAAGCCCTCATGCTCCTCGCCAAGCTCAAGCGGCGCAATGCCGAGACGATCTTCCGCGCCATCGGCGATGCGATGGGCACGGTCGGCTGCCCGCTGATCCCCGCGACGAGCTTCATGGAGGATCACCTCGCCGCGAGCGGCCTGCTCTTTGGCCCGAGCCCGAAGCCGCGCACTGTGGACGACCTCCACTACGGCCACGAACTCGCCAAGGAAGTCGCCCGCCTCGACATCGGCCAGACCGTGCTCGTGAAAAACGGCACCGTGCTCGCCGTGGAGGGCTTCGAGGGGACGAACGAGTGCATCCAGCGCGGAGGCGCACTCGGTCGTGGCGACGCCGTGATGGTGAAGGTGAGCAAGCCGGGGCAGGACTTGCGTTTCGATGTCCCAGTAGTCGGCCCCGTGACGCTGGAAACGTGCGCAGCAGCGGGCGTGCGCTTCATCGGCGTGGAGGCTGGGAAGACGATCTTGCTGGAGCGCGAACGCATCGCCGAGCTGGCGGCGCGGCATAAAATCACGCTCTACGGGCTATGACCGCCAGCGAGTTTCAGAGGAAATGGGCCAGGGTCAGCGCCAAAGAATCCGCCGCCTACCAATCGCACTTCGACGACTTGTGCCGCGTGCTCGGCATCGCCCCGCCGCTGGAAGCCGACCCTGCGGGCGAGACTTTTTGCTACCAAAAGCGTGTCATCAAAGACGCCGAACTTCTCGACACCGACGACGGCGGTGGAACCGAGCGCGGCTTTGCCGACGTGTGGCGGCGCGGTTGCTTTGCGTGGGAATACAAAGGCAAGAAAAAGAATCTCGATGAAGCCTATCAGCAGCTCCTGCGCTACCGCGAAAGCCTCTTCAATCCGCCGCTGCTCATCGTCTGCGACTTTGATCGCTACATCATCCGCACGAATTTCAACGGCACCGTGCAGGAGGCCCACGAGTTCACCAACGCGCAGCTCTGCGACCCAAAAAACCTCAAGCTCCTGCACGATGCCTTCACGCAGCCAGAGTTTCTAAAACCGCAGCGCACCACGGCTGAAGTCACCGAGAAACTCGCCGCACAAATCGCCCGCGTGGCCAAGTCCCTGCAAAAACGAGAGAGCCCCGAGCTGGCCGATGCGGAGACGCGCGCGGAGATGAATTTCTCTCAACGCCGGAACCTCCGCATCGCGCGTTTCCTGAACCGCGTCGTCTTCTGTTTTTTCGCTCAAAACACGGGGCTGCTGCCCATGAAACTCTTCTCAGAACTCGCCGCGACGGGGATGCAAGACCCGCCGCATTTTGCCAAGACGCTCGAAGAACTCTTCGCCGTCATGGCGACGGGCGGGAGTTTCGGGAAAGATAAAATCCGCCATTTCAACGGACACCTTTTCGAGGAGGCCACTGTCTTTGAACTCACCGAGGAAGAGCTGCACGAGCTGGCGGATGCGAGCGAGGCGGACTGGCAATCCATCGAGCCAAGCATCATGGGCACGCTGTTTGAGCGTGCACTGGAGCCCGAGCAACGCTCGCAGCTCGGCGCGCATTACACGAGCGAGTTAGATATTAAAACCCTCGTGGAACCCGTGCTCATGGCCCCACTCCGCCGCGAGTGGGCCGCGCTGAAAGGCACGCTCTCCGCCGCCTCTGCAAAGGGCGAGCAGCGCAAGCAGCTCGCTCTTTTCCAAAAGAAGCTCGCCGCCGTGACCGTGCTCGATCCCGCGTGTGGCAGCGGCAATTTTCTCTATGTCTCGCTGCGGCTGCTGCTGGATTTGGAAAAAGAAATCATCGCGCTCGGGGCGGAATTTGGCGCGAAGCTCGCGCCGCTTGTGAGCGTGCAACAGCTCCGGGCCATCGAGATCAACCCCTACGCTTTCGAGCTGGCGCAAGTCTCCGTGCAAATCGGCTACCTGCAATGGCGACGCGACAACGGCTTCCCAAACGACCGCACGCCCGTGCTGCAAAATCTCGATGGTTTTCAAAACGAAGATGCCCTGCTCGTCCCGCATTTTCGCAATAAAGCAAAGACGCTGCGCGCCGCGCAAGCAGGTGAGCACACGGGCAGCGACGCGCTGAAATTTTACACCGAGCGCAAGTGGCCAGAGTGCGATGTGATCGTGGGCAACCCGCCATTCCTCGGCGATAAACGGATGCGTAGCGAACTGAACGACCATTACGTGAATGAGCTGCGCCGCATTTACAGCGACCGCATCCCCGGCCAGTCCGACCTGTGTTGCTACTGGTTCGAGAAGGCGCGGAGGCACGTAGAAGAGGCCTTGTGCAAGCGGGCTGGGTTGATCGCGACGCAAGGCATTCGCGGCGGTGCGAATCGCGAAGTATTAAAACGAATCACGACGAGCGGCGGCATCTTCTTTGCGATCAGCTCGCAGCCTTGGCTGCTTCAATCTGCGGCGGTGACGATCAGTATGGTTGGCTTCGACGATGGCAGCGAGCGGGTCAAAATTTTGGACCATAAACCAGTCCAACAAATCCACGCCAACCTCACGGCGGCGGCGGATACGACCACGGCAAAACGACTCGCCGCGAATTTGAAAGTCGGCTTTATCGGCACCACGAAGAAAGCGCCACTCGATGTCCCCGAGGCGAAAGCACTGGAACTCCTCTTTGCTCCTTCTCCAAACGGGCTTCCAAACAGCGAGGTGATCCAGCCCTACCTCAACGCGCTGGATCTCGCGCGACGCCCGCAGAATGTTTGGATCGTAGATTTCCCTGTCTCGATGACGGTGGAGGTCGCGTCGGGATTTGATGCGCCGTTTGCTCATTTGAAAGAGCACGTCTGGCCGCTGCGGAAGAATCACCGCGAGGCGATTCAATCCAAGTATTGGTGGCGGCTGGCGAGGCCGTGTCCTGAATTGAAAGCCGCTGTCGCCCCGCTGCCGCGCTTTCTGATTACGCCCACCGCCTCCAAGCACAGGCTCTTTGTCTGGGCAAATGCTCCCGCAAATGCCGACCACCAACTCGTCGCGTTTGCCCGCGATGACGACTTTTTCTTTGGCGTGCTTCAGTCGCGTTTCCACGAGGTTTGGGGATTGCGGCAAGGGACGGTTCTCGGCGGCGTCACTCCGCGCTACACGCCCACGACTTGCTTCGAGACGTTCCCTTTTCCTTTTGCCGATGATCTCGCATGCACGGAGGAGGATCCCGCGCATATCGTGGCGAAATTTCGCGCAGCGCACTACCATACGGACCAGAGCAACTCTCTGCGAGAGAGCCCGCCGCCTAGCACCCCGAACGAACACCGCGCGGCCATCGCTGCTGCCGCGCAGGCTCTCGATGAGCTGCGTGAGCGTTGGCTGAATCCGCCGGAGTGGACGGAGGCTCGCGTGCTGACTTTCCCCGGCAGAGAGGATGGCCCGTGGGCGCGCTATGTGGATGCCAAGACGGTGAACGCAAAAACGCGGATCGGCACTGTGCGCTATCCCCGCGTGGAGCCGCTGGACGCGGATTGCGCCGCGAAACTCAAGGCGCGGACGCTGACGAATCTCTACAACGAGCGCCCCACTTGGCTCGCCTACGCGCACGGGCAGCTCGATAGCGCCGTCGCCGCCGCCTACGGATGGCCCGCTGGCATGAGCGAAGATGAAATGCTCGCGCGCTTGCTCGCCCTCAATCTCGCCCGTGCCGCCGAGGAAGTGAAAGCTGCGAAGCTGAAAAAGGTGAAGACCTCGCGCGAAAAGCGGGAGGATGAAATGCTGTAGGACTGGGAAAGAGTGAGTCTTCGGGCGACCGTTGCTTTCGCTTCGCTCACCCCTTCGGGGCCGCCTACTCTACGCGCCCGCCTGCATTGACACAGGGAGGCTCGCTGCTAGGTTCCTGCCCCTTTTCTATGAAACGCATCATCAGCACAGATTCAGCACCGAAAGCGGTCGGCCCGTATTCGCAGGCCGTGGCTTTTGGGGATTTGTTGTTTTGCGCCGGGCAAATCCCGCTCGATCCGGCGACGGGCGAGCTGGTGGCGGGCGATGTCGCGGCGCAGACCGAGCGCGTGTGTGAAAACATCCGCGCGGTGCTCGCTGCCAATAGCATGACGCTCGCGGATGTGATAAAAACCACTGTCTTCCTGCTCACCATGGACGACTTCACGGCGATGAACGCGGTGTATGCAAAGCATTTCCCAGAGCCCTTCCCCGCGCGCTCGACGGTGGCGGTCGCGGGTCTGCCGCGCGGCGCTCGCGTGGAGATCGAAGTGACGGCGGCAAAATAATTTCAAGCGATGACTCAAGACGAAATCCTTTCACTTTTCCGGCAAACCGATGCGCTGCTCGACGGACATTTCCTCCTGCGCTCGGGGCTGCACAGCCGCCAGTTCTTCCAATGCGCGCTCCTCATGAAAGAGACGCCCGTGGCTGCGCGCGTCTGCGCGGAGCTGGCGGAGAAGGTGCGCGGCGTGGGCGCGGAAATGGTGATCTCGCCTGCTATCGGCGGTATGATCGTGGGGCATGAAGTGGCGCGCACGCTGGGGCTGCCGCACATTTTCGCCGAGAAGGAAAACGACAAGCTCGTGCTGCGGCGCAATTTTGAAATCAAGCCCAGCCAGAAGTTCATCATCGCCGAAGACGTCGTCACGCGCGGTGGGCGCGTGCAGGAGACGATAGACATCGTGCGGGCGCGCGGCGGAGTGGTCGTGGCGGTCGCGGCGATTGTGGATCGCAGTGGCGGCAATCACGCGGATTTCGGCGCACCTTTTATCTCACTCGTCGCACTGAACGTGGAAACGTTTGAGGCCGACAAACTCCCGCCAGACCTCGCTGGCACCCAAGCGGTGAAGCCTGGGAGCAAATAAAAAACACTTACTACTTTTTCTCAAATGATCGGCTGGCTCCTTAAAAAATTCTTCGGCTCCAAAAACGTGCGACTTGTGAAGTCCATGCGTCCTGTGGTCGTCCAAATCAACGCGTTCGAACTCGAATATCGCAACCTCAGCGACGAGCAGCTCCGCGACAAAGTCTCTGGCTGGAAGGCCGACCTCGCCGCACTGGAATGGCACGAGCAGCAGGCGTATCTCGACAAAGTTTTGCCCGAGGCTTTCGCCGCCGTAAAGAACGCCGCGTGGCGTCTCACGGAGCGCAAGCACTCGTTCACCGTCTGCGGGCAGCCGATGACTTGGGCGATGGTTCACTTTGATACGCAGCTCATCGGCGGCATGTGCCTTCATCGCGGCGTGATCGCCGAAATGGCCACTGGCGAGGGCAAGACGCTCGTCGCCACGCTCCCGCTGTTCCTCAACGGCCTCACCGGGCGCGGTTCGCATCTCGTCACCACGAACGACTACCTCGCACGGCGCGATGCGGAGTGGATGGGCGAGCTGTATCGTTTCCTCGGCCTCACCGTGGGCATCATCCAGCACGACCAATTCCCCGATTTGCGCCGCGAGCAATACCAGACGGACATCACGTATGGCATGAACTCCGAGTTCGGCTTCGACTACCTGCGCGACAACGGCATGGCCACCAGCAAGGAGCAGCAGGTGCAGCGCGGCCATTGGTTTGCCATCGTGGACGAGGTGGACTCCATCCTCATTGATGAAGCCCGCGTGCCGCTCATCATCAGCGGCCCCGTGACGGTCTCCACGCACCAGTTCGACAAATACAAACCCCTCGTGGAGCAGATCGTGAAAAAGCAGACGATGCTCGTGAACCGCCTCGCCAGCGAAGGCCTACAGCTCATGGAGCAAGGCAAGGTCGAGGAAGGCGCAAAGCTCATGGTGAAAGTGAAGTGGGGCCAGCCGCTGAACAAGGGCTACCTCCGCGCGATGGAAGACCCCGAGAAGCGCAAAGCGATGGAAAAGACGGAGCTGTCGTTTTACGCCGACGTGCGGAAAGAGGAGATGTGGCAGCTCAAGGAGGAGCTCTTTTTCACCATAGACCAGCGCGCCCACGAGGCCGACCTCACCGAGCAGGGCCGCCAGTATATGTCGCCCGGCGAGCCAGAGGCTTTCGTGCTTCCCGACCTCATCACGCAGTTTGCGATCATGGATCAAAACCGCGACATGACCGACGCGGAGAAGATCACCGCCAAGGCCGAAGCGCAGGAGCACATGAACCTCCAGAGCGAGCGCATCCATAATATCTCGCAGCTCCTCCGCGCATATTGCCTCTACGT
>JAYVQK010000235.1:0-19034 GCA_043757005.1 Verrucomicrobiaceae bacterium
CGAATGGCGTGTGCGTCTCGGGCAGGCGGGTGATTTGGGAATTCGTAAAGTAAGCGAGATCGGGCAGGAACGTCTCGCGCGGGCTGAGGCGCACGGCGACGGTTTCGCGGAAGAGTTGGCCGAGATTTTCCTCCTCGATATACACGCCGAGAAGTCGGTCGAGAAAGTTGAGGAGCTGTGCGTGTCGGATGCTGACTGGTGAGTGCATAAATACAAATCCGCCGATGAGGTCGGCGTGGATGCCGGGCTTTAGCCAATTCAAAAACTCCTCGGATGTGAGCAGCGCGGGATGGCGATGCACGCGGGGGATGCGCGGTGTCGGTGTGGATGTGAGCGTGGCCATGCGCGTGCTCTACTCCACGGTGACGCTTTTCGCAAGGTTGCGCGGTTTATCCACGTCGCACTCTAGGAAGACGGCGGTGTGGTAGGCGAGGAGCTGGAGCGCGATGCTGGCGAGGATGGGCGAGAGGTAATCGGGGCACTCGGGGATGAAGATGACGTCGTCGGCGACGTGCGCGAGCCGCGTGCTGCCTTCGGTGCCGATGGCGATGATGGGGCCTTTGCGGGCGCGGATTTCTTCGATGTTGCTCACGTTTTTCTCGAAGACGGAATCTTCCAGCGCGATGACGATGCTGGGCACCTCCGGCGTGATGAGGGCGATGACGCCGTGCTTTAGCTCGGCGCTCGGGTAGCCGCTCGCATGGATGTAGCTGATCTCTTTCATCTTTAGCGCGCCTTCGAGGGCGGTGGGGTAATTGAACTGTCGCCCGAGGAACATCATCGCTTTGCTGTGGGCGTATTTCTCGGCGATTTTTTTGATGTGATCGGTCTGCTCCAGGATGCGTCGCACTTTGTCTGGCAGTGCCTCCAGCTCGTGGATGATGGCGAGGCCCTCGGTCGTGCTGAGGTGGCGGATGCGCCCGAGCATGAGGCCGAGCAGCACCATGATCGTCACTTGGCTGGTGAAGGATTTTGTCGCCGCCACGCCGATCTCCGGCCCCGCGTGCATATACACGCCGCCGTCGCTCTCGCGGGCGATGGTGCTGGCCACGTTATTGCAAATGCCGAGCGCGCGGAGGCCCTTGCGCTGGGCTTCGCGGAGCGCGGCGAGCGTGTCGGCAGTCTCGCCGCTTTGGGAAATGACGAAGACGAGCGTGTTCTTCGGCAGGGGCAGATTGCGGTAGCGGAACTCGCTCGCAAACTCGACCTCCACAGGGACGTGCGCCAGCGCTTCGATGATGTATTCGCCGCACATGGCCGCGTGCGATGCGGTGCCGCAACCGACGAGGATGATGCGGTCTATATTCCGCAGCTCGGTGGCGCTCATGCCGAGTCCGCCGAGCTTGGCGGTGGCCTCTTCGCTGGAGAGTCGCCCGCGCATGGCGTCGCGGATCGTCTCGGGCTGCTCGTAGATTTCCTTGAGCATATAATGCGGGTAGTCGCCCTTGCTCACATCGTCGGCGGTGAACTCCACCTTCGTCACCTCAAAGCCACTCGCACCGCCGAGCAGCGAGGTGATCTCGAAGTCGTCGCGCCCGAGCACGGCGATGTCGAAGTCCTTTAAATAAACCGCTTCCCGCGTGTGCGCTACGATCGCGCTCACGTCGCTGGCGAAAAAGTTTTCCCCTTTCCCGATGCCGAGCACAAGCGGGCTGCCGCGCCGCGCGCCGACGACGAAATCCGGCACATCGGCGTGCATGAGGATGATGCCGTAGGTGCCCACGATGCGCTTTAGCGCAGCGCGCAGAGCATCGAGCAGGCGTGCGGTGGCATGGACAGGCGAGGGCGCCTGTCCCACTACGACAGGCGGGGCGCCTGTCCCACTGCCGTCTGCTGTCCCACTGCCGTCGGCCAGCGCGTCGTAGTGTTTGCCGATGAGGTGGGCGAGCACCTCGGTATCCGTCTCGCTTTTGAAAAGGTGGCCCTCGCGCTTTAGCTCTTCGCGGAGGACGGCGTAGTTTTCGATCACTCCATTGTGGCAGAGGAAGAGCCGCCCGCTCTGGTCGCTGTGCGGGTGCGCGTTTTCATCCGTCACGCCGCCATGCGTGGCCCAGCGGGTGTGGGCGATGCCGACTTCGCCCGCGAGTGGCGATTCGGCGAGGAGTTCGGCGAGATTCGCGATGCGCCCGATGCATTTGCGCACTTGGATTTTCCCGCCTGCCAGCGTGGCGATGCCCGCCGAGTCGTAGCCGCGATATTCCAGCCGACGGAGGCCGTCGAGAAGGACAGGGACTGCTTGATTTTTACCGATATAACCGACGATGCCGCACATGATTTTCTAAAGATGATGGATGAAGTGGGCGCGCAGGTAAGCAGGGGAGGGGAATGGGAGCAACGGAGTTTGTGTGCCAAATAGCCATTGACATCCCGCCACCGCATCCACAGCGTCGCGTGTCGTCCGCTATTATCCCGTGAATCCGCATCCTCTCATCCTAGCATTTCAGACCAAACCTCGTTTGGCCACCTCTCAACGTCCCCCCACCTCACAACCGCTCAAAAAACCTAGCTTTCCTTGCGCTACTCGTATTTCGCGACTTGGAAAAGAGAACATGGATACCCCAACCGCCGCTATTTTTCCAAAAATCCGAACTATGGAATTACAAACCCTAGCCATGCTTCCTCGAATCTGAGCCAGAGATCTGCAAACTCGAACCATGAAAAATCGAGTCCGAACCATTCTTCCTGCAACTCGAATCATGGAAGCTCGAACACGAACCATTTTTTAAGAACCTGAACCATTTTTTCCTTTGAACGGCACCATTTTACCAATAAATACAACACACCACATACCATGAACGAACAACCTACGCTCACGCCCACTCCTAAAGCCATTAAAAAAGCCCGCGCAAAGCCCGGCGATGCAAGCCGCGAGACGATCGCCGATATTGCACTCGCCGACATCTGTGCCGGGAGCACCAAGGTGGACAATAATATGGTCGCCCTCCGCGACCGAGACTGGGGCGACGCAGACCAAACCACCTACTTCATCGCCCCGGAAGAAGCAAAAAAACTCGTCCGCGACGTTCGCAATGCTCGTGCTGGCAAAAGATCACGCGGCCAGGAAGAAAAAACAGCCTTCACGGAACTCCTCATCTCCCTAGACCCCATCCTAGCAGGTGCCAAGCGCACCTTCCCCGAGGGAGCCGGCGAGCGAGCCCTTTTTGGAGTGGGCGAAAACATCGCGAACTACACCATCGCCCGTCTCTATCAGCTCGCAGTAGATACCGCAAAAAACCTCACCCCCGAAGGAGCCACGCCCGCCGCCTACAGCCTCAAAGGAGTCAAACCCGAAGAAATCGCATCCATTACCAACCTCAGCGAAAAATATAAAGACGCCGACTTTGCCCAAGCCAGCGCTCTCCTAGACGCTGCCGAATTGCTAGACCTCCTCAACGAGCACATGGACAAAACCCTAAACCCCCACCGCCGCGAACTCCAACTCGCCGCCGAACAAGCCTGGCCCTACCGAATCGCCACCAACCGAACCAAACGAATGGCCTTCGGCCTCCCCCCCTCTAGGCCGATGACGGAGTAGTTTTCTTAAAACCCATCAAAATATTATGAAAGAAATCATTGGTAATCTTGGCACAAAACCGTTTCACTTTGTTCTTCTTATACTAGCTGTTTGCTTAGTTTATATAGGAGATAAGAGTAATCCGCGCGACGCATTTGAGTGGGTTGGAGTGATATTTGCAATTGTTTCGATTTTTATTTATTGTTATGAGGCTTACAAAGAAGTTGGACGCACCGAAATAGAAAGGCTACTCAATCGTCCGGCTTCCCAGTTGCTAGATGAGTCAGTGCAAGTCCCAATTTACATCATTGATTCAAGTTTTGATAAGATAATGTATATGAATAGCAGGGCCAGAGAATTTTACGGCATACCTGAAGATATGGATGTTACGACACTTGGCGTTAAAGATCTACTCGAATCTACTAAGCACTTATACAATAAGGATATGGTTTCTTATGAGAATGATAGAGTTGCTACTTTAGGATTTATTGAAAGCATGAGAAGAGATAGACCAAGAAGCAAAAAAATTCCACCAAAATTCTTTATCAAAACAATAGATGGTGAGGAGAGGGCATTTATAACACAAATCTCAAGCTTCGCAATCGAATCCGCTAAGCCAAAGTATCTCGTGGAAATATCGGAGATTTCAGCGTCTGCTATTGCCAATAAAGGGGCGCTTATAGAATTCCTAAAACGTCCGAGCACGACTCCTCCATCCGGCATTTCTCCATTACCCGATGCTCCAATCTGAGTTCATCAGCGACATTAGCCCCTATACATTCCGTCCTGCATTCTCATCGGAGGATTGGGATGCTGTGGGTAAGATGCGAAATGAGGGGTATGCTAAATATATCGGCAAGGGATTTGTTCCGCGAGATTCGTATGATGAGTATGCTTTAGTATTTATCGTCAAGGATGCAGTAGGCAATTATCTGGGCACTTGTCGCATTATTCCAAGGCAAAAGGGGAAGGTAGAGCTAGAGGAGTATCCACGGCTCTCTTCACTGCTAGAGAACCCTGGTAGCATGAGGGATGTCTCCTCTCTTGTAGAGCTTTCCCGCTTCACGGTGCCGATGGTGCGGGTGCTGGATGCAGGGGCTCGCATGGCAGTCCGGTATGGGCTATATAAAACGATGTATTCTTTCTGCGTAAAGAACGGCTACCACCGTATTATCATCGCCTGTCGGAAGGGGCTCGTGGAAGAGTATACGAATGTGGGTCTGATCCAGATCGTAGATGAAGATTATTCGCCCATCCGCTATAAAAACCTCGGATTCCGAGAGCATTTTTTGATGGTAGGCGAGACAAGGGAAATGAAGCTCAAGCACCAAGCCATAGATCCATTATTGTATCGTTTCTTCCACGAAACAGAACACCCAAATATTGTGCTAAAATAATGCCTTGGGAGCCCTCTACACTTTGAGCGCGAGGATGCGGCGGGCGACTTCTTCAGCGTTGGCGCGGGAATTGAAGGCGCTGATTCGGAAGTAACCTTCGCCGGCTGCGCCGAAACCGGAGCCGGGGGTGATGACGACGTTGGCCTCGTGGAGCATCTTGTCGAACATCTCCCAGGAGGTGAGCGTGCCGGGGCACTTCACCCAGATGTAGGGGGCGTTCACTCCGCCCCAAGTCGGCCAGCCTGCTTGATTGGCGGCGGCGCGGAGGAGGGCGGCGTTGCCGAGGTAGTGGGTGATGAGGGCGGCGACCTGGGCTTTGCCTTCGGGCGAATAGAGCGCCTCTGCGCCGCGCTGGACGAGGTAGGAGACGCCGTTGAATTTCGTGGTCTGGCGGCGCAGCCATAGTGGGTGGAGTGGCTTTTTTTCGCCGGAGGCGGTCTTGGCCAGCAGTGTCTTGGGCAGCACTACGAAGGCGCAGCGGGTGCCGGTGAAGCCGCCGTTTTTTGAAAAGGAACGGAACTCGATGGCGCACTCGCGGGCACCGGGAATCTCGTAGATGGAATGGGGGATGCCGGGCTGGGTGATGTAGGCTTCGTAGGCGGCGTCGAAGAGGATGATGGCTTCGTGTTTCCGCGCATACGCGACCCACGCGGTGAGCTGCTCGCGGGTGGCGGCTGCTCCGGTGGGGTTATTCGGGGAGCAGAGATAGACCACGTCCACCGCCTGTTCGGGCGGCGCGGGGATGAAGCCGTTCTCGACATTCCCTACGAGGTAGGTGAGCCCGGCGTAGGCTCCGCGCTCGTCGGCGTCGCCGGTGTTGCCGGCCATCACGTTGGTATCCACATAGACGGGATAGACGGGGTCGGTCACGGCGATGACGTTTTGCGCGCCGAGGATGTCGAGGAAGTTGCCGGTGTCGCACTTGGAGCCATCGCTCACGATGATCTCGTCGTCGGCGATCTCGATGCCGCGCGAGCGGTAATCATTTTCTGCAATCGCGCGCCGGAGCCACTCGTAGCCTTGCTCGGGGCCGTAGCCTTTGAAGCCCTCGCGCGTCGCTTGCTCATCTATCGCCGCGTGCATGGCCACGCGCACGGCCTCCGGCAGCGGTTCGGTGACGTCGCCGATGCCGCAGCGGATGAGCCGCTTGGCAGCATCGGGATGGGCGTCGGTGAACGCTTTCACGCGGCGTGCGATTTCGGGGAAAAGGTAACCTGCTTTGAGCTTGGAGTAGTTGTCGTTGAGAAAGGCCATAATTTTGCGAGGCGTGCGATGTAAAGGGCGCACGCGCGCGGGTCAAACGCGGTTTTAAAATTGCCCGCTAGCCGATGGTGAGATTGCTCAGATCGGCGTCGGTGGTGGGCTCTAGGGCGGCGTGGATGATGGCGGAGAGTTTGCTGGAGAGGTAGGGTTTTGGGAGGTAGTTCACGCCGTCTTGGAGTTGCACGTTGCTGCCGAAAAGCTCGCTGCTGTAGCCGCTGGTGTAGATGACTTTTAGCTCGGGCTTGGTGGCGAGGCAGTGGCGGGCGACGTCGAGGCCGTTAGCCTCGCCGGGCATGACCATGTCGGTGAGGAGGAGGTCCACTCGCGCTCGGATGCTGGGCCAGAGGGCGATGGCGGCGTCGCCGTGTTCGGCTTCGATGACGTGGTAGTTGTAGCTTTGGAGGACTTCTACGACGAGGGAGCGCACGGAGGCGTCGTCTTCTACGACGAAGATGGTGTGGCTTCCTTCATCGGGGACGGCGGCGAAATTCACGTGGACTTCGCGCTCCGCTTTCTCGCTGGTGGCGGGGAGCATCACGCGGAAGGTGGTGCCTTTTCCGGGGGCAGTATCGAGTTCGATCCAGCCGTTGTGTTGCTTCACGATGCCATAGACGGTGGCGAGTCCCATGCCGGTGCCTTTGTTGAGCCCCTTCGTGGTGAAGAAGGGCTCGAAGATGCGGCTGCGCGTGATTTCATCCATGCCGATGCCGGTGTCGGTGATGCTGAGGCAGAGGAAATCGCCCTCGCGCGCATCGGGGTGCGTTGCGGCTTCGGCGGTGAGTGTGCGCTGTGTGGTGGTGAGGGTGATGGTGCCGCCGTCGGGCATGGCGTCGCGGGCGTTGAGGGTGAGATTCATCACGACTTGCTCGATGCTGGTGGTGTCGGCAAAGACGTTGGGCAGGCCGCCGGGAAGCTGGGTGGTGAGTTTGGTTTTTTCGCCGAGGAGGCGGTGAAGCATTTTGCTGAAGCTCTGGATGGCGGCGTTTAAATTGATGATTTTTAGCCGCACCATGCCTCGGCGGGAAAAGGTGAGGAGCTTGCGCGTGAGGTCGGCGGCGCGTTCGGCGGCACCGTTGATTTGGTGGAGGGAGGACTCGATGTTTTTGCCTGCGCCGGAGCTGCTGAGTTGGAGGCTGGCGTGGCCTTGGATGATGGTGAGTAGATTATTAAAATCGTGCGCGATGCCAGCGGCGAGATGCCCGACGGCTTCCATTTTTTGGGATTGGCGGAGCTGGGATTCGAGGTGCAGTCGGTCGGTGATGTCTTGGGCCATGAGGAGGACGTGGGGCTCGCCTGCGAGGTCGAGAGATTTCAGCGAGAGTAGGGCGTGGCGGATATCGCCGGTGCGTGTGCTGATCTGCGCTTCAGCGTTATGCACGGCTTTGCCATCGCGGAGGAATTGCAGGAAGCGGCTCTCGTAGTCGAGGCACAGCCGCAGCTCCAGCGGGGTGCGGCCTATGACTTCGTCGCGGGTGAATCCGGTCATGCGGAGGAAGGCGTCGTTCACATCCACGAAGCGCTGTGCGCGGAGGGTCTGGATGGCTTGGGGGATGGGGCTGTGGTTGAAGGCTTGCGAGAAGCGTTCTTCGGAAAGTCGCACTTCGCTCGTGCGCTCGCGGACCATTTGTTCGAGGTCGTCCATGCGCAGTAGTGCTTGGCGGGTGACGAGCCATTTTTTGGTGAGCGCGTGGCTGAGTTGTAGCACCTCCACGTTGTCGAAAGGTTTCTTGAGCAGCACGAGGTTGTCGCTCACTCCGAGGCGCTCGATCATCTTATCCCACGAGTAGTCGGAGTAGGCGGTGCAGACGACGACTTGGAGCGTGGGATCGGCCCGCCAAAGGTGCTCGATGGTCTCGATGCCATCCCAGCCCGGCGGCATCCGCACATCCACAAAGGCCATGGCGTAGGGCTGGCGTTCGGCAAGGGCTTGCTCGACTTTTCCCAGCGCCTCACGGCCTTGAAATGCGGAGTCCACTCGCAGCTCGGCGGTCGCTGGGCGCTCGGCATTTTTGTCGCTAAAAAGGACGGCTTCTGCGGCATCGAGCGAGGCGTTGCGGGATTGGTAGCCGAGGAGGATTTTGCGGAAGTCTTCGTGGATCGCGGCGTTGTCGTCCACGATCAGGATGCGGTATGGGTTCACGCGGCGACCTCCTTTTTTGCAAGCGGCAGCTCCAGCGTGAAGGTCGCGCCTTTGCCCGTGCCGTCGCTGCTGGCATCGAGCCGCCCGCCCATCTGCTGTGCGGCGAGCGCGGCGCTGTGGAGGCCGAAGCCGTGACCGTCTTTGCGCGTGGTAAAGCCGTGGGCAAATATCTTCGTGAGGTTCTCGGCGGGGATGCCCACGCCATTATCGCGGATGGTGATGGCGACAAAGCCGGGCGCGGATTCGTGGATGCGCAGAGTGAGCGTTTTGTTGGATTGGCTGGTTTCGTCCATGGAGTGTTTGGCGTTGCGCATGAGGTTCACGAGGATTTGTAAAACTTTGTGCCGCTCGGCGAGGATCGGCGGGCATGGCGTGAAGTCGCGCACGACATCTATGTGGTGCCGCTGGAGGCTGCCCGTGGTCATGCGTAGCGCGTCTTCCAGAAGCGCGTCGGTGGGCATTTGCTCCACGAGGCCGGCGACGCTGGCGTAGTTCTGCTGCATGGAGACGATCTCTTTGATGTGCTCGATATTCTTCGTGAGCAGCTCCAGCTCCACGAGCGCATCCTGCCGCTCGGAGACGAGGTGTTTGGAGAGTTCCGCGAGGTAGCCGGGGATCAGTTTTCCTCTCGGATCGTGGGTGAGGAAATCGGCGACACTCCCGTTTTTCTCGCGCAAAAGATCGGCGGTGCGGACGAGGTTATTGAGTCGGTGGATGTTCAGCTTTTCTGCGACGAGCGAGGCGGAGACGTTCACGCTATTGAGCACATTGCCGACGTTGTGCAGCACGCCGGTGGCGACCTCGGCCATACCCGCTTGGCGCGAGGCGTCGAGGAGCTGAAGGTGCATTGTTTGCAGTTCCTTCTCGGCGCGCTCGCGTTCGGCGATCTCGTGGCGCAGCGCGGCGTCGCGGTCTTCGATGCGACCGATCATTTTATTAAAGGAATCGGTGAACGCGCCGACTTCATCCTCAGCGGTTTTTTCGGCGCGCAGGCTGTAGTTATTACTGCCCGCGATTTGGCCGACCGTGGTGGCGAGGTATTGCAGCGGGCGGGTGATGACTTGGGCAAGCCAGTTTGAGACGAGCAGGCCCACGCATGCGGCGAGCGCGGAGACAGCGCAGAAGATGGCGAGGTAGAGATTCACCAGCCGCGCGGCGGGCGTGGCGTAGTCCGAGACGAGGTAAAAAGCGCCGACGCGATTCTTCTCTTTGCCGAGGATGGGCACCGCGCAAATGGCATCCGTGCCGTCGCGCCAGTAGGTGAGCTTTTCCGGCAGGGGCGTCTTTTCAAGGTAGTGCCCGAGTGCTTTGTAAGTCGCCAGTATCTCGCCGCTCTCCAGCCGGATTTGCGCACCCTGGATGTGCGCCTTCGTGCTCAAGCCCGAGAGAAGCTGGCTGGCCTTCGCTGCATCCTCAAACTCTGTAGCCGGGCTGGTCGTGAGCGCGTAGGTGCTAGCCCACGCGGTGAGGTCGCGCTCATTATCTTTGCGGAAAAAGTAGAACTGCACTGCAAATAAAACTACGCACGCAACGAGCAGCGCGACGATGCAGGTCGCCAGAATGACGAGCCGCAATTTTGTTCGGAGAGGAGTATGTAGCAGGTTCATTTGGGCTGTGGCATCTCTGCCATGGAGAGCAGATCAGAGCCGAGTTCTAGTTTCGTCCGCTCGGCGTTCTTCCGATTTACGGTGAAGCGGATTCCCTCCCCATCGGCGACGAAAGTAATCACACCGCCATCTTTCTCGAAGCTATCGCCTTGCCCGACGGTGAGCACGCGGTCGCTTTTCGCCTCGCGGATCGCCGCGCGCATTTTCGCCGGATCGGCGGCGCTGATGAAGAGCACGTGGCAGCCCGCGATTTCCTGCATCGTGGTGATACGCTTTACCTCTACGTCCCGGTTTTTGATCTTCTTACCCGTCTGCTCGCGGAGGTAGTCGTAGATTTGATCCTGCCCAAAAACCCCGATCACAAATGGCCCGTCGTTCTTCAGCTTCTCTTTGGAAAAATCCACATACTTCGAGAAAAGAAAAATCCTCGAAGCCATATTCTGCCGCTCATCGCCCGCCCACACGCGCGCGCAGCCCAGCCCTATAAAGAGCAGGGCCAGCAAGAAGCTGGGAAGCTTCGTAAGAAAGTCATGGGCTGAATGACGCATCGGGATTTCCGTAAATGGTAAAGCAGAGGCTATGCCTCCGGTGAGGCGTGTAAAAGCAACGGGCACACCGTTTTTACACGGGCTTTTCTTTTTTGAACCATGAAGCACACGAAGGGCACGAAGCGCACAAAGCGGAGGGATGAAACGGCACGCTTCCCTGCTATTTCCTTCGTGCGCTTCGTGCGCTTCGTGGTTCAAATTCAGGCCGCGCCGCTGCTCCTTGTTCGGAATAGGCTTTTCGTTTCTCTCACCGGCCTTCTTACTGCGCGGCACAATGGAAACGTCGCAGCACAACCCGTGGCTCCCGCGCCTCGCAAAGATTTTGGTCTTTGCGACGCTTATTCTCATTCTCATCGGCGGCATGGTCACCACCTCCGGCTCCGGCATGGCCATCGCCACCGCGCCACACGCACCAAGCGGCGCGCTGAACCCCGTGGGCTTCACGGAAAACTACCCCACTCTCGTCGAGCACAGCCATCGCCTCGCCGCGATCACCGTCGCTTTTCTCACCGCCTTCCTCTGCGCTTGGCTGTGGTGGGAATGGGCCGGCTTCCTCGCGGCAATCGTCCTCATGGGCGTCTGCGGCCCACTGGGCAAAGCTCTCGGCATCGGCGGCAATGCCCTCGCTCATCTCCACTACTGGCCCGCCGCCATCGTCTTCGTCGCCATCGCGATCATCCGCGCGCGGCGCAGCGGGCAGCGGCTTACTACAGAGCACTGGCTCGCGTTGGTCGCCTTCGTCGCCGTCTGCGCACAGGCCGTCATGGGTTCGTTGCGGGTGACTTTAGAAAGCGGCGGCGACCTCGCGGCGGCGACGAATCTCCGCACCTTCCACGGTATCTTCGCCCAAGCATTCCTCGCCCTCGCCGTCGTCCTCGCCGTCCGCCTTTGCCCTACCCATCGTCAGTTCGCAGCGCAAGCACCCGTGCCCGCTGCGGGGAAAATCAGTCGCATGGCGTTTGCGGCGATCATCCTGTATTTCCTCCAGCTCTCATGTGCGGCCTACCTGCGCCATCGCGGGCTCGGGCTGGCGCTGGCTACGTGGCCAGCAGCGCAGGCGGAGGGCGGGCTTTTACCAGCACACTGGACGCACGCTATCGGCATCCACTTCCTCCATACGCGCGTGCTGGCGATCTTGCTGGCGGGGCACGTCATCGGCATGGCCATCGGCACGGCGAAACGTGCGAAGGGTCAACCGCTCCTCACGCGCGCCGCGTGGCGGATGCTCGCGCTCGTGGTGCTGCAATTCATCCTCGGCGTGCTCGTCATTTGGCGCGGTCGCCAGGCGCACATCACGAATACCCACGTCCTCGTCGGCGCGCTTTTCCTCACGCAAGCCGTGCTCCTTTTCACCCGAGCCAGCGCGCTCAAGCCCCGTGCCGAGTGAGTGACGCCCCTGCTGAAGAAATCCTCCACGCCAATGCCGAACCCGGCATCCTCGCCGACTTGCTCGACCTCACGAAAGCGCGGCTGAATCTCCTCGTCCTCATCACCACCTTCGTCGGCTATTGGATGGGCGCACGCGGCGGAATCGAGTGGCTGCGGCTCGTGCAGGCCATGCTCGGCACCGCACTTTGCGCCGCCAGCGCCTCCGCGCTGAACCAGCTTTGGGAGATCAAAATTGACGCCCTCATGCCTCGCACCGCCTCGCGTCCCCTCGCGGCTGGGCGGATGAAAAAAGGCTCTGCACTGGCTCTGGCTCTGGCTCTCAGCACCATCGGCATCACTTGGCTTTGGCTTGCGATCAACGCCCTCAGCGCCTTCCTCGCCGCCGCCACCGTCATCATCTACGTGCTCCTCTACACGCCCATGAAGCGCGTGAGCGCCTACTGCACGCTCGTCGGCGCAGTGAGTGGCGCGATCCCTCCCGTCATCGGCTGGGCAGCGGCAGACCCGCACCTCACCACCGGCGCATGGGTGCTCTTTGGCCTGCTCTTCACATGGCAAATGCCGCACTTCCTCGCCATCGCCTGGATGTATCGCGACCAATACCGCGCCGCTGGCCTCGTCATGCTAAAAAGCGACGACCATACCGGCGGCCCGACTGCCGCCACGGCCTTTGTCTTCACGCTGCTGCTCACCGCCATCACCCTCGTCCCATTTAATACCGGCCAAGCCGGAGCCCTCTATCTCGGCGGCTCACTGCTCCTCAATAGCGTCTTCTTTCTCGCCGCCCTCCACTTCTGCGCCGACCGCTCGCGCCCTGTCGCCCGCCGACTCTTTTTTGCCAGCATCCTTTACCTTCCGCTCATCCTCGGCCTGATGGTGTTCACGAAAGCGTGAGGCAGATAGGAGGCGGGCTTTACCCCGCGTAGCTCTCTACGGAGGGACAGGTGCAGACTAGGTTGCGGTCGCCCCAGACGTTATCTACGCGGCCCACGCTGGGCCAAAATTTAAACTCGCGCAGGGATGCCACGGGGTAGGCGGCTTGCTCGCGGGTGTAGGCGTGGGGCCAGTCGGTGGCGGTCACAGCGCGGGCGGTGTGTGGGGCGTGTTTGAGCACGTTGTCGGCTTTGTCGGCGGTGCCGTTTTCGATGGCGGTGATCTCGGCGTGGATGGCGAGCATGGCTTCACAGAAATGGTCTAGCTCGGCTTTGCTTTCACTTTCTGTAGGCTCGATCATGAGCGTGCCGGCGACGGGCCAGCTCAATGTGGGGGCGTGAAAGCCGTAGTCCATGAGGCGCTTTGCGACATCCTCGGCGGTGACGATTTTAAAGGCGCGGAGGTCGAGGATGCACTCGTGGGCGACGAAGCCATTCGTGCCGCGATAGAGCACGGGGAAGTGTTGGCCGAGGCGTGTGGCGATGTAGTTGGCGTGGAGGATGGCGAGCTTGGTGGCGAGGGTGAGGCCGTCGCCGCCCATCATGCGGATGAACATCCAGGAGATCGGCAGGATGCTGGCGCTGCCGTAGGGGGCGGCGCTGACGGAGCCGATTTGGCGATCCGGCCCTTTGCGCTCGCGGGCGGAGAGGAAAGGCGCGAGGTGCGCGGCGACGCAGATGGGGCCCATGCCGGGGCCGCCGCCGCCGTGGGGGATGCAGAAGGTTTTGTGGAGGTTTAAATGGCACACGTCTGCGCCGATGCGACCGGGGCTGGTGAGGCCGACTTGGGCGTTCATATTTGCGCCGTCCATATAGACTTGGCCACCGTGGCTGTGGATGAGTTCGCAGATGGCGCGGATGCTTTCCTCGAAGACGCCGTGGGTGCTGGGGTAGGTGACCATGAGGGCGGCGAGGGCGGCGGCGTGCTGGGTGGTTTTTTCGATGAGGTCGGCCATGTCCACGTTGCCGTCGTCGTCGCATCGCACGGGGACGACGCGCATCCCGGCCATGACGGCGCTGGCGGGGTTCGTGCCGTGGGCGCTAGTTGGGATGAGGCAGATGTCGCGGTGGGAATCGCCACGCGCAGTGTGGTATTTGCGGATGCAGAGGAGCCCGGCGTATTCGCCCTGCGAACCGGCGTTGGGCTCTAGGAGGACATCGCGGAGGCCGGTGATTTCACCGAGCCAGCGTTCGAGCTGTGCGAACATTTCGCGGTAGCCGAGCGTCTGATCGGCGGGAGCGAAAGGATGTAGGCTGCCAAATTCAGGCCACGTCACGGGGAACATTTCGCTGGTGGCATTGAGCTTCATCGTGCAGGAGCCGAGGGCGATCATGGAGTGGCAGAGGGAGAGGTCGCGGGACTCCAGCCGCCGCATATAGCGGAGCATCTCGTGCTCGGTGTGGTGGGTATTGAATACGGGGTGTGTGAGGAAGGCGCTGGTGCGGGCGTGGGGCGCTGGGATGCTGGCTGCGTGCCGCGCGGCGAGGGCTTCCACATTGACAAGATGAGGGTGGCCGAGGCTGAAAACGCCGAGGAGATTTTCGAGATCGGCGACGCTCGTGGCCTCGTCAAAAGCGACGGCAAATGAGGTGGCGCTGGTGGCGCGGAGATTGATGCGCGAGGTCTTCGCCGTGGCGAGGATGGCGTCGCGGTCGTGCTTGCTCACTTTCACATGGACGGTGTCGAAATACGGCGCGTCGTCCACCCCGCCATCGCGCCCGAGTAGGCCGAGCGCGGTGGTAAATGTGCGCGCGAACTGATGCACGCGGAGCGCGATTTTGCGTAGTCCCTCGGGGCCGTGATAGACGGCATACATGGAGGCCATGACGGCGAGTAGCACTTGCGCGGTGCAGATGTTCGAGGTGGCTTTGTCGCGGCGGATGTGTTGCTCGCGGGTTTGTAGCGAGAGGCGGAAAGCGGGGTCGCCATGCTTGTCGCGGGAGATGCCGATGAGGCGACCGGGCATGATGCGCTTCAAGTCGTCGCGCGTGGCGAGGTAGCCCGCGTGCGGCCCGCCGTAGCCGAGTGGCACGCCGAATCGCTGCGTGCTGCCGACGGCGATGTCTGCGCCAAATTCCCCCGGTGCCCGCAGCACGGTGAGCGCAAGCGGGTCTGCCGCGCAGATGCAGAGCGCGGCGGCGGCGTGGGCTTTTGCAAAGAACGCGCTGTAGTCGTGGATGCCGCCGAGGGTGTCGGGATATTGCACGAGCACGGCGCACACAGGCTGCGCGAAATCAAACGTGCGCTCGTCGCCCACGATCACCTTCACGCCGAGCGGCTCGGCGCGTGTCTGGAGCACGGCGATGGTCTGCGGGTGGCAACGCTCGGAGACGAAAATGGCCTCTGCTTCCGCCGTCTTGCACGCGGCGATGGCCATGTGCATCGCCTCGGCGGCAGCGGTCGCCTCGTCGAGCAGCGAAGCATTTGCCACGGGCAGCCCGGTGAGGTCGGCGACCATGGTTTGGAAATTGAGCAACGCCTCCATACGCCCTTGCGAAATTTCCGCCTGATACGGCGTGTAGGCCGTATACCAGCCGGGGTTTTCGAGGATGTTGCGCTGGATCACGGGCGGCGTGATGCAGTCGTGGTAGCCCTGCCCGAGGTAGCTTTTAAAAATGCGGTTCTTCCCTGCAATCGTGCGCAGCTCGGCGAGCGCCGCGCCTTCCCCCAGCGCCGCTGGGAGCCGTAGCGTGTGCTCGCTGCGGATGCCTGCTGGCACAGTCTTCGCGATCAGCGCATCGAGCGAATCCACCGCGAGCACCTTCACCATTTCGGCGATTTCCTGCTCCGTGGAGCCGAGGTGCCTGCGCGCAAAAGTATCGCAAGGAGCGAGCGGTGAAGCGGTAGGTGTATCGGATAAAGCGGTGGTCATTTGCATGGAGGGCGCGGAGGCTATGCAGGCGCGGGCGGGTTGCAAAAAAATAATGAAGGAGGGGAATCGCTCAATTTTGAGGCGCAGGCGGCTCCGCTGGAGGTTCGCATTTTATAAAGAGGAAGCGTTCGTCGTAGCGACCGTGGTTGAGCTTGCGGCAGCAGCAGAGGCAGGCGGAGCCTCGGCGGAGTGGCTTCACGCGACCGAGCTGTGCGGCGCAGACGGGGCAGCGGTAGTGGTATTTTTTCGCCACTTTCCGTTGCGGTAGCGGGAGGGTGTGGGTGCGCTTTTCATCTACGAGGCCGAGGTCGCGGCAGGCTTTGCGCCACTCTTCGCCGTGTGGCGCGATGCGGCGGCGACCGGCACGCTCGTGGGCGAGGAGGTGGGCGAGTTCATGGCGCATGGTGCGCTCGCTCTCGCCGTCAAAGGCGCGCAGTCGCGGGTTGAGCGTGATGAGGGAACGCTGCGGATAGGCCATGCCGGCGGTGCTGCGCATTTTGGAGTTCCAGCGGAGTTGCAAGCGCGTGGCGAGGGCAGGGGAGCCTGCGGCGAGGAGTAAGGCGCGTGCTTGCACGAGCAGCGGATCTTCCTCGGGGGCGGCGACGATTTTCTCCACGACGGCGCGCGGCTCGGAGGCTCGGCGGGCGGGCTTCTCGGTGCGGAAGAGGAGGCGTTTGAAAAAGTCGAACTGCATCTTCAGCGCCGCGAGGCTACCGAGGCGCAGTAGGCACCTGCGACGACGGCAGTGATGCCGCCGACGCGGAGGGCGATACCGTGGAGTGACCATTTTTTTTGCCAGCCGAGGGTGGAGAGCCAGAGGCCCAGCACGATGAAGACGACGGCGGTGAACCAGGTGGTGATGCGGTTGTTCATAAGGAGTGTTGGTGTTTTTAAGCGGCGGTGGCTCCGGGGCGTTGGCGGATGGCGCTGTGGTTGCCGGATTCGCGTTTGTGTTTGATGTCTTTGTCGTCGGGGTAGGCGACGCGCGAGTGCATCATGCTGCTGATGGTGTGGCGGAAGCTCTCGGCGATTTCATGGAGTTCGTTGAACTTTAAATCGCAGTCGTCGAGCTGCCCATCGGCCACGCGCTTGCGGATGATGTCGGTGATGAGTTGCTCGATTTTTTGCGGCGTGACGCGCTCCAGACTGCGCGCCGCGCTCTCGATGGAATCGGCGAGGCTGATGATGGCGGACTCGCGGGTCTGCGGCTTCGGCCCGCTGTAGCGGAAGCTGCTTTCGCTGACTTGCGGCAGGTCTTCTTCGTGGATGGCGGTGATTTTTCCGCCGTGTTGCATGGCCTGCTGGTCTATCGCTTTTTTATAAAAGAAGAAGACGAGCGAGGTGCCGTGGTGCTGCTGGATGATGTCTATCACGTCGCGGTTCAGCTTGTGTTCCAGCGCGAGGGAGACGCCTTCTTTCACATGGGCGATGATGATGAGGGCGCTCATGGTGGGGGCGAGGTCGTCGTGAGGGTTGCGGTCGTGCCGCATATTTTCGGTGAAGTATTCGGGCTTCACGAGTTTGCCGATGTCGTGGAAGTAGCTGCACACGCGCGCCATTGTGGCGTTTGCGCCGATGGCCTCGCACGCTGCCTCGGCGAGGTTTGCGACGGCGAGGCTGTGCTGGAAAGTGCCGGGGGCTTCGAGGGTCATGCGCCGGAGGAGCGGGTGATTGAGGTCGGCCATTTCCAGCCAACGGACGCGGGTGGTGATGTGAAAGAGCGACTCGATCATGGGGAGGCTGCCGACGATGAGCAGGGTCATCACGATGGGCGTGCCGATGGCGACGACGCTTTGGATGCCGAGCGAGTGCAGGTTTAGCACGCCGGATGCGGCCCAGATGTGGAAGAGGTTGATTTTTTTAAAAAGCACCGCGAGCGACCAAGTCGTGAGCCCCACGAAGAGCCCGGCGCGCGGCAAGTCCACACGCTTGCGCACCTCGGTGGTGAGGAAGATGGACATGAATCCGCATACGAGGCCGCTGGTGATATTGGTGAAGATGAAGACGAGATCGTCGCTGACGCTGACATAGACGGGGATGCTGAGGAGGGTGATGAAAACCGCTGTCAAAATACCGATGATACGACCGAGTAGCACGCTGGCGAGGAGCGGCCCGAGGGCGAAGGGAATGGCGAGCCACCACATATCGCGCTTCTCCAGCGCGCTAAATTGACCGGGCAAAACTTCGGCGGTGCTGTGGGAGGAATCGGCGGCGTTGATGAGGCAGAATTTCAGCAGTGCGAGATGGCTGAAAAGGATGAGAAAGAGGAGGAGGAGGCGTGAATTTTTGCCCCATACCTCGGGGCGATTTAGCGCGATATGGGAGACGGCCACGGTGGCGATGAGCGAGGCTACGAGCTGGGTCTCAAAGGGGACGCCGCCGAGTAGCCAGAGGAGGCTGGCGAGGAAGGAGACGACGACGAGCACTTTAGTAATGGGCCCGTGCTGGAGCGTTTCGAGTAATTCGCTCTCAGTCACCCGACGCCGCGTTTTCTGCGGAGCAAGGCCCTGTTTCACGAGGCGTTGACGTTCAAAGAAACCTAACATTTTTTATAGGACAAGGCGCGCACTCTCCGCACCGAGAGGGTGTGAGGCAAATGGAAAGTTTGAAGTCCAAAATCTCCACCACGCATCTTGACCCACGCGGGCCTGCCTTGTTTTCTAGCCGCCTCGAATGTTACGGCTCGCGCTCAAGATGCTTTATGGGGATGTGGCGAAGTTCATCATGCTCGTGGGTGGACTCACGTTCTGCTCGCTGCTGATGACTCAGCAAATCGGCGTGTTTTGTGGGCTGATGATGTGGACCACGGCGACGCTGCGGAATGTGGATGTGCCCATCTGGGTCTGCGATGAAAAGGTGGAACAGGTGAATGAGATCGTGCCGCTCCGGGACATCGAAGTCTCCCGCGTGCGCAGCGTGGAGGGCGTGGAGTGGGCGGTGCCATTGTATTGGAGCATCATCCAGACACGGCTGCCAAATGGCTCCTTCCAGCAAGTCCAGCTCACCGGACTCGATAGCGCCTCGCTCGTAGGGCGCCCTTCGCGCATGACTGAGGGCAACGCCGAGGACCTGCGCCTGCCCAACGCGGTGATCGTGGATCAGATCGCACTGCGGAAATTCAAAGACAAAGGACTCACGCTGAAAATTGGCGACACCTTCGAGATCAATGACAAGGAGGCGCGCGTCGTCGGCATCTGCAAAGCGGAGCAGAGCTTCATGGGGCAGCCGTATATTTTCACCACTTACGACCGCGCATTGGAATACGCACCCGTGCAGCGCAAGCAGCTCTCCTTCGTGCTGGTGAAGCCGCGCGCCGATGTGCCGGAGGCGACCGTCGTGGAGCGCATCCGCCGCATCCCTGGTCTCGCGGC
>JAYVQK010000236.1:0-18992 GCA_043757005.1 Verrucomicrobiaceae bacterium
GAAGCCTTGGGCGTTGGCGGCTTGGAGGAAGGTTTTATTGAGCTCCTCGGGCGTGTCGGCGCTGATGGCGACGATGGGGATGCCGGCGGCTTCGTAGTCTTTGGCGAGGGGGGCGAGGAGATTGAGCTGCTCGATGCAGTGGGAGCATCCGCTGCCGAGGTAGAAGACGACGAGGAGCGGGTGGCCTTTGTGCTCGGCGAGGCTGTGGGGCTGGCCTTGGGCGTCGGTGCCGTGCCAGTCGGGGGCGGGGCTGGGGTGCCAGCGGAAGGGGCCGAGGGCGGCGAGTTCGGGGCGTTGGCCGGAGTCGGCGGGCCATTCGAGCTTGGGCCGCCAGTCGGTGGGGAGCTGCATGCTTTCGATGAGTTTGCGGAGGCGGACGAAGGGCATTTCGCCGAGGTCGGTTTGGGCGCAGAGGGGGCGGAGTTTTTCAAAGGTGGCGCGGGCTTCGTCTTTTTTGTCGGCACGCCATTGGAGGTCGGCGAGGTTGGCGAGGGGGAGGACTTGGCCTTCGCCGTCTTTGGCGGCGCGGGTGGCGAGTTCGAGGGCTTTTGGGAGGTCGCCGAGTTTTTGGTAAATGCGGGAGAGGCGGAGCGGGGGGACGGTTTGCACGGAGTCGAGGAGTTCTTTGGCTTCGGGGATTTTGCCGGCTTGGAGGGATTGGAGGAGGCGGAGTTCGGAGCGGTAGCCTTCCATTTTATCGAGCCGGTCGCTGCCGCGCTGGAGGGCGGTGGTCATGGCGGTGGCGATTTGATCGGCGGGTTTCTTGTCTTTTTTCGCCTGTGCCTCGGCGGCGTCGGCGTCGGTGTAGCGCTGCTGGCGGGCTTTGGTGATGCTGAGTTCCAGCGCGGTGAGTTTCTCTTCGCCGCGTGGCGAGTTGCCGCTCTCGAAGGCGGCGATGCCGAGTGCGAGGAGGCGGCGGGCGTCTTCGGCGGTGTCTTCAAAGGGGTCGAGATACTGGCCACCATCAAGGGCGAGGAGGTCCTCCCAGCGGCCCCAGGCGAGCAGGGTCTCTAACAGGCGGCGGCGGCCCATGGTGTAGCCGTCGTTGTGCGGGGCGGCGTCTTTTTTCGCGGCAGCGGGGCTGGGGGCGAGGCGCGGGAGTTCGATCATGTTCTTCGCGAGGGCGAGGGCGTCTTGCACGCGACCGATGTAGCCGAGGTCTTCTACGAGCCAGTCGTTGTTGTGGGCGTAGTTGTGGATTTGCTCGGGCATGAGCCGGGCGGCGATCATCTGGGCGTGGTCGGTGCGGGCGCTGGCCTCTTGTTGCCAGGCGGCATCGGCAAAGCGTTTGAGCTTTGTGAAGGTGTGGCCGGGCATATGCCACATGTGGGCGATGGCGGGGGCGCTTTGGCCGAGGATGGCGGCGGATTTCAAAGCGCGGCGGTCGTCTTCGTAGTTCCAAAGATGGATGAGGTAGTGGTGGATGCCGGGGTGGAGGGGGTTCTTGGCGAGGACGGATTCCGCAAGGGCGGTGACGGCGGCGCGGCTGCCGATGGGAATGTTCTTTTGCTGATTATCCCAGAGCTGGAAGATGAGCATGGCGCGCACTTCCACGTCGTCCGGGAAATCGAAGACGATCTTCTCCAGCGCCTTCACCAGAGCCGCGCGGCGCTCGGTGGATGGGGCTTTCCCATCGCTGAAATACGCCGCATACGCCGCGATCCATGCTTTCTCCAGCGGGCTGGCTTTGTCCTGCCGCTTCACGGCGTCTTTGATGAAGTCGGAGGCGCGTTTCTCGTTGTTGAAATTGGCGAGAGCGAGCGCGCAGTAGGCCATCGCGCAATCAGCGTCTAATTTCACCACCTGCCGGAAGGAGCGCTCGGCCTCGAAATACCAAAAGCCATGCAACTGCCCGAGCCCTTGATCGAAAAACGTCTGCGCTTGCGGGCTGCTGGTGGTGATCGCAAAATGCACATTGCCGGTGCCGGGGAGGAGGACGGCGGCTTGGCGCGGGCCTTCATTAAAAGCCTCGCCATGTGAGGACTGGCCATCGAGCGGCTTGCCGTCCGCGCCGACGGGGCCGTCGTGCGCGTGGAGCGCGGTGCAAGCGGCGAGGAGGATGAGAAGGTGCTTCATGGTGATGAGTAGTAGTTGTTGGGACATTGAAGGGAACGTTTTTCGAGATGAACTCTTAATGCTTTATTTTAAATACAAAACAGCCTCCTCGGCGGACGCCGATGCGCGCAGGGTAGAAGCGCCGCCCTCGTCGTTAGGGAGACGCTGAGTAAATCGGATGGTAGTCCACGGAAGGCACGGAAAGATGGTATGATCGCCCTGCTCTATCCGAGGAGGCCACCGCCGCTACCCGGTGGTGCGGAGGCCGCTGGCGATGGCGTTGATGCTGAGGAGGAGGTCGGGCAGGAGCGCGGTGGCGGCGGGTTCATCGCCGTCGTGGTGCAATTTTCGCCAGCGGCGGAGGAGTGCGATTTGCTGGAGATGGAGGACTCGCAGGGCTTCGGCGCGGAGTTCGAGGGTCTTGAGCATACGGGGGCGGCGGTTGGTGAGGGTGCCGCCGCGTAGGCGCTCTAGCATGGTGCGGGTGAGGTCCCATTCTTTGAGGATGAGGGCGAGGAGGCGTTCGCGGAGGGCGGGGTCTTCTACGAGTTCGGCGTAGGCGCACATGAGCTCGCGGTCGGTGCTGGCGAGGGAGGATTCGATATTCGTAATGACGTAGTGGAGGAACGGCCAGCCGCGTAGCTCGGTGGAGAGCACGGCGAGTTCTGCGTCGCTGAGTGAGGCGAGCGCGCTGCCTGCGCCGAACCAGCCGGGAACGTAGAAGCGCGCTTGATTCCACGAGAAGACCCACGGGATCGCGCGCAGATCGGTGAGGCTCGGTTGGCCCGTGCGGCGTGAGGGACGCGAGCCGATGCGACTGTGCTCCAGCGCATCTATGGGGGTCGCTTGGCGGTAGAAAGTGAGGAAGCCCTCGGCATCAATCAGCTCGCGATAGGCTACGCGGCTGTTGGCGGCGAGTTTCTCGGCGAGGGGCGCGAGGGAATGAGTGGAGTCGCTGCCGAGTGCGTGGCGGCTCGCGGTGGCGGCGACTCCGGCGAGCAGCAGCTCTAGGTTATATGCGGCTGTAGAGGTGTTCGCGAATTTCTGCGCGATGGTTTCGCCCTGCTCGGTGAGGCGGATGTCACCACCGAGTGAGCCGTGTGGCAACGCGTCGAGGAAGCGATGGGTCGGGCCTGCGCCGCGACTCACCGTGCCGCCGCGTCCGTGGAAAAAGCGGACGTTTGCGCCAAGCTCCGCGCCCGCCGTGGCGAGCTGGCCTTGTGCGCGGTGGAGCGCCCATTGGCTCGCGAAGATGCCCGCGTCTTTATTGCTGTCGCTGTAGCCGACCATCACTTGCTGCGTGAGGACGCCGGAGTGGCCGTCGCGTTTCGCATGGAACTCCAAGCTGCGCCGCGTGACGGGCTCGGCGAGGAAGAGCCGCAGCATCCCCGGCCCGCGCTCTAAATCATCCGCCGTTTCAAAAAGCGGCACGACCGGCAAGAGGCACACGATGCCCTCGGGGAAGCTGCGCAGCAGGCCCGCTTCGCGAGCGAGGACATAGACGACGAGGAGGTCGGAGAGGCGGCGAGTCATGCTCACGATGAGCGCGCCGATGCCGTCTGCACCGTATTCGGCAATGTGCTTCGCGAGCACGCGGTAGCTGCCGAGCACGGCGTCCGCCTCCGGGCCCGCGCTGGCGCTGGGATGCAGGAAGGGGCGGGGCGAGCGCAGTTCGCGTTCTAAAAAGCGGAGGCGGTCTGTTTCACTCCACTCCTCCCACTGGCTGCCGTCGAGGCCTGCGGCGGACATGAGCTGGCCGAGTGCTTTGGCGTGAAATGCGGAGTTTTGCCGGATGTCGAGATGCGCGAGGTGGAAGCCGAAGACTTGCATCGCGCGCTGCACGGGCGCGACATCCGTCTCGGCCAGACGACGCGCGCCCGCTGCGATGAGCGCGGCGTGGAGCGTGGCGAGATCGGCGGCGAGATCGGCGGCTTTGGCGTAGGAAGATTCGTTCGCGCGAAGCTGCGCGATTTGGCCGGGTGCCAGATCGAGCGGCAGGCGCGCGAGCATCAGTTCCACGCATTGCCGCCACGGCTCCTCGGCGTGCGCGGGCTTTGTGGCAGAGCCTAGCGCAGCGGCGAGACGGTCGCGCAGGGCGAGCAACTCAGCGGGCGGCGGCTGCATCCAAGTGGTGAGCGTGAGCTTCTCCGCGAGCTTCGTCAGGTTGCGGTGGTGGACGATCAGCGCGTTCGCCCGCAGGCGCTCCAGCGTCTCGGCGGTGACATCGGCGGTGACGCCGGGGTGCCCATCGCGGTCGCCGCCGACCCAAGTGCCAAAGCCGAGGCGCGGCATCGCAGCGGGGTCGTCGAGCAGCGCGGAGTCAAAGCCCGCGTCCGTCCACGCGAGGCGCAGGCGTTCATCGAGCGCGGGGAGCACGGAGGGGAAAACCTCGCGCAGGTAGTGCATCACGTTGCGCCGTTCGTCGGTGAGCGTGGGCTTTTCTAAAAGAATCTCGCCCGTGCGCCAGAGCCGCTCCAGCGCGGCTTTTACCTCGGCGTGCTGATGCTGCGTGGCAGTCGGCGTGCGCGGTGTGCGCTCCAGCAGCGCGAAGAGCGCGCGGTGATGATCGAGCACGGAAAGGCGCTTCGCCTCCGTTGGATGCGCGGTGAGCACAGGCTCCACGCGGATACGCGGGAACTGCGTGGCGATTTGCTCGCCGCTGAGTCCGGCTGCTTTGAGCCGCGCGAGTTGATTGCCCCACAGGCCGTGCTCGCTGGCGAGACCTTCGTGTTCTTCGCGCAGCTCGCGCATCGCAGCGGCGGCGTTTTCCTCGACCATATTGAGGAGCTGAAATGCCACGGAATATGCGAGGCCGAGCCGTGGAGGGAGCGTGTCCGGGCTCGCGGCGGACTGCGTCGCGCCGATCCACGGCAGATGCGCGGCGAGTTCCTCGTAGCCGAGATCGCGGAGGACTTCGGCAAATGCGGAGACGAGCAGCCGCAGGTCGCGGTCAATTTGCTCGAAGCCAATGGTCAGATAATCGGGTTTGCTCATGCGCTCGTTTGGTTGAGGCCGGGCTAAAATCCCGACCGGTCACATTGGGCAGCTCTACTGCTGTTGCTGCATCTCCTGTTGGACGAGGATTTCGTCTTCGAGGTTCACGAAAGGCTGCGAGATGTAGGCGTCGAAAAGTGCGCCGCCGACCTCGTTAAATTTCTGCTGGAGCAGATCGAGGTAATCGTGGACGCCGTGGGCGAGCACTTCTTCGATCATGCCGTATTCCAGATCCGCGAGCAGGCGTCCGCTCAGCTTCTCCGCGCGATTGCTAAAGCGGCGCGGAGCCACGCCCGAGATGGCGCGCAGAGCGGCGTCGAGCTTCTCAATGCAGAAGTGGACGCTGCGCGGAAAGCTGTCGTTGAATAGCAGCAACTCCACCACCCACTCGGGCCGCACCTCGGCACCGTAGGCGGTCTTGTAGGCGTCCCAAGCGGAGCAGGAACGCAGCACGGCGTTCCACTCCAGCACGTCGAGCTGGCTTACAGTCGTGGGCGCGCTTTTCTCCGTGAAGGTCTTGTGGCGCACATCGAGGATGCGCGTGATTTTGTCGGCGCGTTCGAGGAATTTCCCCGCCTGCATGAAGTGCCAGCCTTCATCGTGCGTCATCGTGGCGTAGATGATGCCGACGACGAGGAGGCTGGAGTTTTTGACGTGATTGAAGAAATCCGTGGGGCTCTGTCGCCACAGCGATTGGGCATCGCTGCTCCGAATCCACAGGTAGAGGCGGTTCAATTCCTCCCAAAGCTCCACGGTGATTTGATCGCGCACAGTGCGCGCATTTTCACGAGCTTGGATGACGGAGGAGACGATAGAGTTTGGGTTTTCGGCGTCGAAAACCATGAAGTCCGTGACCGCCGGGCCAGTGGCACGCGGGTGCTTCTTTAGGAACGCCTCTTCGTCTCCGGTGGATTCCACGATGGGCACCCAATGCTCGGCGAGTGTTGCATCGTCGAGATTTCGGAAATCAAGAAGGAGTTGAAGATTCACGTCCACGATCCGCGCGGTATTTTCCGCGCGTTCGATGTGACGAGTCATCCAGTATAGGCAATTAACGACGCGACTGAGCATGGCAGTTTTTTAAATGTGTGGGCGTGTGGCAGAGTTATTCATCGCCGTAGAGCACCCATGTATCCTTGCTGCCGCCGCCTTGTGAACTGTTCACGACGAGCGAGCCTTTGCGCAGCGCCACGCGCGTGAGACCGCCGGGGACGATCACGGTCTTCTCGCCTGCGAGGGCAAATGGCCGGAAGTCAATGTGGCGTCCCTCGAACGTCCCATCGTCCTGCCGCGTGGGGTGCGTGCTCAGTGAAATCATCGGCTGGCCGATGTAGTTGCGCGGGTCGGCGAGGATAGCGACTTTGAATTCATCGCGCTCTTTCTGCGAAGCCTTTGGCCCCATGAGCATCCCGTAACCGCCGCTCTCGTTGGCGGCTTTGATCACGAGTTTGTCGAGGTTCTCGATCATGTATTGCTTGTCGGCGTCCTCGCTCGCGAGATACGTCGGCACGTTGGGCAAAATGGGCTCCTGATCGAGGTAGTATTTGATCATCTTCGGCACGAAATGATAGATCACCTTGTCGTCCGCGATGCCCGTTCCGAGCGAATTCGCTAGCGACACATTCCCCGAGCGATACGCATTGATGAGCCCCGGTACGCCGAGCATCGAGTCGCGACGGAAGACCGTCGGATCGAGGAAATCATCGTCCAAGCGCCGATAGATCACATGCACCGGTTGCAGCCCCTTCGTCGTCCGCATGAAAACACGCGCATCCCGCACGACGAGGTCGCGGCCTTCTACGATCTCGATCCCCATCTGGCGGGCGAGGTAGGTGTGCTCGAAATACGCGGAGTTGTAGGCTCCCGGCGTCAGCAGCACGACCGTCGGCTCGGCCACTCCAGCGGGCGCGATGTATTGCAGCATCTTGAGCAACTCCTGCGGATAATGCTCCACGGGCCGCACGCCCACGGACTCAAACATCCCAGGGAACGAGTGCTTCATCGCGCGGCGATTTTCCAGCACGTAACTCACGCCACTCGGGCAGCGGCCATTATCCTCCAGCACCATGTAAGTGCCATCCGCCCCGCGAATGAGATCGCTGCCGCAGATGTGGATGTAGATGTCCTTGGGCACCGGGAAATTCACAAACTCCCGCCGAAAATGTTTCCCCGAGAGCACGTAGAAAGGCGGGATCGTCCCGTCCTTGAGGATGTGCTGTTCGTGATAGATGTCGTGCAGGAAAAGATTCAGCGCCGTGATGCGCTGGATCAGCCCCGCCTCGATGTGCTCCCACTCCTTCGCCGGGACGATGCGCGGCACGAGGTCGAACGGGAAGATCCGCTCCGTCCCCTGCGAGTCCCCATACACGTTAAACGTGATTCCTTGACGCAAAAAAGCCAGATCCACCGCCTGCCGTTTCTTGTCAAACTCAGCGGGCGGCATCGCCGTCAAAAGTTGTCGAAACTTCTCGTAGTGCGGCCTCGCCTTACCATCCGGCGTGACCATCTCATCGAAGAATCCTGCCTCGGAAGAGTAGTTTTGTAGCACGGGGTAAACCTGTATTCAGCGCGCGGTATGGCAGGCAAGCAAAATGGCCCGCGCGCTTGTAAAATGGAGCAATGGAGTGGAGCGAAATCCTTTGGCGCAGCGCGCCGCCGCTGCTACATCGCTGCGACCATGCGTATCCTTGTCACTGGCGGCTGCGGCTTTATCGGCAGCAATTTCGTGCGACTCCTGCTCTCGGCGCGGCCCGAGTGGGTGGTGCATAATGTGGACGCGCTCACTTACGCGGGGAATCCGGCGAATCTCGCCGATGTCGTGCAGGGCAACCCGCGCTACACCTTCCACCATGCGGACATCGCGGACGCGGCGGCGATGGAGCGCATTTTTGCAGAGGGAAAATTCGATGGGGTGGTGAACTTCGCCGCCGAGTCGCACGTAGATCGCTCGATCGCGAACCCGATGGCCTTTATCGAGACAAACGTCGTCGGCACCGCGACGCTGCTGAACGCGGCGAAGCTGCACAAGGTCGCGCGCTTTCTGCAAATCGGGACGGACGAAGTGTATGGCTCGCTGGGGCCCACGGGGCGCTTCACCGAGGCATCGCCGCTGCAACCGAGCTCGCCGTATTCCGCCAGTAAAACGAGCGCCGATCTGCTGGCGCTCGCGCATTTTCACACCTTCGGCCAGGAGGTGCTGGTGACGCGCTGCTCGAACAACTACGGCCCGTATCAATTCCCCGAGAAGCTGATCCCGCTGATGATCACCAACGCGCTCGCGGACATCCCGCTGCCCGTCTATGGCGATGGGCTGAATGTGCGCGATTGGATCCACGTCCACGATCACAACGAAGCCGCGCTCGCCGTGCTGGAGCGGGGCCGCGCGGGCGAGGTGTATAATATTGGCGGCGACGGCGAGCTGACGAATATCGAAGTGGTGAAGATGATCCTCGCGGAGCTGGGCAAGACGGAATCGCTCATCAAATACGTGACCGACCGCCCCGGCCACGACCGCCGCTACGCGATTGATTGCAGCAAGACACAGGAGGAACTCGGCTGGTCGCCGCGCCATCGCCCCGCACAGGGCATCCGCGAGACTGTCGCGTGGTATGTGGCGAACCGCGCGTGGTGGGAGCCGCTGTTGAAAAAGGCATGAACAGTTCTCGGAAAATCATCGTGACCGGAGCCGGAGGTCGCCTCGGCGCAGCACTCGTGCGCGAGTGGCGGGCGGCGGGGGAAGACGTGTTGGGGCTTGGTCGGGCGGAGCTGGATCTTTCAAATTTAAAAGCGACTCGGGAGACGTTGGAGTCGCTGGATTTCGGAGTGCTCGTGAACTGCGCCGCGCAGACGAATGTGGATCGTTGCGAGACGGAGAAGGACGAGGCCTTTCTCCTCAACTCAATGGCCGCCGCGACGCTCGGCGACATTTGCTATCACAAAGGAGCGCGCTGCATTCACATCAGCACGGACTACGTTTTCGACGGCGCGACGCAGCGGACATACACGGAGGAGGACGCGGCGAATCCGATTAGTTTTTATGGCGCATCGAAACGCTCCGGCGAGGAAAGCGTGCTCGCTACCACGCATGGCGCGGGGCTCGTCGTGCGCGTCTCGTGGGTCTTCGGGCCAGATCGCCCGAGCTTTGTAGATCAAATCCTCCAGCGCGCGCAAAAGGAGGACAGCGTCTCGGCCATCGCCGACAAAATCGCCGTGCCTACCTACACGCTCGACGCCGCGCGCTTACTGCGTCCGCTGCTTTTCGATGTGCCCGCGAGTGGGCTCCTCCACTTGTGCAATGGCGGCTCCTGCACTTGGCAGGAATACGGCCAATACGCGCTGGATGTCGCCGCTGAGGCAGGCATCCCGCTCCGCGCCCGCACCGTGGGCGCGCAAAAGATGGCCGACTTGAAAGCCTTCATCGCTAAGCGCCCGCCAAATACGGCGATGAATACCGACAAGCTCACCGCACTCATCGGCCAGCGTCCCCGCGATTGGCGCGAGGCCGTGGCGGAATACGTGCGCGGCATTGCGCAGACGCAGCCCGCTTAGACGTTTTCCAGCTTTCCAGTGCTGTCGCCGAGTTTGTCGGCTTTCACACCCATGTGATCGAACATGGTGAGGAAAAGATTCGTCATCGGAGTCTCTTTCGGAAATTGCACGTGGCGACCCGGTTTTAGCGCGCCAGCACCGCCGCCGCAGAGGAGGACGGGGAGATCGTGGTGGGCATGGCGGTCGCCGTCGGCGATGGCACTGCCCAGGACGATCATGGAGTTATCCAGCACCGTGCCGCTGCTCTCGCGCATGGATTTTAATTTCCCGATGAACCCAGCGAATTGCTCCAAGTGCCACTGGTTGATCTTGGCGATCTTGGCCTTCTTTTCGGGGCTGCCGCCGTGGTGCGAGAGCTCGTGGTGCCCGTCGTTCACGCCGAGCCACGGGTAGCTGCGGTTGCTGCCTTCACGGAGCACCATGTAGCTGGCGATGCGCGTGGAATCCGTCGCGAGCGAAAGGGCGAGCAGATCATACATGAGCCGCACATGGTCGCCGAAATCGCCTGGGATCCCGTCCGGTTTCGCCATCGTGGGGCGCGGCAGGTTGGCTTTGAATTTCGTGTGCTGCTCGATGCCCACTTCCGTCTCGCGGAGGGCGGTGAGGTATTCATCCAGCTTGCGGCGATCCGTCGCGCCGAGGCTGCGCTGGAGCGTCTTGGCATCGTCGCGCACGAGGTCGAGGATGCTGCTGCGGCAGCTCTCGCGGAGCGACTGGCCTGCGGCCAAATCGGGATCTTCCGCCGTGCCGAAGAGTCGCTCGAAAATGAGGCGCGGATCAGCGATGGCTGGCATCGGGGTGTTCTCGTTGCGCCAAGAGAGGTTGTTTTGATACGCGCAGGCATACCCGCTGTCGCAAGCGCCCGCCTGCCTGCCCGAGGCATCGCAGCTCATTTCCAGCGAAGCGAGGCGCGTGGCTTTACCGATCTGCTGCGCCGCGACTTGATCCGCAGAAGCGCCTACATGGATGTCCGACCCAGCCGTTTTGCGCGGATGCGCTCCGGTGAGGAAACAAGCATTTGCCCGCGCATGATCGCCCGCGCCATCCCCGAGCGGACGCGCCTGCACATGCGCTAGCCCGCTGAGCACGGAGACTTGCTGGCGGTGGGCTTGCAGGGATTGCAGCGTGGAGGGCAGCTCGAAATTTGCGCCTGCCGCCTTGGGTGTCCAGCTCTCCATATCCATACCGTTTGGCAGGTAAATGAAGACCATGCGGCGCGGCACTCCGCCCGCTCCGAGACCCGCCGCCGCCCTGGCGCGCGGGGCCATCGCTTCTAGGAAGGGGAGTGCGATACAGGCACCGAGCCCGCGTAGGAAAGTGCGGCGTGGAAGAGCGTGACTTGGAATGTGCATGGCGGGCGGAAGATGCGACGGGATGCGGCGATCTTCAACGCGAAAGTAGTCCGCGCTTTACACACCTGCGCGGCTCGCAATCCTCCGCGCCATGTTCACTTGGCTTTCCGATCCCAATGTTTGGGTCAGTCTCTTCACGCTCACGATCCTCGAAATCGTGCTGGGCGTGGACAATATCATCTTCATCTCGATCCTCGCCGGGAAGCTACCCGCCGAGCAGCAGGGTAGGGCGCGCTCCATCGGGCTACTGCTGGCGCTGGTCACGCGCATCCTGCTGCTGAGTTCCATTTTCCTGCTCACAAAGCTCACGCGCGATCTCTTCGCAGTGTTTGGCCACGGCTTCTCGGGGAAAGATTTGGTGATGCTGATTGGCGGGCTTTTTCTGGTGTGGAAAAGCATCAAGGAAATCCATCACGCGATGGAGGGTGTGGACCACGAACTGAGCACGACGGTAAAGCCGAAGTTCGCGGCGGTGATCGGCACGATTGTGTTGGTGGATATTTTGTTCTCGCTCGATTCCGTCATCACCGCCGTGGGCCTCGTCGGCGGCAGTCCTTCCGCCGCGCACGAGCCCGCTGCGATCCTCGCGGCGCGGGGAGCCGTCGCCACCGCGATGCAGTCTGCGGCGCAAATCCCCGCCGCTGCGCTCGCCGCGCTCACGGATGCGCAAGCAGTGCTCGCCGCGCCGGTTGCGCCCGAGATGCATGGGAGCCCGATTGTGATTATGATTACTGCGATCATCCTCTCGATGCTCGTGATGCTGGCGGCGGCAAAGAGCATAGGCGATTTTGTGAACCGCCATCCCACGGTGAAATTGTTGGCGCTGTCTTTCCTCATCCTCGTGGGCTTCGTGCTCATCGCGGATGGCTTCGGGCACCACGTGCCAAAGGGCTACATCTATTTCGCAATGGCGTTTTCCTTCATCGTAGAAGTGCTGAATATCCGCACGCGCGGAAAAAAGAAGACGCCCGAGCCGGTGGATCTGCGGTCGGAGTATTGAGAGGAGTTAAAGAATTTCAGATTGCGTGATGGGGAGGCAATTCCCTCCCCCGTGCCTCAAAACATAGGTCGCACTTCTCCGCCCCCACTTGGCAGAGGCCGTGCAGAACTTGCCCAGCAATCTCTGCCTCACATTCGCCAATCCACACGGTGCTCGAAATCCGATACCCGTCCACAATCTCACCATGAAAGCGCTCGCACTCCTCCTCGTCACCATCGCACTCGCCACAGCCCCACTCCATTCTGCCCCGGCGAAAAAACCCGCGACCACCGGCGAGCCGCCCTGCTGCCGAGTGGGCTTACCCCCCGGCAAATTCAGCGAAAAATCCTTCTACCGCCTCGCCTCCACATGGACAGCCGATGTGGGCAAAGAGGTGAAGCTCTCCGCCCTTCGCGGACGCCCCCAAGTCCTCGCTCTCTTCTTCGCGAGCTGCTCCCACTCCTGCCCCCTCATCGTCAAAGAAATGAAAACCATCGAAGCCGCACTGCCCCCAGCCCTCCGTGATCGCGTGGATTTCCTCCTCGTTAGCATTGATCCTGAGCGCGACACCCCCAAAGCCCTCCGCGCCTTCCGCATAAAATACGACCTTTCCCCCCAACACTGGAGCCTCCTCACCGGCAAAGCCCAAGACATCCAACAACTCGCCGACCGCGTCGGTTTCCGCTACTCCCCCGGCTCCACCCTCCAATACGCCCACTCCCTCCTTATCACCATCCTCGACGCCGACGGCGTCATCGTCTTCCAGCAAGTCGGCCTCGGCAACACCCCAGACAACGCCCTCGCCGCTCTCGCTAAAATCCCCCTTCCAAAAACCAAACCCATCCAACAATAACCCACCGCCTCCACCATGCACACCACCACCGCCGCTCTTTCCCTCCTCCTCGCCCTCACTGCAGGCTGCGCCAGCCCGCCCCGTGTGCATACCAGCGTCACTTTTGAAACCGTCCACCCCGTCCTAGAGACCACCTGCCTCCACTGCCACGGCACCCATCGTCTCCAAAATATGCCTGCTCTCACCGATACGCTCGCCATCGCCCGCCTCATCGGCCCCGGCAAACTCATCGTCCCCGGTCATCCCGAACAAAGCCGCTTCTTCCAAGTGGTCTCCTTCACCGACACCCAACCCGGAGCCATGCCCCCCACCGGCCACGCCATTTCTCACCCCGAAATGGAAAAGCTCCGCGCTTGGATCGCCGCCGGAGCGCCCCTCCCCGGAGGCTCCCCCATCCTGCTAGTCCCCCGAGGCGAAGCCCCACGTTCCCGGTAGAAAAAGGGCGGGGCTAGGGGCGCGTGATTTTTAGACGGAGGAAACGCTGGGGGACCGTGAGCATATCGGTGCTGTCGGTGATGGTGGCGGTGCCTGCGCTTTCTACGGCGGTAGCGGTGCCGATGGGCGTCCAAGTGCCGGGCACCGTGGAGCTGGCGACGGCGGCCCATGCGCCGAGGATGAGGTCGTTGCGGGCTTCGACGATGCAGGTGATGTCGGTAGCGGCGGCGTTGCGGGGGAAGGTGAGGGTGAGGCGATTGGCGACGCGCGTGGTGGCGGGGAGGGCGGCGCTGACGATCAGTGGGTCGGTGCCGAGGGCGTATTCGTGGAGGTTCGAGAGGCCGTCGGCGTCGGGGTCCGCGTTGTCGGCGGCGGTGCCGGTATTGAGCGAAGTGCCGAAGTGAGCCATGCGCCATTTCTCAACGGCTGTGAGTGTGCGAGTGTCGAAAATAAGTGAGCCTGCGACGAGGAAGAACGTGCCGGGTGCGGCTGCATTGGTGGCGGTGAAATCGGACGCGGCAAACGTGGTCGAGCCGAAGGTGGCGAGGACGTAGGTCTGTCCGGCGACGCCGGTGTTGGCAAAGTCGAAGGCAAATGTGCCGGTGCCTCTTTTCGTGAGGGCACCAGTGCCGAGCGCGACTTTATCCGCCGCTGCCGTTGCGCCGAGATCGAAGCGGGCGATGCCGCCTGCTTTCCACGTGAGGCTGGCGGCGGTGAGGGTGGCGAGGGTGGCATCGCCGGGGGCGAGGAGCGCGCCGCTATCGAGGAGCACGGCACCCACGGAGCCTGTGCCAGCCAGTGTTGCGCCGCTTTTCACCTGTGTGCCGATGCCGCCCGTGCTGCCGGTGACGACGAGGGTGCCGGCTTGCACGGTGGTGAGGCCGGCGTAGGTATTCGCGCCGCTGAGTTGGAGCGTGCCGGTGCCGGTTTTGAGTAGGTCATTGAGGTAGGTGCCGCTGAGGATGCCGCTCATCACGGCGCGGTCGGCGGTGCTGGCGGGGTTGTCGTCCACGCGGATTTCGCGGGCGTTGTAGTTCACGATGGTGTCGCTGGAGGTGAGGGAAAAGTTGTCCACGAGCGTCACGCGAGCGGTGGCGTTTTTGCTGCCGAGGACGAGGGGGAATCCGCTTTGAATGAAGCCGCGTTGCTCCCACAAAATCGGGGTCGCTCCGGCGGTGCCGAGATCCACGATGGCGTCTGCGCCGACTGCTGCGAAGCCGCCGCCGCTGCGATCTTCGGCGATCTTTGTGGGGGCGAGCGGGGTGCCTGCGAGGTCCACACCGTTCCAGTTGATCGTGCCGGGGCCGGTGATTTCGCTGCCGACTGCGCCGACGAGGAGCGGGCGGAGGAAGGTGCCGCCGCCAGCGATCTCCAGCACGCCGCCGCGCAGGCGGATCTCGCCGCCGGGCAAAGTGGTGAGCGCGCTGCGGACGATGCCGCGATTGATGGCGAAGATTTTCTGCGAAGCGGTGTTCGCGGTGTTTGTGAGGACGAGCGTGCCTGCGCCTGCTTTCACGACTTCCGCCGTGTTGCCGATGCTGGCGGCAAAGGTGAGGGTGGCTTGTTCGACGTGGAGGTATTGCGGCGTGGTGCCTGCAAGCGCGCCGGTGCCGAGGATGGAGAAATCGGTCGCTCCCGCGAGTGCGATGCCTTTCACCGCGAGTGTGCTGCCAGCGTTGAGCGTGAGCGTCTGCGCGGCAGCGGTGGGCGCGAGGCGGAGGGAGTTCAGGCTGAAGATGGCGTTGGCGGCGATGGTTTTGGTGACGGTGATGAGGGCATTGAGCGATCCGCCGCTCGCGGCAAAAGCGGTGGTCGCGATGGGTCCCACGCCGTTCGGGCCGTAGGTGGCAAAGCCGATGCCGGTGCTCGTTTTTACTACGCCCCAGCCGGTGGCCGCAGTGCCGCTGCTGCTGCTTAAAAGGAGGAGGCTGAGGGAGGGCAGGGAGGTGAAGCTGATGCGAGGAGTATTGCCCGTAGTGCCGAGCGCGAGCGTGGTGCCAGCGGCGTTTGTGGCGGAGAATTCCACGGTATCGAGCGGCTGGAGTGTGGTGTTGTCGCGCTCGTAAGTCTGGAAGGTGAGCGTGGTCGGCGCGGTGGTGGCGCGGTGGACGACGGCGAGCTGGAGCTCGCCCGAGCGTTGCTTGGTTTTGCTGGCGCTGGTGAGCGCGCTGAGTTGCAGGCGGCTCACGATTTCTGCGGTGCCAGCGGCGTTGCCATCCAGCACGAGCTGCCCGCCGCCGATACAGTCTAGGCCGGTCACGAGCGTGTCGCCGTTGCGCAGGCGGTCGCTGTTGTTGGCGGTGGAATTATCGAGGCGCACGGTGCCGCCAGCGAGGTTGATGGAGCCCTTCGTCTGTGCGCCGAGCGAGGCGGTGCCAGCGAGCACGAGAGTCCCGGCGATTTCGAGATCGCGATCAATTTGTAGCGTGCCCGTGAGCGTCTGCACGCCGGGGCCGCGCACGACGAAGGTGCCGAGATCATTCCCCGTGCCCGTGGGCGCTGCGAGGTGCAGCGTGCCGCCGAAGCTGCTGGAATCCATCGTGGTGATGACGATGTCTTCGCTATCGGTATTCGTGCCGACGACAGCACTCTCCACTCTCCCCACTGTGCCGCTGAGGGTGCCGAGCCGGATTTCATTCGTGCAAGTGAGCGCGGGGATGCCCGTGGCACTCGCTGGAAAAGCGACGCCATTTGCACGTAGCGCGGTGCGGCCCGAGTCGGCGTTGTTATTAAAGCGAACGGTGCCGCCATTGATCGAGAGCTGGCCGACCCACGTATTTTCCGAGGGCGCATTGGAGGTCGTCGCGGGTGCCACAGGCGCTGGCGGGAAAGTGCCAAAGCGAAACACGCTCGCACCCGTTTTCGTGATGTCGGCAAAGCCGCTGATGCCGCGATTAAAAGTCGCCAGCCCCGTGCCCTCGCCCGTGAAAATGAGCCCGCCCGCGAGCACCACCGGCACGTCGAAGACCACCCCGCCAGCGCCTATCTGCGCGACTTGCGGCAGCGTGCCGCCAAGACGCAGCGCGTTGCCCGCGACGACTTGCCCCACGCCCGCGATGCCGCCTACGAGCGGGTCCGTCGCGTTCAGCGTGAGCCGATTCAGTGCAAAGACACCTGCGAGATTATTCGTCGCCGTGTAAGTCGGAGGGCTCACTGCCGGGGTGAGATTTGGCGCGACCACGCCGCCAAAGACCAGCTCCGCGAGATCCCCCGGCACCGGCACCGCGCCGCCCACCCACGCAGCGGCCGCGCTCCAGTTTTCCGTGGTATTGCCCCATGTAAAAGTGGTCGCCCGTGCGGTGGGCAGAGCGAGCAGCGCGGGCGCGCCGAGAGCGAGCAATTTGCGGAAAGTGTGAGTCATTGTTCGGAGATAGAAAGGTGGTGGATGGAGCAGAGTGCGCGGACATTACGCAAAGAGACCTACTGGGCAGGAGGTCTTTTGTTTCAGCGACGTTACATTCTGATTAAAAACCCGTGGCGTCCCCGCTAACCCACCATTGCACCCCACAGAACCCCACGCCGAGCTTTGCACTTTCTAATTCTCCTGCCATCAAAGGCGTCTTCTTACGCTTCCATGGCTGTTGCTGTCGCTAAACCGGATACCGCTCTCGCGCCGCCCGCTCCTTCACAGGAGCACATCGTGCTGCCTGCGTTGCGCGGCGATTTGGTCATCTCGCGGCAGATGTTTGAAGGGCGGACTTACTTCGTGGTGAAGGACCCGATCTCGCTCCAGTATTTCCGGCTCACTGCGGAGGATTACGCGCTGGCGACGCTCTTTGATGGAAAGCGCACCTTCGGCGTGATCCGCGATCTATGGATAAAGGACCATCCGCATCTACGCCTCGACTACACGGATGAGGAGACGAATGAACGCGTGTTGAAATTCGCCAACGACCTCGCCCTGCTGCAATTTCTCAACGTGCAAGGCACGCGCATCAAAGCCCGCATGGATGCGCGCAAGCAGCAGAAGAAAAAGAAGGGAGGCCTCTACGAGCTGGCCAATAAAGTGTTCTTCTACCGCCGCTCGCTTTTTGATCCCGACCGCGTCTTTGGCGCGATGGCAAAGCGAGTAGCGTGGATTTGGACAAAGACGACGTTCTGGGTCTCGTGGGCCATCATCGCGCTTGGCGCGGTCGTTTTCCTCACCAAAGCCGAGGGGCTCGACCACGCGCTGGCCAATCTTTTTAACTGGCACAACATCGCGCTGATGTGGGTCACCACCATCCTCATCAAGAGCGTGCATGAGCTGGGGCACGGGCTGACGTGTAAACATTTCGGCGGAGAGGTCCACGAAGTCGGCTGCATGACGATGGTCTTCACGCCCTATTTTTTCGTGAACGTGAGCGACTGCTGGACCATGCCCGACCGCCGCCACCGGATGCTCGTGAGCTTTGCGGGCATCTACGTGGAGCTGGTCTTCGCCGCACTCGCCACCTTCCTCTGGGCCGTCGTGCAGCCGGGATGGTTTAAGGATTTTCTCTTTAATATCATCATCATCTCCAGCGTCAGCACACTGCTCTTTAACGCGAATCCCCTCATGCGTTTCGACGGCTACTACATCATGATTGATGCGATCGAGACGCCCAATCTCCAGCAAAAGTCCCGCGCCCTCGTGCAGAATAAAGTCACCAAACTGCTCTTCGGCAAAGGCACCAAAGATGAGGCCCTCTCCCGGATGCCTTTGCCGAAAAAGAACCTCGCCCTTTTCTACCTCTACGCCGTGCTCTCCTGGCTCTACGGCTACTACGTCATCTATAAACTCATCGTCTTCATGGAGCCCCACCTCACGCCGCTCGGGCTAGAGGGGCTCACCGATTGGTTCGCTTTCCTTGCTTTGACGGGCTGGGTCGTCGTGCCACTATGGCATTTCGTGCAACATCTCCATCTCACACGCGACGATCTCAAACCGGGCGGTCGCGGCCCACGTATCGCAAAAATCTTTGGCATCCCGTTCGCGGCGTTCCTCATCTTTTGCTTCGTGCCCGTGCAAAATGAAATCACCCGCCACAGCGCCGTCGAGCTCGCCGAGCCCGAGATCGTCCACCCCGACACGCCCGGCTTCGTCACCGAAGTCGCCGTAAAAGAAGGCCAAATCGTGCAACCCGGCACCCTCCTAGGGCGGCTCGAAAATCGCGAACTCACCGAGCGTTTCCTCGCCGCCGAGCAAGAGACCAAACGCTACGAACTCGCCGTGAACGCCTCCATCGGCCTCGGCAAAGCCGACGACCTCCGCCAATACCAACCCCTCCTCGAAGCCTCCAAAGCTGTCCTCGAAAAACTACGCCACGACGTGCAGCAACTCGACCTCCGAGCCAAGACCACCGGCATCATCATCACCCGCGACATGGCCCAGCGCGTCGGCCATTACCTCCGCCCCCCGCAGGATGCCTTTTGCGAAATCGCCTCCCTCAATCCCATGCTCATCAAAGTGCCCCTCAGCGAAAGAGAAGTCCGCTTTGTGAAAGCTGGCAACCCTGTCGCACTCATGGCCGACGCCTATCCCGGCCAGCGATTCGAGGGCCGAGTCGCCGCCGATCCCGTGGAGATGGACAGCCACAATTTCCCCCTCGCATTCAGCAAAGAACGAGGCGGCGATGTCCCCACCTTCCACGACGCCGCCAACGGCCACGAGAAACTCCTGGAGCACACCTACGCCGTCACCGTAGAAGTGCAAAATCCCGACAACCGCCTCCGCTACGGCATGACCATGCGCGCCAACATCGCCACCGGGAAACGCCCGATTGGAAAGATCGCCCTCCAATGGATCACCGACCTC
>JAYVQK010000237.1:0-18943 GCA_043757005.1 Verrucomicrobiaceae bacterium
GGGGCGCCTGTCCCACGTCGTGCACGCTGCGGAAGTAATTACTGCTCGCTCACAATGAGGTCGCTCACAGCTTTGGCAGCGGCTCGGATTTTTTTGACATCCTCGGCAGTAGGCGGGATGCGGTCGTCTTTGATGGCGAGTTTGCGGACTTCGCGGAGGCGGGTATCGAGCGCGAGCCAGAGCGGCGTCTTTTTCATGGTGGGATTCAGCGTGCTCACGCGGTCGGCGAAGTAATCAAGGACGCCGGGCTGCACGAGGAGCGCAGCGTGCTCGGGGGTGTATTTTTCATCTACGATGCTGGCGGCGATCTCTAGCCCGCGCCACCAGCCACCGAGGGCGACGAGGTGGGCGATCTCTTCGTCGCGCAGGGCGATCATTCCTTGCTCGACGTCGCGCTGGGTGCCGGTGAGTTCAGAGCGGACGGCGTCCCAGTCTTTAGTGGCAGCTTTTTCGAGGATGCTTTTGCTGTGCTTGGTGACGTGGTCGCCGACGCCGAGACCTTTGCCATGGCGGAGAAGGACGCGCCCGATGGGTTCGATGCGGGATTGTTTTTCTGCCGAGACGGCGAGAAATCCATCGGCGATGACGGCCCCGGTGCTGAGTGCGAGGCGGGCGCGGTCGGAGGGGTTTTGAGCGGGAAGCTCGCGGGCCACGGCGTCATAGGGGAGCGGGCGGAGCTGCTGGAGTGCGGCGAGGAGGGACTCGATGCTGGGTGCGGTAAAGGCGTTCACGCCGCGTTCTTCGCGGAGGTGGTCGTCGGGCGAAGGGCGCTCGGGCTTCGCTGTTTTTTTGTCTGCGGCGAGGGCGTGGCTATTTGTAAAAAGTGCGAGTAAGAGCGCGCTGACGCCGGAGCGTGACCATCGTTGAGCGAGCGCAGAGCCTTTATCCATGCGGGATGAATGGAGTAGTGCGGGGAGGATTGCAATTCGAGTTCTTGAGTGAGCGGTGGAGAGCGAGGGAACAGAACTCGGAACTTCGAACCTTGTTGCTTCGAGAGCGTCGTTCGGAGTTCTAAGTTCGGAGTTCAGAGTTCGAAGTTTCCTCTCCCCACACCTCACACGCGCGCCATCCAAGCCGCGCTCGCGTATTTAGAAAGTGCGAGCGCCTCCGCCATTTCCATCGTCTCCGCCGAGAGTTGCTGCCACTCGCACTCGCTGGCAAATGCAGCGCCAAGCGTGCTGCCATCGAGCGCGGCGAGTTGCACGCTGCCTTGGTGGAGCAGGCCCGTGCGGGTGCGGCGCTGGGCGGCTCCGGCGATTTTGCTGCCAGCGGTCAGGAGGTCGTATTCCACCGGGCTCTCGAAGCACACGCCGCTCCCCTCCCTCACTGGCGGCGGCGCAATCGTGGCGGCGATCTCATTTCGCACGAGCCAGCCCGCGAGCACGGCGTGGATGCGCTGGTAGCTGTCGCGCGGGGGGAGTTGGGAAAAGGGATGCGCGGTGGGGACGAGGATGCTGTAGGTGAGGTCGCTGCCGTGTGGGACGATGCCGCCGCCCGTCATACGCCGCACGAGCTCGCGCTCCGGCCAGCTCGGCGCGACGGCTGCGAGCCGGGTGAAGTAGCCAAATGAAACGGCTGCATGAGCCCACCGATAGATGCGCAGCGTGGGCTCGCGCACTGCGGAGAGCAGCACTTCATCGAGCGCCATATTCAGCGCAGCGGGATGCGGCGTGGGGTCGTGGATGATGTGGAGTCGCGTGAAGAGCACAGCTTTTAGAAAAGAGAAAGTGGGCGGCGCTCGCAAGCGTAGCAGTGGTTGCGATAAACGATTGCCGCACCCGGGGCGGGCATCTACAAGCTCCGCCCCGCCATTTTACCAAACCACAAACACACACACACCATGCCTATCGCAGTCGGAACTACCGCACCGGATTTCACACTCAAACACAAAGACGCCACGGGCCTCACGGACGTGACGCTCTCGGCTAATTACGGACAGAAGAACACCGTCGTGCTCTTCTTCCCGCTCGCTTTCACCGGCGTCTGCACGGACGAGATGTGCGACGTGTCGCAGGGCATCGCTGGTTACGCCGACCTCGGCGCCGCCGTCATCGGCGTGAGCGTGGATAGCCCATTCGCACAGGAAGCGTGGGCGACGAAAGAGAAAATCGCCGTGCCACTCGTGAGCGATCTGAACAAGGTGGTGACGAATGCCTACGGCGTCCTTTTCCCCGGCCTCGCAGGCATCGGCGACACAAGCGCGCGCGCCGCGTTCGTCGTGGATAAAGCGGGCGTCGTCCAATATGCCGAGCAGACCGCCACGCCAAAAGATCTGCCGAATTTCGAGGCGATCAAAGCCAAGCTCGCGGAGCTGAAGTAAGCGCACGCATTTAGAGAAAGGCCGACTCCACGCGGGGTCGGCCTTTTTCGTGAACTCACCATGAACAAAGAACTCCAAGTCGGCGACACCGCGCCCACATTCAGCGCCCTCGCCGTCGGCGGTGCATACGGCGAAGGTCAGGCGGTCTCACTCGCCGATCTCCGAGGGCAGACGGTGGTGCTCTATTTTTACCCAAAGGACGCGACGCCCGGCTGCACCATGCAAGCGTGCGCGCTCCGCGATGAATGGGCACAGTTCGCAGGCAAGGCCGCGATCTTTGGCGTGAGCGTGGATTCCGCCGCGAAACACGCGAAGTTCGTCGCGAAGCACGCGCTCCCTTTCCCACTCCTCGTGGATGAGTCGCACGCTATCGTAGATGCCTACGGCGTGTGGGTGGAGAAGAGTATGTTTGGCGTGAAATACATGGGCACCGAGCGCACCACTTTTGCCATCGCGCCGGATGGAAAAATCCAAGCCATACTGCGGAAGGTGAAGCCTGCCGCGCACGTGGAGCTACTGCTCGCCGTGCTGTAGCGCTTGCCCCACGCCGCCCCAGCGTCTCCACTGCACGCACGAATGAAGCTCTCAAACATCGCCGCCACACTCGCGGCACTCGGCTCAAAGCCCACGCAAAGCCTCGGGCAGAACTTTCTGCACGATCAAAACCTCGCGCGCTGGATCGTCGAAGTCGTCGGCATCCAGCCCGGCGAGCCGTGGGTGGAGATCGGCCCCGGCCTCGGCGCGCTCACGGATTTTGCGCAGGAAAAATCCCCGCGCGGCATCCTGCTGGAGAAAGATGATCGGCTCATCTCGTGGCTGCAAGAGCACTACCCAAATCTCCAGACCGTCCACGGCGACGCGCTCGCCTACGATGTGCGCGAGCTCTTCCAGCACGGGCCGACGAAGGTCTTCGGCAACCTTCCCTATTACATCTCCAGCCAGCTCCTCTTCCAATACACCGACGAGCCCAGCCCGTGCAGCGGCTTCGTCTTCACGCTCCAGCGCGAGCTCGCCGAGCGTCTCTGCGCCGGGCCGCGCACGAAAGCCTACGGCGCGCTCACACTGCTCATCGGTCGTCGTTGGAAGGCCAAGCTGGAGCGCATCCTGCCCGCTCGCCTTTTCACGCCGGTGCCGAAGGTGGACTCCGCCGTCGTCAGCTTCACGCCGCGCAAAGACGGCGAATTCCCAGACTGCGACGGCGCGCGTTTCCGCAACCTCGTAAAGCGCGGATTCACCCAGCGCCGCAAGCAGCTCCGCAAGCTCATCCAGCTCGACCGCTGGCCCGAGTTTGCCGCCGCCATCGGCGCGACCGAGACCGCGCGCGCGGAGGAACTCAGCCTCCAGCAATGGATCGCGCTCACGAATCTCTCCGCCGACGCCCCCACCGACCACGCCAGCAAAGCGCAAGACACGACGGGCGAAATCTTCGACATAGTGGACGAGCACGACGCCGTGATCGGCCAGCGCCCACGGGGCGAAGTCCATCGCGACAAACTCCGCCACCGCGCCGTCCACATCTTCGTCTTCAATAAACGCGGCGAGCTCTTCCTCCAAAAACGCTCACGCTGGAAAGACGTGCATCCCCGGCGCTGGGACAGCAGCGCCGCCGGCCATGTGAACTCCGGCGACACCTACGACGCCACCGCCCCGCGCGAATTGCAGGAGGAACTCGGCATCACTGCCGAAGTCGAACGCATCGGCGAGATCGCCGCGTGCCCCGGCACGGGCGAGGAATTCGTAAAAATCTACCGCGCCACCCACAACGGCCCCTTCCTCCTCCCTCCCGCCGAGATCGAGACCGGCGGCTTCTTCACACTCGCCCAAATTGCCACTTGGATCGCCGCCCGCCCCGAAGACTTTGCTACCGGCTTCCTCGAATGTTGGCGAGCCGCTACGCCGATTGATATCATCTCCAAAAATTAAGAAAGACGCCATGAAGCAGGAGAGACGAGCGCGAAGCGTCCAGCATCCCTGCCGGGCGCATGGAGCGCAGCGACTCGGGAAAACGTGTGATACCCACTCGAAGAACGAATCGGCATGAGTTGATTGTTTCTGCCTTGAGCCAAAAGCAAAAAAACCGCCGCTCCCATTGCTGGAAGCGGCGGCGATGATTTTCTGCTGGCCTGCTGGCGCTATGCGAGAGCGTCGAGCTTGCTCAGGATTTCAGCTTTTGGCTGGCGTCCTACGAGCTGTCCGGCGGGTTGGCCTCCTTTGAAGAAGATCAGAGCTGGGATGCTGTTCACGCGGAATTGTCCGGCGAGCCCTTGCGCTTCGTCCACGTTCACTTTCCCCACTTTGGCGACGCCGACGCGCTCGTTAGCGATTTCATCAATCACTGGTGAGAGCTGGACGCACGGGCCGCACCAAGGAGCCCAGAAATCCACCAAGACGGGCACGGTGGAGTTTAGGACTTCTGCGGTGAAGTTGGCTTCGGTGAGTGTGATGACGTTTGGACTGGACATGATTTAGTTTAGCTTCGATGCCCACTCGGGGAGTTGTGCGGCGTTATTCACCAAGTAGGCAAAAACTGCGGCAGCTACCCCAGCGATGGCGGCGACGATGGAGAGAGCCAGCGTGCCGACATCGGATTTTGCTGGCGAGTTGTCTGTGGACGAGGCGACGGTGACTTGGCTCGTGGATGGAGCACGCACGCCAGAGGTCGGGCCTTTGGAAAGTGGCTGTGTCTGCTGCATCTTCACCGTGGCTTTTGGCAGCGCAGGTGCGCCGCTCTTTGGTGCGTCACCGGGTAGGGTGATGCGGGCGGTCTCTTTCTTCGGCGAAGCAGGCTTTGGCGCGATGCCGGAGGCCTGCGCTGCGAGCGGTGGTGCGCTGATGCCGCTCGGCGGAGCCGGGCGGAGTGGCACGGTGGGCTTGCCTGTGAGTGGTGGTGGCTTTGGCGGTGGCACGGAGCCGCTGAGTGGCTTGGTCGTCGGCACGCCGAGCGGGCTCGGCGGTGGCATGATGCCGCTAATCTTGGGCGCGGGTTGCGAGAGCGGAGTCGGCGCAGGTGGTGGCACGATGCCGGAGGGCGACGGCAGGGTGATCTTGGAAGTTTCCTTCTTTGGGATAGAGCTGAGGGGTTGGCTCTGGGCTCCCGGCACATTGATGCGCACGGTCTCGCGCTTCACGGCTGGTGCGTCGCCTTTGGGCGGCAGCGTGATGCGGATGGTTTCTTTCTTTGTGGAATCATCGTCTTGGGGGTTGTTCGATGAGGGTTGTTCGTCGGCCATAGAATGTAGTGTGTGTGGTGAGTTCGCGGTCTTATCTTTGCCCGCTCGCCCTCTGTCAACGGGATTGTCCCAAAAAAGCTGTGATTATCTGTTTTTCTTCATTTCAGAAATCTCACTTGCTCCTCGCCCACCCCGTTTCCTACGTTGCTCGCATGAAGATTCTCGTCACCGGCGGTGCTGGTTTTATTGGTTCTCACTTCGTGGAAAAATGCATCGCTCTCGGCCATTCGGTTTCCGTGGTGGACGAGTTTAATGACTTCTACGATCCCGCCATCAAGCGCGCGAATATCGCTGGGTTCAAAGAACACGCCGCCATCCATGAGGCCGACATCCGCGATGCGGGCGCCATGCTCCGCATCGTGAGGGACGGGCGCTTTGACAGCATCGTCCACCTCGCGGCCCGCGCTGGCGTGCGGCCATCTATTATAGACCCGCGTCTTTATGTGGAGACGAATATCCTCGGCACGCTGAACCTCCTCGAAGCCGCCAAGCAGGCGAACGTCCCGCGCTTTATCTGCGCTAGCAGCAGCAGCGTGTATGGCGTGCTAAAGACGGTGCCCTTTCACGAAGAACTCGCGCTCACGCAGACCATCTCGCCCTACGCAGCCACGAAGCTCGCCGCCGAGCAGATCTGCTCGAACTACTCCCACCTCTTCGGCCTCCGCACGATCAATCTCCGCTTCTTCACCGTCTATGGCCCCCGCCAGCGCCCCGACCTCGCCATTCATTCTTTCACCAAGGCCATCCACGAGGGGCGCAGCATCCAGCAATTTGGCGATGGCAGCACCCGCCGCGACTACACGTATGTGGACGACATCATGCAGGGAATGACTGCCTGCCTCGGCTACGAGGGGCATCTCTGCGACGTCTTTAATCTCGGCGAAAGCCAGACCACCACGCTCAGCGAGCTCATCGCCACCATCGAGCGTGCGCTCGGAAAAAAGGCGCTCATCGAGATCAAGCCCGAGCAGCCCGGCGACGTGCCGATCACGTATGCCGACATCAGCAAATCCCGCGCGCTCCTCGCCTACAACCCACACACGAAGATCGCCGAGGGCATCCCGAAATTCGTGGACTGGTTCCTCGGGGGGAAAAGCAGTGTTAGTCGGTGACTGCTCGCACAGTCGTAGCAAAAGGCATCCGCTGCGGGCCACCTGCGCGATTGCATAATCGTATGCTCAGTCCTTGGCCAGCCATCCGATCTACGCTCCAGCACCTGAGCAGTGTCGTGTGGCTGCTCATTCATACTGTGGAGGAAATGGGCGACCGCGTGGCGCGGGGGCGGTTTCCATTTCGGCTTGGCATCTTCTTTGAGCAAACAGATCGCACGGGCGTGGGCTCCATCCCGCTCGTCTCGCTCGTGTCGTTTTTCATCGGGCTTACCATGGCGCTACTCACGGGCTACCAGCTCCAGACCTTTGGCCAAGAGCGGCTCGTGCCTGCGCTCGTGGGCATCGCCTTCACCCGCGAGCTGGGGCCATTGATGACGGGGATCATGGTCGCCGCGCGCATCGGCGCGGCTTACACGGCGGAGCTGGGGACGATGGTCGTCTCGGAGGAAGTCGAAGCCATCGAGGCCATGGGCATCGGGCCGCTGCGCTTCCTCGTGAGCCCGCGTGTGCTCGCAGTTTTCCTGCTCCTGCCGTGCCTCGTCGTCGTCTCGGACGTCATGGCCATGAGCGGCGCGGCCCTCATCTCGCGGTGGGCGTTCGATATTCCATTTCGCGGCTTCTTCGACATCGCGCTCGAAAATGTCCTCTTCCGCGACATCATCGCGGGCACGGTAAAGAGCTTCCTCTTCGGCCTCATCATCGGCCTCGTCTCCTGCTACAAAGGCCTCTCCGTGCGCGGCGGCGCGGCGGGCGTCGGCAATGCCACCACCTCCAGCGTCGTCACCGCGATCACCACCGTCATCGGCTTCGATACCCTCTGCAACATCGTCCTCGTAGCCATCTTCGACAAATGAGCGACGCCATCACACCACTTGTGGAGATGCGCGACTTGCATCTCGCCTTCGGCGAAAAAGAGATCCTCTCCGGCGTGAATCTCCTCGTCCCGCCGCAGTCCCGGCTCGTCATCCTCGGCCAGTCTGGCAGCGGAAAGAGCACGCTCCTCCGGCTCATCCTAGGCATTCTCCAGCCCACCAGTGGCGACGTCACTTTCAAGGGCCTCAACGTTGCCCGCATGAGCCGCCGACGGCTCAACCGCGTGCGGCAAAAGATCGGCATGGTCTATCAATACAGCGCCCTCATCAGCTCCCTCAGCGTGCGCGATAATCTCGCCCTCCCCCTCGAAGAACTCACCCGCAAATCCCGCGCCGAGATAGATCAGCTCGTGGATGAAAAGCTCACCCTCGTCGGCATGGCCGACGCCCGCGACAAGATGCCCGCCGAACTCAGCGGCGGGATGCGCAAACGCATCGGCCTCGCCCGCGGCATCATCATGGACCCCGAGCTCATCCTCTACGACGAGCCCAGCGCCGGCCTCGATCCCGTCATCAGCTCCGTCATCAATGAACTCATCATCTCCCTCAGCGAAAAGATCGGCGCGACCTCCATCATCGTCACCCACGAGATGGAGAGCGCCTTCAAAATCGCCACCCACATGGCCATGCTCTTCAAAGGCACCATCCTCGCCGCCGACACACCCGAGAACTTCAAAAACTCCACCGACCCCGTCATCGCGCAATTCATCTCCGGCGACACGCAGGGCCCCATCCTCGAAGCCGAAACCACCACCTAAATGAACATACTCCGCAACGAAATCCGCACCGGCCTCCTCGTCGTCATCACCCTCGCCGGGCTTGTCGCCGTGCTGCTCTACCTCGGCTCGCCCGGCTTCTTCATCCCGCAAAAAACCTTCCGCATCTACTTCGATAACGCCGCTGGCCTAGAGCCCGGCGCACCCGTCCTCCTCGCCGGGCGCAAGATCGGGCAAGTCAGCAAGCTCTACTCCCCCGTGCCGGAAAAAGACCGCCCCTCGCCGAAGATGGAGACCCTCGTGGAAGTCCAAGTCGCTAAAGCCGCCAACATTTTTGCCAAAGTCAAAGCCCTCATCACCCAGCCCACTTTGCTCGGCAAGCCCGTCATAGACTTCACCACCGGCGAAGAAGCCAGCGGCCTCGCGCCCGATGGCACCAGCTTCCTCGGCGAGCGGCAGCCCGCGATTTCCGACGCCGTCCCCATCCTGCTGGAAAAGCTCGACCCTCTCCTCGTGAAATCCACCGCCACGCTCGAAAGCCTGCAAAAGACCTCCGACAACCTCAGCAAAATCACCGCCGAAGGCTCCGACCTCCCCACCGCCTTTGCCGAATACAAGAAATTGGGCATCCACCTGAATGAACTCGCTGGCCCCGATGGCTCCCTCCACCGTTCGCTCCAAAACGTGCAAGCCATTACGGGCGACGACGGTAAAATTGCCAAAACCCTCGACCACATTACCGCCCTCACCGCCCCCGGCAGCGACCTCTCGAAGACCCTCGCCAACGCCGAGAAATTCACCGCCAATCTCAGCGCGAATAAAGACATCGAAGCCAGCCTCCGCAACTTCCGCCGCGCCTCCGAGAACATGGACCGCCAGCTCTCCACCCTGGGTGGCCAATTCTCCGACGTAGCCACCAATCTCGAACAAGCCAGCGACACTGTAAAACACCAGCCTTGGCGGCTCATCTGGCCCAGCACGAAGAAATACGATACCACGCCCAAGCCCACACCGCCTCCGCCCCCGCCGCGTGCAAAAGTGAAGACCGTGCGAAAATAAACCCTGCCCACCACCCGCCACCCCCTCCGCCGCTCTGGGAAGGCACCTGTCCGGGCAGGGAAGAAGCTCATTTCTGTGGCGGAAACGACCTTCCAAACGTTTGGAAGCCACCTGTCAGAATTTACAACGACCTTCTAAACGTTTAGAAGCCACCTGTTAGGATTTATACGACTTTCGGAACGTGGAGAAGCTCACTTCCGTGGCGGAAACGACCTTCGGAACGTGGAAATACGACCTTTCATACTATCTCCAAGCATTAAGAAGACTTTCAGAAATGCCGTTTGGTGAGCGCGCAGCGCCGGGTAGCGCGGGCGCCCCGCCCGCCGTCTCCGGCGCCTCGCCGGAGACATGGGACGCACGACAGACGCCCACTTCCCCTCAGGGAAACGCTGATTCCATCGCTCGAAGTCTTTCTACGTAGCTTCTAGCGAGCGATGTGCGCGGGGTAGCGCACGCGTCCCGCGTGTCATCCTTGGCGTCCCGCCGAGGATCGGTGGGACGCACGACCGACGCAGCTTTCCGTGAAGCCGCACGCCCAGCCCCCGCGAAGTTCCGGGCGGGACGCCCGCAATCCGGCGGCTGCCGGACGGGACGCGTGCGCTACCCCGCGCACGCCCCTCGGCATTATTCAGCATCTCCCTAGGCCACGTCCCCAGCCCCCGCGATGTGCCCGGCGGGGTGCCCAGCACGGCGGGCTGGGCACCCGCGCTACCCGGCGCTGCGCGCTCATCTCTCCTGCTTCGCATCGTCTCTTTAATAATGAGAGTTGGTATAAGAGTTAAGAGTTTGGCCACCCGCAGGGCCTGCGGCACTCGCGGGGGGCGCAGCGACTGCGGCGGGCTAAAATCCTAAATCTTAAATCCTAAACCCCCGCCTCCCGCCCGCGCAGCCACTCGCGCAGTTGCCCGAGGTCCATGGGCTTCACGAGGTATTCGTCAAAGCCCGCCGCCCGCGCCCGGGCGATGTCCTCTAGGCTGCCGTAGCCGCTGATGGCTACGAGGAAGACTCCCGCAAGCTCGGGCATGGCGCGTAGGCGGCGGGCGACTTCGTAGCCGTCCATGCCGGGCAGGCCGATGTCTAGCAGCACGACTTCGGGGAGAAATTCGGCAGCGGCAGCGACGGCTTCCGGGCCGGTAAAGGCGGTGCGCGTGTCGTGGCCGCGCCGTTTTTGCAGGATGGCCATGCTGCGCGTGGAGTCCACATTATCATCCACGATGAGCATCCGGCGCGGCGACTCCATCACAGCAGGCATGGGCGTGTGCGGCGGCGCCGCTGCCACGCCGGGGAGGATGGGCAGGTGCACGATGAATTCGCACCCTTTCCCGAGCCCCTCGCTGCGCGCCTCCACGCTGCCACCATGCAGCTTTACGAGCCGCTGCACCAGTGTGAGGCCGATGCCCAGCCCGCCGTGCGCGCGGTCCAGCGCGCGACTGGCTTGCACGAAGAGATCGAAAATATGCGGCAATAGCTCGGGCGCGATGCCGTGCCCATCGTCACGCACTCGGACGATGACTCCCGGTGACTCTCCTCTCCGCGAGGCGGCGCGTTCGGCGCTGAGCGTGATGTGTGAGCCTTGGCCGCTGTATTTGCAGGCGTTCGTAAGGAGATTCCCAAAGACCTGCTCCAGCCGCGTGGCGTCCGCATGCAGAAAGATCGGCTCGGCTGGGAGCGTGAGTGTGAATTCCTGCGCCAACGGCGTGCAGCTCGTGCGCGCGAGGCACGCTGCCGCTTCGAGGATCGTCTCCAGCGCCACGGGCTCGCAGCGTAGCCCGATCTTGCCCTCGGTGATGCGGGAGATATCCAGCAAGTCATCAATCATCCGCGTCATATTCTCGATCTGCCGGGAGAGGATGCCCTGCGCCTGCACGCTTTCTTCAGCAGTGGTCTCCGCACCTTTTAAAATCTCCGCCGCATTCCGCATCGGCGCGAGCGGGTTCCGTAGCTCATGGGCGAGCATCGCTAGGAATTCATCCTTGCTGCGATCCGCCTGCGCCAGCTCCGAGGCACGCGCGATCAGCGAGTCCTCTAGCGCGCGGCGCTCCGTCACATCCCGCGAGACGGCGAGCAGCCGCTCGACCTTCCCCTCCGCACCGAGGATTTGCGAGATGGCCACGTCCCACCACTTTGGCTCCCCTCGCAGCGTGCGGAAAGATCCCACGAACTTCCCGCACCCGGTCGCCACTGCGGCTTCGACTGCGGCCTGCGCCGCCTGCCGGTGCTCGCCTTCCCAGAGATCTATCCACGAATGGTTCAGGTAGGGCGCGATGTCCGGGATGCCGAGTAGCGCCTGCCCACTTTCCATGGAGAGCAGGTTGCCTTCGAGATCGAGCACTTTGATGCAGTCTGGGCTGCTCTCGATGATGCTGCGGTTAAACGCCACGCTCTCGCGCAAGGTCGCCTCTGCCAGCATCCGCTCGGTGATGTCGTAGAAATAGCAGACCACGCCAAACAGCCCGTCGGGGAGAGTGATGCGCTCGATCTTCCAGTCGTAAGACTCGGTGTTGGGGATGTCTTGGCGCTTCTCGGTGAAATCCTCCGCCCGATAGGGCTCACCGGTTTCCAGCGTGTGGCGGAAATGCTGCATCACCTCGACGACGAAAATCTCTGGCCAGATCATCTGCATGATTTCGTGGAAGTCGCGACCGATCAGCGGTCGGACATTCTTAAAAACCTTCTGAGCAGCGGGGCTGACCTGCCGCATCCGAAACTGCGAATCCACGACATAGACGCCAAAGGGCGCGCTCTCGATCAGCGTATTAAAAAGCGCCTCGCTACGGGAGCGTGCCTCCTCCATACGCTTGCGCTCGGTGATGTCTTCGATCGCCAGCACGATGAGCGGCTCGCGCCCAGCGGACTGCGGGAGGCGGCGGGCATTGAGCAGCATGGCGCGGGGGCCGATCTGCTCGAAAGTGTGTAGCACCTCGAAGTCCTCGATCACTTCTTTCTGTGGCAGCAGCTCCTCCAGCAGCGTGCGCAGTGCGGGGATGTTCCATTGGCGATTCCCGAGATCGTAGATGAGCCGCCCCTCCGTGGCCTCGGGTGCCACGTAGAAGGTCTTGTAAAAAACGGCGCTCGCCGTCTTCACACGCAGCGTAGCGTCTAGCACCACGAGGGGCCAGCGCACGCTGGCTACGATGCTCTCGGCGTAGTCGCGGGCGAGCCGTAGGGAGATATTGAGCTGAGTCAGCTCGTGGCTGGTGTTGCTGAGTTCCTCATTCACCGTAGCCAGCTCTTCGTTGCTGGATTGGATCTCTTCCTTCGAGGTTTCCAGCTCTTCGTTGATGCTCTGCATCTCTTCGTTGGCCGACTGCGCTTCTTCATTCGCCGATTGCAGCTCTTCGTTCACGCTCTCCTGCTGCTCGATCACGGCTTGGAGATACTCGCGGGTGGCGGCGAGCTCCTGTGTGAGGCGGGAGAGCTCCGTCTCGGCGGCAGGCGCGGCGGGCGGCTTCTCGCTGCGAGCGGGCGCGGTGCCCGAGTCAAAGAGCACCAGGAAGCCGCTCTCCTTTGCCGCGCTCGCTTTAATCGGGATCACCTCCACGGCTACATCGCGCGGGCCGCTCTCGCTTTTCACACGCAGGCCTTCCTCGCGGATCGGGCGACCTTCCTTCCCGGCTCGTAGGATCGCGGCGCGCACGCCTACGAGCAGGCCCTCGCGGAGCATCTTTAGCAGGTGCAGGCTCGCGAGTCCCGGCGAGGGGGTGAGGTAAAGCCCGGTGTCGCCGCGGAATTGCACGATCTCCATCCCGGCGGAAATCACGACGCCCGGCGGCGCATACTTCGAGAGCAGGATGCGCTCGGCTTCCTTGTGCAGATCGGTGCGAGGCGGCTCGCCCTTGTCGGGTGCGGGTCTTGCGAAAAGATCCACCGTCGTGCTGCTGGGCGTGGAGCGGAAGCGCCTATCCGTGGAGCTCGCGCCGGGCTGGCGCGTGTAGATCTTGTGCCGCGCATCCTCCACCTCAAAGAGCGTGCGCGCCGAGCCCGCCGTCTCCGAGGTGCCCAGCCACAGCACCCCGCCGGGTTTTAGCGCGTAGTGCAGCAGGTGCATGATCTGTTGCTGGAGCACGCTCTCCATGTAGATGAGCACGTTCCGGCAGGAGATGAAGTCCACCCGCGAAAACGGCGGATCGGCCAGCACATTATGCTGAGAAAAGATGCACCGCTCGCGGATCGCCTTGCAGATGCGGTAGCCGTCGCTTTCCTCGGTAAAGAAACGCGCCAGCCGCTCTTGCGACACGTCCTGCACGATGCTCTTTGGGTAGAGCGCGGTGCGGGCCTTTGCCACGCCCACGCTGTTTAGATCCGTGGCGAGGATTTGCATGGTCACCTGGGAGCCCGCCGCCTCGGCACATTCGGTGATGAGCATGGCGAGGGAATACGCCTCCTCCCCCGTGGAGCACCCGAGCGTCCACACCCGCAGCGGCTCTTGCCGGGCGCGGCCCGCGAGCAGCCGTGGGAAGACCGTCGCCGCCAGCACTTCAAACGCCTCCGGGTCGCGGAAGAAGCTCGTCACATTGATGAGGATGTCTTGATACAGAGCCTCCACCTCCTCGGGCGTCTTTTCCAGATGCGCCTCGTATTCCTTCACCGTCTCCAGCTTGTGCAACACCATACGGCGCGTGATGCGGCGGTGCAGCGTGTTCGCCTTGTAGTGCGTAAAATCCACGCCTTTTGTCGCCTGCACGATCTCCGCGATTCGCGCATGGCTCGGGCGCTCCTCCCCGTCGCTCGGCGGCTCCGACTCCCGTGCCACATAGGGGTGGCGCGCGATTCGCGCGATCTCCTCCGCGATCTTCTCCGGCGGCAGCACGAAGTCCACACACCCCGAGGCCACAGCGCTGCGCGGCATACTGTCATTCTGAGCGCTTTCATCCTGCGCAAAGGTGATGCCTCCCGTCGCCTTGATCTCCTCCAGCCCGAGCGTGCCATCGTTTAACGCGCCGGAGAGCACCACGCCGATCGCCTTGTGCCCGCAGTCCTGGGCCAGCGAGCGGAAGAACTGATCTACCCCACGGTGCAGCGGCAGCCGCTCCTGCACGAACAGCCGCAGCTTGCCCCCAACGATCACCATGTCGCGCCCCGGCGGGATCACGTAGATGTGGTCGGGCTCTACTGCCGATTCCCCACAATCCTCGCCCACCTCGCACACGGGCATCTTCGTCGCCCGCGCGAGGATCGCCACCAGCCCGCTCGCCCGCCCCGGCGCAAGGTGCTGCACGATCACAAAGCCCATCCCCGTATCCACTGGCAGCGCCCGCAGGAGGAGCTTCAGCGCATCCAGCCCACCCGCAGAGGCTCCCACGCCCACGATGGGGAAAGTCGCGCTCGTCTTTACATCATCGCTTTCCTCTGGGGTAGAAGCTGGTTCGGTAGAGGCGGCGGATTCATCGGCGTGCATAGGAGGGGATGCTGGGCACATTCCCGCGATACACAATCCCCATCTGCACTCTCCTTAAAAAATATACTTGCACGTTGATACATCTGCCACGCGAGGCAGTGCCGATTCATCGGCGCAATGAAAAAACATCATAACACACCACCGCGCCCCGCACGCACCACCACCAATACCTCCACACGCGCGCTCCTATCGCTCGTCGGCATCGCAGCTCTGCTCACGCCTCTCGCCGAGGCAGGCACGCCGATGACGATGAGTAAAGGAGTCGTCCAAATGAGCACCAGTTCGCCCTTTGATGCAGGCAAGATGGAGCTGCAATCCTCCAGCGGTGCCTACTTCTCCGTGGGGCACGATAGCCAGCCTCGGCTGAACTACTCCTCCACCGCCTTGCGCCTCGGCGTCATGCTTAATAGCCCGAGTGGCGACGGCTGGTCGCGCGGCAACTGGGAAGCCATGTTCCAGCTCTTCGGCGGTGCCACCTTTAAAGGCCCGGAGGGTGAACTCGGAGGCGCAGCGCTCATGCTGCGCTACAACTTCGTGCAGCCGGATGCGCGCTGGGTGCCTTACGTGCAAATCGGCGCGGGTGCCGTGTATAACAACATCTACCAAGACCGCGACCAGGAGCTCATCGGCCAACGCTGGGAGCTCGGCCTAGAGGCTGCCGTCGGCGTCCGCTACTTCTTCAATGAGCGCTGGTCCTTCAACATCGAAGGCGGCTACCGCTATATCACCAACGTGGGCCAAAACGACCGCGACGTGGGGCTCGGTTCCGTCGGCGGTGGCATCGGCCTCGGCTACCACTTCTAGGAATCCCGCGACGCACTCCGCATTTAAAAGAGCCGCAAGCATCGCTTGCGGCTCAGCGGGGCGCGTGGCATTGCTAGTCTCATGTCCGTTGTAAACTCAGCCCACTCCCTCGCCGATCTCTTCCAAAAATGCCACACGCAGCTCATCGCCCATTGGCGCGAACAAGCGCGGTTGCTCCCTAGCGCGCAGCAGCTCGATCAGCTTGCGCTCACGGATCACATCCCCGATTTGGTCGCCGAGATCACCCGTGATTTAGCCCTGAACCGTGAGGAGGCGATCTCCATTTCCCACACGAAGGGCAGCCCTCCCGTGCATGGCGTGCAGCGTTACCACGATGGCTTTGACCTCCCCGAAGTCGTGGCGGAATACCACGTCCTCCGCGACGCCTTCCAGAGCATCGCCGAAAGGCACGACATGATCGTGACGGGAGATGCCGCGCGCACCATCAATCGCCGGATAGACGAAGCCATCGGGTTGGCCGTGGAGGCATTTGCCGCGCAGCAGGCCATGGAGCACAAGAAGCGGGAGCGCGAGCACCTCTCCTTCATCGCCCACGATCTGCGCACGCCGCTCAATGCGATCGGCCTCGTGAACCAAGAGATCGAGCACTGTGTGAATGAAAAAAACCTCGGGGAAATCGGAGAATTAATCGCCATCGTCCGGCGCAATTTGCAGAACCTCGAAATGCTCGTGAAGCGCGTCATGGAGACGAATATGCAGCCTCTCGGAGAAGGGGGAGCCTTCCACCCGGAGCGGCGCATCTTTGATCTATGGCCGCTCGCACAGCGGCTCATCTACGACCTTAGCCCGCTTGCGGCGAAGGATAGCATCACCGTCCGCAATCTTGTGCCCCGCACGCTGAGTGTGGATGCAGACGCGGGACTCATCGCGCAGGTATTCCAAAATTTGCTCGGCAACGCCTTCAAATACGCGGCGCGCGGCAGCGTGACGCTCTCTGCGCAGGAAAAAGACGGTGTAGTGACTTGCGCCGTGCAGGATGATGGCGCGGGAATCCCGCCGGAGATGTTACCGAAGATTTTCGACAAACTAGAAACCGATCCCAGCAAAGACGGCGCGGGCCTCGGGCTCGCCATCGTAAAACAAATCGTCGAAGCACACGGGGGCATCGTGACGGTAGAGAGCACGCTGGGCGCAGGTGCGGTATTCCGCTTCACGTTGCCAGCTCAGGCGGCGAACGGAGTGCGGTAGCAACAGCCCCGAATAATTCTTCGGAGAAGGAGTCTTTTTTATACGCGCGGAAGGAGGGCGTGCTCCGATCCAGCAAAGTATGAAAACACAAAATCCTACTCCTGATAATAGCGGCAAAATCGGCTGGGCACTCCTCTGGGTGCTCGGCATCCCGCTCCCCATCCTACTCATCGTCTTCCTCCTCAAAGGCTGCCACTAGCCACACCCGCCCTCACTTTACCAACACAAAACACCTATGGACGCCATCCCAACACGCCTCAAAGCAAGCGCCCACGGCCTCGGCGAGGCCAGCGAAACAGAAATCGAACAACGCGCCCGAGAACTCGCACGATGCGACGGACGCCCCGTTTTCACCGCCGCCGATCTCCTCGCCGCCCGCGCGGAACTCGGCGGCGGCACCCTCCACGTCGTCGCGCCAGAAGTCGCCCTCGGGCAACAGGGGCTAATGCTTTGGGATGGCCCCGTGGGGGAAGCCGGCGAGCAAGTGCTGCGCGCCTCGGAGGACGACGAAGTGAACATCGGCGAACAGCTCGTGCAAGCCGGCATGGCCGAGGCCGAGCACGACCAACGTGTGCAGGCAGCAGAGACGGCGCATAAAGATTGATGGTTAATGGTCGCGTTTTCGATCAACCATCTTCCCTCCTACAAGATCGCCTACCTCATTGCCGGTGGCCGACTCGCAAGTCACCTCGCCAAACCCGAAGCCGAGCCCATTGGCTACCTACTCCTAGCCCACGCATGGTCATAAAAGCCCCCCCCGCGTGGGGCAAATCTCCCAGATGGACCGTAAAAAAACCCCCACACAGCGTAGCGGGGCCAAGATATGGGAGGCAAAAAAGCCTTAACAGTGATAAAAGAGCCAGAAAAAGCTAAATGGAACGTGATTATTGCAATTCCGAAAGCAAGAAAAGCAATCCTTATCGTAAAATAAGCAATTCCGATAACAAGATAAGCAATTCCGAGCGCATCTTATCACATCACGAACGCAACGTAAGCAATCCCGAAGCCAAGACTTTTGAGCGGGAATGAGAACGTAGTAGCTTACAAGAGCATCGGAATCGCTTTTTATGCCTCCAGATTGAAAGAATTGCTTCCAAAACGGGATGAATCGCTTTCCCGATTGGATGGATTACGTTTAGTATATTAATATACTTCTACAATCTAAAATCGCCGACCATCCAGCGTCCAGCTAATACAATCTCTTCGTGTCTTCGTGCCTTTGTGCGAGGCTCTATCGTCGTTTTTGGCGCAGCCTCCGCAACGCGCTATTCAGGGGGCGTATCCAAGCTGCGCTGCAATTCCAGATGGCGCTCCAGAGCGACTAGATCGGAGTCGTCCTGCTCTTCGGGGAAAGGCGTATCGGTCTCCGCGAGCACCGTGCCAGCGGGTGAAGGGGAGAGCTTGCAGCAGCCCTCGCCGGGATCGAAATAGATGATGGAGTCCATAGAGTTTTGGGGAAGGTGGGGCGCGGCGGGGATGAGTCCGCCGCGCCCGGTTTTGGGTTTATTGTGTAGCTTTGCAGCGATTACTTCGCTGCGGCTGCGACGTTGATGGTGGTCTTGGCGAGCTTCGTGAGCTTTTTATCCGTAGCACCTTCTTCATTGAGGGTTTGTTGGAGGACGTCGGCGTCGCCTTCATAGCCGAGGATCTCGGCGTAAGTGCGGGCGCAGCCGTAGCCAGCCATCTCGTAGTGCTCTACGCGCTGGGCGGCGGCGATGAGGCCCGCATCGCGCACTTCTTCATCGGCATCTTCTTCGATCATTTCATCGCCTTCTTTGAGCACGCCTTCCATGCCTTTGCACTTCGGGCCGCGTGTGGTTTCTTCGTGGTTTTTGAGGATTTCTTCGAGGCGAGTCGCGTGGACTTTAGTTTCCTCAAGGTGTTGTTTGAAGCCGGCTTTCAACTGCTCGTTAGAAGCAGCCTTGGCCATTTTTGGGAGCGCCTTGAGGATTTGAGTTTCGGCGCTAAACAGGTCTTTGAGTTCCTGGATGTAGAGGTCTTGTAGTGTTGCGAGTTCCATAGGCAGATAGATCGCGGAGCGGGGGAGGGGTGGTCGTATAAAAAGGGGGAAGGGGAAAATAAAATGGGAGGGTCAGGCCCGCATCGTCACGGGGCTGCCGCTCTCTATCGCAGGATATTCGTGCTCGTAGAAGTCCCCGAAATCCAAGTCGCTGGGCTTAGCGGGTTGGGGGTCGATGGGCTCGGGGAGAACAGTATCGGCGA
>JAYVQK010000238.1:0-4847 GCA_043757005.1 Verrucomicrobiaceae bacterium
GTGGGACAGGCGCCCCGCCTGTCGGAGTGCGACAGGTGCCCCGCCTGCCGCAGTGCGAGGATGGACAGGCGGGGCGCTTGTCCCACCGCGACAGGCGGGGCGCCTGTCCCACGTCGCGCTGTCGCGCTTTTTCACCCCATGAAACGCCGACAAAATATCATCGCGATCATCGCCTTTCTCGCCGCAGTGCTCGGGCTTTTCATCGTCACGCCGAGTGGGCGGCAAAAGCTACAAAATGGCTTCCTCGGGCTCATCTCGCCCTTTCTCCGCAAGGGCTCGGAGTGGGATCGCGTGCGCAAGGATTACTCCATCGGCACGAAGCGCCTCGCCGAGCTGGAGGTGGAAAATGCGAGCCTCCAAACAGAAGCCAGTCGCCTGCGCGCGGAGAACCAAGCGTTGCGCGGAGTGGAGGGCGAAAACCTCCGCCTCAAAGCCGCGCTCGGCTACCAAAACGAGTCGCCCTTTACCCTCGTGACGGCACGGGTGATCGGGCGACCAGTGACGAATTGGTGGAACACGCTGGAAGTGGATAAAGGCAGCGCCGACGGGCTTCAGGAAGATATGTGCGTGCTCACACCGGACGGGCTCGTGGGCAAAGTCATCCGCACCGCCGAGCACATGGCCACAGTGCTGCTCATCACGGATGAAAGCTGCAAAGTCGCCGCGAGTGTGGAGGGCGGAAAAGAGCAGGGAATCATCCGCGTAGAAGTGCGCGGCGAGCGCGCGACGAATAATCTCCAGCCGCGTATGACACTCAATTTCGTCTCGAAATTTGCCGCGCTCCAACCCGGTCACAAAGTCTCCACGAGCGGCGCGGGGCAGGTGTATCCTCCGGGCGTCGCCATCGGCAAAATCGTGGACTTCAAATCGCGCGAACTCGATGGGCAGGCCATCGTCGAGCCGACGGTGGATTTTGTGGCGCTCTCGGATGTCTTCGTCGTCACCGGAATGAAAGGAACGCAAGTCAGCAAATGATCTTCTCCGCGCTCATCGTCGTGCTGATGTTCTTCGCGCTGGTCGTGCAGCATTTCATCGGAGCCTTCCCCGGCCTCGGCGGGCACGTGCTCCTGCTGCCCGTCGTCTTTTTCTACGCCGCCGCCGCACTGCCGCTTTGGGAGATGCTGCTCATGGCGTTCGCCGCAGGCTTCATGTGGGATTGCCTCACCGTCGTGCCGGTGGATGGGCACGCGGATTATGCGTTCGGCTTTAGCATCCTCCTCTACGCGGCGCTGGGCGCGGTGATGAATGGGCTGCATCCCCTCTTCATCAAAGGCCGCTGGCAAATCCACTGCCTACTCACGGGCGTGCTCACATCGCTGCTCGTGCTCGTGGAGTTTGTGCTCGTCACTTTCCGCCGAGAGCCCTTCGCGCTCGTCTGGCCGCAATCGGTGTGGCTGCGCATCTTCGGCAGCGGAGTCGCCGCCGCGCTCATCGCACCGGCGCTCTTCTTTGGGTTAAATTGGGTGGCTCGCCGACTCGGCCACTTTGAGCGCGCACGCATCGCGGAGGCCGAATGACCATCTCCTCGCCCATCAAAATTGGCAGCCTTTTACCAGGGCTCAATATGCGCGTCTTCGTGCTCGCGCTCTTCATGCTCGCGGGCCTCGTCGTGCTCACGTCGAAGCTTTGGCACGAGCAGGTGGTGGAGCAGACAAAATGGTATGATCGCGTAAAGACAGGCTCCAGCGTGACCGTGCGAATCCCCAGCGTGCGCGGCGAAATCCGAGACCGCAACGGCATCACCCTCGTGGCAAATCGCTCCAGCTACGCAGTGGATTTTTACCTCCCACAAATGGTGAAAGGCTACCGCGAATCTTTTGCAGAACTCGTGAAACAGGACGAGGAACTCGTAAAACGCGACCCGAGCAAAAAACATATTTTCCCGATCGCGAGCTACCGCACGACGATAGATGGGATGCCGGACGATGTGCGCGTGCCCGACATCGTGCAGATCGTAAATGAGACGGTGATCCCCACGTTCAAAGACCTCAACATCGCCAGCGACCCAAACGTGCGCAAGCTCGACTACAACGCCGACCAGCTAGAGCGCCACTTCCGCACCAACGAGCAAGTGCCCTATCGCTACCTCGAAGATGTGAGCTTTAACACCATCGCAAAGCTCTCGGAAAACGACTCCGATCTCCCCGGCGTGGAAGTCGCGCTGCGCCCCGTGCGCCAATACATCTACGGCTCCCTCGCCGCCCACGTGCTCGGCTACGTCGGCTCTCCCCAGGACATCAATAAGGAAGCTGACATCGCCGACTTCACCTACTACCAGCCCGATGTCGTGGGCCAATCGAGCGTCGAGCGGGCCTTCGACAAATATCTTCGCGGCAAGCCCGGTGTGCGAAAACTGGAGCGCACCGCAAAAGGAAAAGTCGGCGCAGAAATCGAACGCATCGCGCCCACACCAGGTGCCCACGTGTATCTCACGATAGATGCGCGCATCCAGATGATCGTCGAGCGCACGCTGCGCGAAGCGGGCGTCGGGCGCGCGGCGGCAGTCGTGGTGGACCCGAATAACGGCGACATCCTCGCCATGGCCAGCGTGCCGAATTACGACCCCAACGTCTTCATCCCAAAAATCAGCGCGGAAGACATGAAGCACTTCGACGACGACGGCGCCGACCCACTGCTCAATCGCTGCATCGGCGGCTACGCACCCGGCTCCACTTTCAAGACCATCACGGCCCTCGCCGGACTGCACGCGGGCATTTCCCCGTATCGCACTTTCAATTGTGCGGGCGGCGTGACCTACGGCAACAAGCTGATGAAATGCTGGATCTTCGGCAAAGGCGTGCACGGCTCACTCGATATGCTCGGCGGCATCAAAAACTCCTGTAACTGCTACTTCTTCCAGCTCGCAAACTCCATCGGCGGCGAAAAGAAAACCGCCCTCGCAGAGATCGAAACTATCGGCGACGTGATGGGCCTCGGCATGAAGTCCGACCTCCCCCTTTCCGGCGAACGCTCCGGCATCCTCCCCGGCCCACGCTACCTCACCGCGAAAGGAATGAGCGCGATGCTGAACTCCTCCGGCAACATCGCCAACACCAGCATCGGCCAAGGAATGGTGGAGGCCACACCCGTGCAAATGGCCATGATCTGCGCCACGCTCGCCAATGGCGGCACCTCGTATTTCCCCCGCCTCGTCTCGCGCCTCGTGGATAGTAATGGCGACGACATCCGCGAGTCCGACGGCAGCCTCGCGCTCCCCTTGGAGCCAAAAGTGCGCGCAACTCTGCAAGGCATCGGCATCACCCGCGACCAAGTCGAGATCGTCCGGCGCGGAATGTGGAAAGTCGTGAACGAGCCCGGCGGCACCGGCAAAGCCGCCGCAATCAAAGGCGTGGAAGTCGCAGGCAAGACCGGCACCGCACAATTTTGGCGCGTGGAAAAAGACAAGCTGAAGGAGAAAGATAACCGCGTCTGGTTCATGTGCTTCGCGCCTTATAAACAGCCGAAATATGCCATCTGCGTGATGGTGGAAGGCGCAAAATCAGGCGGCGGAGTCGCCGCCCCCATCGTGCAAAAGATGCTCAAAGAAGCTCTCGGCCTCGAAGCCGGCTACGACACCCAGCCCAAGTGGCTCCCGCCCGTCGCGGGCAGCTTTGAGCAGATCGAAAAGATCGCCTTCAAGGAGGACGGCGGGCTCACAAAACTCGTCGCCAACGCCTACAAAGGCACCGACCAAAAACCCGGCACCAATCGCATCGCCGAAGACGGTGAAATCGCGGGAGACCACGACGGCGACATCCACGAAGAAAGCCGCAGCAAACGCGACGGCCCCAGCCCCGAAGTCCGCAACGAAGCGGACGCTCGCGGCAAAGTGAACAATTCTCAAAACAACAACAACAAACCCAATCTCTGGCAGCGCATATTCGGCTCTCGCAATAAAACCAACACTCAGCCCGCCCCCCAAGGCCGTTAAAATCTTCCCCAAACCCAAGTGCTTCAAAAACTCGTTCAATCAACCATAGCCCTCTTCCAAAAAGTGAAAAAATTCATCGGTCTCTCACCACGCCAAACTGGCAACAAACTCATCATCACTGTCGAAAAACTCGAAACGCGCGTCGCGCTCATCGAGAACGGACTGCTCGAAGAATACAACATCGAGCGGTCTGACGACCAAAACATCGTAGGCAGCATCTTCCGAGGCCGCGTCAAAAACATCGAACACGGCCTCAAAGCCATGTTCGTGGACATCGGCTACGAAAAGAACGCCTTCCTCCATTTTTGGGACGCCATGCCCGCCGCGCTCGATGCCGGCGTGGAAGAAGTCGAACGCAAAAACAAGAAACAGAAACAGCGCATCACCACCAAGGACATCCCGAGCATCTACCCCGTCGGCAGCGAAGTCCTCGTGCAAGTCACCAAAGGCCCCATCAGCACCAAAGGCCCGCGCATCACCACCAACATCAGCCTCGCCGGGCGCTTCCTCGTCCTCATGCCCTATAGCGAGCAGTGCGGCATCTCGCGCAAGATTGATAACCCGAAAGAGCGCGACCGCCTCCGCCGCATCCTCCGCGAACTCGACATACCGGAGAACATGGGCCTCATCATCCGCACCGTCGGCGAGGGGCAAAAAGCGCGCTACTTTGTGCGCGACCTCGCCTACCTCGTGGAGCAGTGGAATTCCATCGAGAAAGCCATGAAAGAAAAGCGCAGCACCAAGTGCGTCTTCCAAGAGCCGAACCTCGTCGAGCGCACCGTGCGCGACTTCCTCACGGACGAAATCGAAGAGGTCGTATGCGACGACGCACTTGGTGCTGCGCTTTTCTTTCATGGCTTTCTCGATGGAATTCCACTGCTCCACGAGGTAGGCGAGGTCGCGCACAAAGTAGCGC
>JAYVQK010000239.1:0-4839 GCA_043757005.1 Verrucomicrobiaceae bacterium
TTCATCTTGTCCACGAAATCCACGAGGATTTCGCTGAGCGGGAAGTCCGTCGTGAGCATCACGCGGCGCGGGTCGAGCGTCTCGGTGTGGTCCACGAGGCCGCGTTTATCCATGATGAGCTGGAGCATCGGGGAGATGTATTCATTCGGGATCGTGATGAAGCAGCGCACGATGGGCTCCCGGATTTCTGCGATCACGGAGGGGTCGGGGAGGTTCTCGGGATTGTCCACGGTGAGCACTTCGCCGTTCGTCTTTACGACCTCGTAAATGACGGAGGGATACGTGGCGATGATGTCCATATTATACTCGCGGCGCAGACGCTCGATGATGATCTCCATGTGCAGCAACCCGAGGAAGCCGCACCGGAAACCGAAGCCCAGCGCGACGCTGCTCTCGGACATAAAGTGGAACGACGCATCGTTGAGCTGGAGCTTGCCCATCGCCGCTTTGAGATGCTCGAAGTCCGCCGTATTGATCGGGTAGATGCCGCTGAAAACCATCGGCTGAATCTCCTGGAATCCTGCTAGGGGCTTGCTCGCGGGGTTGCGGGCGTTTGTCAAAGTATCGCCCACTTTCACCTCGCTCACCGTCTTCATATTCGCGATGACGTAGCCTACATCGCCGCTCGTGAGCACATCTTGGGGCACAAACTTCGGCTGTTGCGGGCGGAAAATGCCGACCTCTTTCACCTCGTAGCTGCTATGGGTGGCCATGAGGCGCACGACGTCGCCGGCCTTCACCATGCCATCCATTACGCGCACATGGACGACTACTCCGCGATACGTGTCGAAGGCGGAATCAAACACCAGCGCCCGCAGTTTTTCCTTCTCATTCGAGGCAGGGGGAGGAATGCGCGCCACTACGGCTTCGAGGATTTCCTCGATCCCGATGCCCTGCTTTGCACTCGCTAGCACGGCCTCGGTCGCGGGGATGGCGATGATGTCTTCGAGCTGCTTACACACGGCGGGGAGGTCGGCGTTGGGGAGGTCAATTTTATTGATGACGGGGATGAGCTTCAGCCCCTGTTTCTCGGCGAGATGCACATTGGCCACCGTCTGCGCCTCCACGCCCTGTGCAGCATCAATGATGAGCAGCGCGCCCTCGCACGCCGCCAGCGAACGCGATACTTCGTAGGCGAAATCCACGTGCCCCGGCGTATCCATGAGGTTCAGTTTATACTCGATGCCGTCCTTCGCCGTGTAGCGCATGGCCACCGGGTGCGCCTTGATGGTGATGCCCCGCTCGCGCTCCAAATCCATCGCATCGAGGAGCTGATCCTGCGATTCGCGTTTCTGAATGGTGCCGGTAAATTCCAGCAGTCGGTCGGAGAGCGTGGTCTTCCCATGGTCAATATGGGCGATGATACAAAAATTGCGCGTAAGGCTAGACATGGATGCGTAGAAAAGAGCCCGCCACCATGCGGAGTGCCGCGTGGGAGGTCAATGGATTACGGGGAAACCGCGCTGTTCCGCTTAAAAGTGCCGCACGTTTTCCAACCCGTGCCATGTTCGCAGGGTTACGCCGCCTGCGCTTTGCCGAGCACGGCGAGGAGGCTCTGGTAGATGAAGCGGCCATCCGTGCTGCCGAGCAACGGGTCGCAGGCGCGCTCGGGGTGCGGCATGAGGCCGAAGACGTTGCGGGCGGCGTTGCAGATACCGGCGATGTTTTCGGCGGCTCCGTTGGGGTTGGAAGCGGCGGTCACATTGCCAGCGGCATCGCAGTAGCGCACGAGGACGCGGCCTTCGGCGTTCAGCGTCTGGAGCGTCTCGGCGTCGGCAGTGTAGCTGCCTTCGCCGTGGGCGATGGGGACGTTGAGGACTTGGCCGACTGTGGCGGTGTTGAGGAAGGGGTTGCTCGTATTTTCTACGCGCAGCGAGACGTGCTCGCAGATGAAGTGGAGGTCGCGGTTGCGAATGAGTGCGCCGGGGAGGAGGCCGCTCTCGCAGAGGATCTGGAAGCCGTTGCAGATGCCGAGGACGGGGACGCCGCGCTTGGCTTGCTCGATGATGGATTTCATCACCGGCGAAAAGCGGGCGATGGCTCCGCAGCGGAGGTAATCGCCGTAGCTGAATCCACCGGGCAGCACGATAAGATCGTAGCCCTCGGCGCTGGCGTCTTTGTGCCAGAGGTATTCGGTTTCAAAGCCAAACTCGCGCAGGACGAGGTGGCTGTCTTGGTCGCAATTTGAGGCGGGAAAACGGACGACGGCGGCTTTCATACGGGTTGATGGATGAGTGTTGATGGATTCGAGATGCAACGATCACCCCTCGACAATCAACTGATAGTCCTCGATCACGGGATTACTGAGCATATCGCCCGCGATGCTGTGGAGCTGGGCCTCGGTCGCTCCGTCCACTTCGATCTCGATGACTTTGCCCACGCGCACGCTCTGCACGCCGGGCAGGCCGTGGTGGCGCATGGCGTCGCGGACGGCGACGCCTTGTGGGTCGAGGATGCTGAGTTTCGGCATGACGATGACTTTGGCTTTCATAGAAGAGCGGGTGGATTTAGAGGGCGGAGAGACGGGTGACAACTCATTTGAACTCCGAACTCTGAACGTTCAGAGTTCAGAGTTCGAAGTTGAAATTGCCCCCTCCTCATCCGCCGCTATTCTCGCGCCGTGCTGCCATCACCATTCGCCGCCTGGATCGCCCGCAAGCTCGGGCAGATTCTCACGCGCCTCATCTACAAATTCGACATCCACGGAGCCGCCTCGCTGCCCGAGGGCGGCTTCCTTCTTCTGCCGAATCACCTCACGTGGGTGGACGCTTTCGTGCTCCAGACGACGTGCCCGCGCCCCATCCGCTTCATCATCTGGGAGGACTTCTATTATGATCGGCGGCTCGCCCCGTGGCTGCGGCTCGCGGGCGTGCTCCCTATCTCGGACAAGCGTGCAAAAGAGAGCATCCGCGCCGCCGCAGAAGCGATCCAGAATGGCGAAATCGTCTGCATTTTCCCCGAGGGCGAACTCTCCCGCAACGGCACGCTGCTGCGTATCAAACGCGGCTACGAACTCATCGCGCGGCAGGCGAAATGCCCCGTCGTGCCAGTCTGGATGGATCATCTGTGGGGCAGCGTCTTCAGCTATCGCGGGGGTAAGTTTTTTTGGAAAATGCCGAGCGAATACCGCTACCCCATCACCGTGAAATACGGCGCGGCGCTCGCAGCGAAAGAGGCGGGCAGCGCCGTGGTGCGCGAGCAGTTTTTGCAGCTCAGTGAGTTCTGCTATTCGCGGCGCGCTTTCCTACGCGGACACCTCGCGGATTCCTGCCTGCGCGGGCTCATGAAAAACCCAGGCGACATCGCCGTGGTGGATGGTGTGGACGGCAGCGAGATGACGCGCGCACAGCTCCTCGCCGCTGGCCTCGCGCTCGCTGCGATCCTCCGCGACCGTGTGCCAGAGCCGCGCGTAGGTCTCGTCATCCCCAATAGCAAAGGCGCGCTGCTCGCCAATCTCGGCGTGTTGCTCGCGGGGAAAATCCCAGTAAATTTAAACTTCACCGCAGGCCGCGCCGCGCTGGAGGCCAGCATCCGCAAGGCCGGGCTTGGCACGTGCATCACCGCTGGGCCCGTGCAGGAAAAACTGAAAGATTTCCCGTGGCCCACCTACGTGCTGCACATCGAAGACCTCGCCGCAGAATTGCCTCTCTCCGCGAAGAAATGGTATGCGCTCGCGAAGCTCCTGCCCGCATGGATGCTGGGCCGCATCGCAGGCGTGCCGCGCAAAGGCGACCGCACGGAGGCACTGCTGCTCTTCACCAGCGGCAGCAGTGGCGAGCCCAAAGGCGTTGCGCTTTCCCACCGCAACCTGCTCGCAAATACGAGCCAGTTTGGCGAGATGCTGAATCTCAAACGGCACGATGTGATCCTCGGTTCGCTCCCGTTTTTCCACAGCTTCGGCTCCACCGTCTGCCTGCTTTATCCGCTCGTGGAGGGCATCAAGGTCGTCACTTTTCCCAATCCCGTGGAGACGGCGAAATGTGCTGCACTGATCGCCGAGCACGGCGTCACCATCATGCTCGCCACACCTACTTTCTTGCGTGGCTATATGAAGCGCGCACAGCCCGAGCAACTCCGCACTGTGAAGCTCGCAGTGACGGGTGCGGAGAAGCTGCCGGACGAGCTCTCGCGCGCATTTGCCGAGCGATTTGGCATCGAGATCATGCAAGGCTACGGGCTCACCGAGACCTCGCCCGCGGCGTCCTTTAATCTGCCCACGCCGCCCGACACTGAGCAGCCGAGCAACCGGCGTGGCACCTGCGGGAAACTCGTCCCCGGCCTCGCCGCACAGATCCGCGACGCCGAGACGGGCGTTCCGCTTTCGCTGCATGAAAAAGGGATGCTGTGGTTTAAAGGCGCGAATATTTTCGAGGGCTACCTCGGCGACTCGGCGCGCTCGGCGGAGGTGCTCGCCGATGGTTGGTTCCGCACGGGCGACCTCGCGCGGTTCGATGAAGACGGCTTCCTCATCATCGAGGGGCGTATGTCGCGCTTCTCGAAAATCGGCGGAGAGATGGTGCCGCACGAGACCGTGGAAGCCAGCATCATCGAGTGCCTCGGACTCAGCACGGAAGCCGAGCGCGTCGTGGCCATCACGAGTGTGCCGGACGAGGCAAAAGGCGAAGCTCTCGTGCTCCTGAGCGCCCGCGACATCGAGCAAAGCGACCTCCGCGAACGCCTGCAAAAAGCGGGCGTGCCGAATCTCTGGATCCCCAAGCGCATCCTCCGCGTAGAAAAAATCCCGATGCTGGCCACCGGCAAACTCGACCTGCAAGCATGCCGCAAAGCTGCGGAAGCCGCTGGGTAAATGATACCATCCCCTGCGAATAAACAGACAAG
>JAYVQK010000240.1:0-53970 GCA_043757005.1 Verrucomicrobiaceae bacterium
GTCTCGCCCGCTGCCCGGCTGACTTGGAGGATGACGCCGGTGAGGATACCGCTAACGGAATTTGGCAAGACGATGCGGCGGATCGTCTGCCAGCGAGTCGCGCCGACATTCCAGCACGCTTCGCGAAATTGCACGGGCACTGCGGAGAGTGCTTCTTTTGTGGAAGCGATGATGACGGGGAGCGTCATAATCGAAAGTGTGAGCGAGGCGGCGAGGATGCTCTTACCCATCCCTGCGGCATAGACAAAGGCTCCGAGGCCGAAGAGGCCGTGGACAATACTCGGGACACCTGCGAGATTTACCACGGCGAGATTCACCACGCGGTTGAACCAATTATCTTTCGCATATTCGTTAAGATATACCGCTGCGAGGACGCCGATGGGCGCACTAACGCAGAGGGAAATAACGATGATGTAGAGCGTGCCGACGATGGCGGGCCAGATGCCGCCTTTCACTCCGCCCATGCGAGGATTGGTAGTGAGAAAATCCCAACTCAACGAAGCCCAGCCCTGCACGATGACGTGCCCGACGATGAGAAGTAGAGGGATGACCATGAGCGCGGCCATCCCTGCAAAGAAGCACTTCGCAGTGCGCTCTTGTCGCAGTTTTTTGCGGACGCAGGCGGTCTCGGCAAATGTCACGCGCGGGTTCTGAGCAAGGTCGTGCATGGTCACTTTTTCTTGATGCCTTTCACGATGAAATCAGCAGAGAGATTGACGATGAAGGTGATGGTGAAAAGTAGGATACCGATGAGGAAGAGCACCTGATAGTGCTCGCCGCCCCGGCCAGCTTCGCCGAGTTCTGAAGCGATGGTGGCGGTGAGTGTGGAGACGGGATCGGTGAGAGAGTGCGGGATGCGGATGCTTTGCCCCGTCGCCATGAGCACGGCCATCGTCTCGCCTACTGCGCGGCCCACGCCGAGGAGAACGGCGGCAAGCAGTCCGTTCTTGGCGGCTGGGATGAGGACGCGCCAGATCATCTGCCACTTCGTTGCGCCGAGTGCCGTTGCTGCCTCTCGGTAGCTGTCTGGCACAGCTTTCAGCGCATCTTCGCCGATGCTGACCATGATGGGCACGCTCATCAGCGCGAGGAGGATTGCCCCATTGAGGAGATTTAGCCCGATGTCTGCATGGAGCCATTTGATGATGAGCGGCTGGAGCACGCCGAGGCCGATGAAGCCCCATACGACGGATGGGATCGCGGCCAGTAACTCGATAGTCACTTTCAGCGTTTCTCTTACACGCCCCGTGCAAAACTCTGAGACGAATACTGCCGCGCCAATCCCAAAGGGCACCGCGATCAGCATAGAAAGAGCGGTGACGCTGAGTGTGCCCACGAGGAGTGCGAGCACGCCATACTGTGGGCGGTTGTCGGACTTCGGTATCCAATTTATGGAGCCAAAGAACTCACTAAAATTCAGCTTTGCCAAATACGGCTGCCCTTCGCGGAATACGAAAAAGAAAATGCCGAAAACAAAGAGAATCGCGCTGATGCCGCACAGGCGGATGAGCAGCTCTATTCCGCGTTCGACGACGACTCCGATTGGGTTGCGTTTGGCTAGCATGAGTGAGTGGGAAAGCGGGCCGGGCACCGTGGCTGGCACCCGACCCGCAGATGGGATTTTCCGTTGCCGAGACTACTTCGGTAGCGGCACGTAGCCGCTCTCTTTTTCGATCTGTTGGCCAGCGTCGGAGACGATCCAGTCGAGGTATTTCTTCGTCGCGCCTTCGGCCTCACCGGCGGTGAATATGAAGAGCGGGCGGCTGATCGGGTAAGTCTTATCGAGCGTGGTAGCGATGCTCGGAGGCACTCCGGGCTCGCCAGTTTTCTTGGAGACTTTGAGCACCTTCACCTCGTGGGTGGCATAGGCCATACCGCTAAAGCCGATTGCGTTCACGGTCTTGCCGATGATGGAGGCGACATCGTTCGAGCCGTTTGCTACGACTGCGCCGAGACGGAATTCGTTCTTCTTACCGACGACGGCCTCTTTGAAATAATGGACCGTGCCGGAGTTTGACTGGCGGGTAATGATGACGATGTCGTCCTTGCCACCGGGCGCGGGGACGCCGAGTTGACTCCACTTGGTGATCTTACCATCTGCCTTGTAAATCTCGGCGAGTTGTTCGATGGAGATTTCGTTCAACGGGCTATCTTTGTGGACGAAAATGCTCATCGCATCGTAGCCGACCATGTGTTGCAGCGGCTCTTTGCCGGGGTGCTTGGCTTTGAAGTCGGCGATCTCTTTTTCTTCAAAAGCTCGCGAGCAATTTGCGATCTGCGCCGTGCCTTCGATGAGAGCGGTCACTCCCGTGCCGCTGCCGCCGCCGCTCACTTCGATGGAGACGGTTTTGTCCACCTTTGAATAAGCGTCAGCCCAAGCGGAGGCGAGGTTCACCATCGTGTCGGAGCCGATGTTGGCGATGGTTGTTGTAGCTTTTTTGCTGGCACTAGCCGAGCCCTTTTTATCGCAGCCCGTGAGCGCGAGTGTGGCGGCGATGGCCGCGATGAATGTTGTGTTGAGGATACGTTTCATTGGTTTGTTTTTGTTGGTTGAGTTTAGTCAATTCTGTCGCCGAGGACGGCTTGGCAGAGTTCGACGATTTGTTGCTTTAGAAATTGGAACGCCTGCTCGTAAGCCGCCTGCTTTTGAGCATCCGTGCCGCTTACCAGCGACGGGTCGCTGAGGCTCCAGTCGAGGCACACGGCCTTGCTTGGCTTGGGGAAAGCACGCTGCGCGGCGGGATCGAGCGCCACCACGATCTGCGCGGAATCGAGACTCGGGAGTTGCTCGATGCTGCGGCTGTGCGCGCGGGAAATATCCAGCCCTTTGCTCGCGAGGAAAGCCACCGTGCCTACATCTATCGGCTGCGGCTCCATGCCCGCGCTGGCGAAAACGAAATTGGTAAGCCCGAGCGACGACGCGATGGCCTCGGCCATTTGGCTGCGGCAGTGGTTGTGCGCGTCGAGGAAGATCATGCGCCAGGTGTCGCCGCCGAGGTGCTTTTGGTATTCGCCCGTCACCATATAGATGACTTCCTCGGCGATATTCGTGGCCTGATCCGCTGCGCGCTCAAAGCGGCGCGCGATGGTCTGGAGCGGGTTCAACGACTCTGGCGGGATACGATTTTCCTGCCGCAGGGTAAAAAGTTCGGCATTGATCTCGGCTCGGAGTGTGTCGGTTTCCGCTTCGCGGGAAATGACATCGCGTGCGAGTGCTGCATCGCCAGTGATGAAGGCTTTCATCGCGTCGCGCACCATCGGGATGGCCAGCGCAGCGAGCTGCTGAAAGCGCTCCATGGGCACGGCCACAGGCATATTCGAGAGTTTCAAGACCTGCCGCGCGATGCTCTCGGCGTAGTCGCCGATGCGCTCCATTTCGAGGTTCACCTTGATCGTGATGTAGGCAAAACGCAGGTGCCGGGCGACGGGCTGCTGGCGCACGAGGAATTCCAAGCACAGGCGATCCACTTCCTTTTCCAGCTCATCAATGCGACGATCCAGCAGGATGACCGCGTAGGCCGTCTGCCGGTCGCGAGTGATGAGCGCACGAGCGCAAGCTCCGAGTGCGTTCTCGGCGAGCTTGGCCATCTCCGCCAGCTTGCTGCGGATGCGGCTGATGTCGCGCTCTAGTGTTTCTTCGTAGTGAGATGCCATGTGATTACTCCGACACACTCGCGCGCCTCTGTGACAAACAAATGGCGAGCGCGTTCCATATCCGTGACAAACTGAAAAATGAGCCGCTTTTCCGCCTCCCCTCTGACTCGTCACGCGAAAGACAAGCCTCCGTGACGCAATCTCCCCATTCGTCACATTACCGACACGCAGTTGTCGCATTGCCCCGCGAGTATCGCGCCCGCTTCGCTCAAAAAGGGCGCGCTTCAACACCCGAAACCACACACCATGTCTCTCATCAATATCTTTGGCCGCGACACCCGTTTCTTTGACTACCTCGAAAATGGAGCCGCCGAGGCCCGCAATAGCGCCAGCGTGCTCGCGCGCCTCCTCACCCAGCTCGGCAGCAGCAGCACGGATACGACACTCGGCGACCTCGCGCAGAGCCGCCGCAAGCACAAGCGCATCGCCAATGAGACCACGGAAGCGGTCACGAAAGTCTTCGTGACGCCGATTGATCGCGAGGACATTGAGCGCCTCTCGGACTCACTTTATAAAATCAGCAAGACCATCGAGAAAGTCGGCGAGCGTCTGCTGATCTGCCCTCCGGGAGCAAATATGCAAAACGTGCAGCAACAGATCTCCATGCTCGATCAGGCTACCGTCGTCGTGGAAAAGCTCGTCCACAGCCTCCGCAAAGGAACCAGCGGCGACGCTATCCGCGAAGACTACGACCGCGTGCAGACCATCGAAGGCGATGCGGATAAGGTGATGAATGAGCACTTGCGCGCCCTTTACCACAGTAACCACGACGCGCGGCTGGTAGTCTTTTGGAAAGACATCTACGAACTCGTCGAGCGCGCCATTGATCGCTGCCGCGACGCGGGCAACAGCGTCTTTCACATCGTCCTGAAGAACTCCTAAACCATGGGGCTCCTCATCACGGTCATCCTCGTGGCGCTGGTGTTTGAATACATCAACGGCTTCCACGACACGGCGAACTCCATCGCCATGGGCGTCTCCACAAAAGTGCTCACGCCCCGCCAAGCCATCGGCATCGCCGCCACGATGAACCTCATCGGAGCCTTCATGGGCACCGCCGTCGCCAAGACTGTCTCCTCGGGCATCGCCGACGACAAAGTCATCCCCGCAAACCTTGTCACCTACGTCCTCATCAGCGCCCTCATCGGCGCGATCATCTGGAATCTCGTCACCTGGTGGGGTGGCCTCCCGAGCAGCTCCAGCCATGCGCTCATCGGCGGCCTCGTCGGCGGCGCACTCGGTGCGACGCACATGAATATGGGCGCAGTCATCTGGTATAAAGCGGGCGCAGAGCATTGGTGGCAGGCGGGCGGCGTCATTGGGAAAGTAATCATCCCCATGTTTCTCTCGCCGCTCGTGGCGTTCACCATCGGCTTCCTCATCATGAGCTTCCTCTACATCGTCCTACAAAAAGCCCGCCCTTCGCCGGTGAACTCCACTTTCAAATTCCTCCAAATTTTCAGCGGCTCCTACATGGGCCTCGCCCACGGTCAAAACGACGCCCAGAAAACCATGGGCATCATCGCCCTCGCCCTCGTCGGAGCCACCACGGCAGGCCACGTCTCGCCGGATTCCTTTCTCTATTTAAAAGATCTCGGCCCCAGCAAAGATCAGATTCCCGCTTGGATAAAATTCATCTGCGCCGGAGTCATGGCCCTCGGCACTGCGGCGGGCGGCTGGAAGATCGTGAAGACGATGGGCAGCAAAATGGTGAAAGTGCAGCCCATCAATGGCTTCACCGCCGACGCCTGCGCGGCGACTGTGCTGGCCGCTGGCGCACACTTCGGGATGCCCCTTTCCACCACCCACGCCGTCACCACCAGCATCATGGGCGTGGGCTGTGCGAAACGCTGGAGCGCGCTGAAACTCAGCGTCGTCGCCCGCATCATCATCGCCTGGATGCTCACGCTGCCCATCTGCGCAGTGCTCGCCTACCTCACGATGAGGGTCTTCACAGCGTTCCTGTAGGCTGTGACAGCGAGAGGGTGACTTCTAGGCCGGGAGAGAGGTTGCGGGCGGTGACAGTCGCGGCGCAGGCTTTGGCGCAGGTTTTTACGATGGCGAGGCCGAGGCCGACTCCACCGGTTTCGCGGACGCGGGCGGTGTCCACGCGGTAGAAGGGATCGAAGATTTTCGGCAAGTCTTCCGGCGCGATGCCGGGCCCGGAATCGGAGACGCGGAGGGCGATACGGCCCGCCTCGGGCGCGGCGGAGAGGGTGATGGGGCCTGCGTGGGCGGCGTAGCGGATGGCGTTGCGAATGAGATTCCCGAGGGCACGCTGGAGGAGGTCGGGATCGGCACTGGCGCAGAGTTCAGCGGGGATGGTGATGGTGATGTGGGTGGTGTCGCCGGATTCCCGGCGGACGGCTTTTTCGGCAATGTCACGGAGGTTCACACTCGTGAGATTTGCTTGTTTGCCGCCGATGGAGGCGCGCGTGAATTGGAGAAGTTCGTTCACGAGCCCGCCCATGTGTTCGACTTCTTCGCGCACGTCGGCGATGCGCTCGTGGTCTTCGGGAGCGGCGCGTTGTTCGAGGATGCTGGTGCCCATTTGCAGGCGGGCAATGGGCGCACTGAGTTCGTGGGCGATGTCGCCGAGGAAGCGCCGCTGGCCTTCCACATAGCCGCCGAGGCGGAGGGCCATGCGGTTGATGGCGTCGCCGAGTGCGCCGAGTTCATCGCGGCGGCGGTCGTCGGCGCGGGCGTCGAACTCACCTTGCGCGATGCGGTCCGTGGCGACGTGCATTTTCCGCACGCTACGGGTGATGCCGCGGACGAATGGGAGCCAGATGAGTGCAGAGAGCAGCAGCGCGCCGATGCCGCCCCATAGGAAGGGGCGGAGATCGAGGAAGAAGTCGCTGCCGAGCAGTGTATCCGACGCGGCGATGAAGGTGCTAGGGCGGCGATTCGGGGGGGTGGAGAGGGTGACGGGGACGAGCGCCCAGTAACGCTCTGGGCCGTGCGTGCGGAGGAGTTCGCGGCGCGGGCCTTGCGGGCCGGGGCCTTGGGCGGGCGGGATGGGGCGGATGTCGGGGCGGGGCTCGGGCCCGCCGAAATCATCGAAATCATCCGGCTCCTCAAAGCCGGGGCGGAAGCCGCCGTCGCGCGGGAGCGGGCCGGGACGTTGGCCATCTTGCCCACCGGGACGAGCACCCGGCAAGACCGTGCGCTGGTGGACTTCCGGCGGGAGCGTATCGTCCGGCCCGGCGATCGGGCGGCCATCGGGGGCGTAGAGGTAAAAGGTGACGCCCTTGGGCTGGCGACGCGCGAGGATGGCCGTCCACTCAGGGCCGGGCGAGCCTTTCAGCTCGGCCACCACGGCGTTGGCGGCGTTTTGCACGCGCTCGCCGATCTGCCCGGCAAAGACGGAATCCACACGGAACTGATCGCTCAGGAAATACCACGCGGCGGCAGCGAGGATGAGGAGATTTAGCAGCAGGCAGAGGAGGATTTTTGCGTAGAGCGGGACGCGCGTCTTCATAGCGCCGTGTCGGGATGCACGAGCATATAGCCCGCTGCGCGCACCGTGCGGATGAAGCGCGGGTTCTTCGCATCGTCGCCGAGTTTTTTCCGCAGAGCGGAAATGTGGACATCCACCGAACGATCAAACGCCTCGTATTGGCGGTCGCGGATGTCCTCGATGAGCGCCTCGCGCGTCTTCACGCGGCCCCGCGAGCGGACGAGCGCGTGGAGGATGTCGTATTCCACCGGCGTGAGCACGAGCGGCTGGTCGCCAAAGGCGGCGCTGCGTGCGCCGGTATTGAGCCGCAGAGGGCCAACGACGAGCTCCAGCGGCTCTTCTTTTTCCACCACGCCGCGCCCACGGCGAGTCACGGCGCGGAGGCGGGCGAGCAGCTCGCGGGAGGAGAAAGTCTTTGGCAAATAATCATCCGCACCGATCTCCAAGCCCACGATGCGGTCGGCCTCCTCGCCCCGCCCAGTCAGCATCAGCACGGGCACATCGCTTTTGTGGCGGATGGTTTTCAGCACTTCAAATCCATCCATCCCCGGCAGCATGAGATCCAGGATCACAGCGTGCCACGGCTCGGCCACGGCCCGCTCCGCGCCCTCGGGGCCGGTGTGCACGGCGCTCACATCGTAGCCGAGCGGCGAGAGATAGTCGGCGATGAGACGGCAGAGTTTGCGGTCGTCATCCACGACGAGGATGCGCGGGCGTTCGTTGGCTGCTGGATTCATGGCCGCGACTCATAGCGCAGGAAATGGAAGGCGTGGGAGACTTTTACACCGGCTTTACACTTTTCGATTCTGCGGAGGTGAAACCTTTACAGAGCCATGTTCTAGTCCTGCGTATGAAAACGATCCTACTACTCGCGAACACACTGCTCCTCGCCACCAGCGCCTTTGCCGAAGACGCGCCGACGCCCGCGCCAGTCCCCGAAACAGTCGTCCCGGCGGCTCCGCCAAAAGCAGCGCCCTTTGTGCCTCGGCTCACCACCCTACGCGGCGCGAGCCTCCAGCCTGCCACCGGGCTGCAAACAGCAATCGTGCAAGCCTCCGCAGGGATCCGCCAGAGCGGCGAAGGCGCAATCTTCTCAGGCCTCAGCAGCGACGACGAATGGCGGCGCCTCTTCCCCAAAAAATACGGCGAACGCTGAACGCACTGCCGCTGCGCCACGGCGCAGTGAAATCACCTCTTGAAATTAAAAAGATTCAACAAACTGAGCGGCGTGCGCGGACGGAGCGCACGCATCCTGCGTGCTGTGGCGGGCATCCTGCCCGGCACGGAGCGGCGTGTGAGTAGAAAAGATATGCCTCTTCCAGTGTCTCGTCTCTCGCGCCGGGCAGGATGCCCAACGCAGCACGCGGGACGCGCGCGCTCCGTCCGCACAAGCCTCCCCTGCTTCTCATCGTCCTATATTTTCTGAAAAATGCCCCACCCACACTTCTCACTAGTGCGCACGCTCCACCTCCTCACACTCCTCGCCGCGTCCAGCGGCGCGCACGCGGGCACACTCACCGTCTCCATCCAGCACACCTTTGCGGGCGAGCAACTCGGCCTAGAGCAAAAGCACACACTCCCAGACGGGCGCACCGTCTCCGTCTCGCGGCTCGACTACCTCGTCACCGAGTTTGCCATTTTAAAAAAAGACGGCACCGCCATGCAGGCCCACGAACAGGCAGCGTTCATCAGCCTCGGCAAAGCGCGCACCACCTTCGTCCTCCTAAATGTCCCCGATAGCGACTACGCAGGCGTCGCCTTTCGCATCGGCGTGCCAGTGGGATGGGAGCGGCGCGACCCCACGCTCTGGCCCGCCGGGCACGCACTGAATCCCGCCGTCTGCGGCCTGCACTGGGGCTGGCAGAGCGGCTACATCTACATGGCGCTGGAGGGCCGCTACGGCGAGCAAGGCGGCTACAGCTTCCACCTCGCGCGGGCGGAGAATCTCATGACGGTGCGGCTGGAAAAAGACTGGCACTGCGAGGGCGACACCTCCCTCACCGTGCGGCTTGATGTCGCCAGCGCACTCGGCGACGCCGGGCTACAATCCGCCGACGGCAGCAACACCACGCACTCGGCGGAGGGCGATGCGCGGGCGGCGAAAATGAAGCGCAATATCGAGCACGCATGGAGCCTCCGCAACGTGCAGCCCGCCGCTGCGGGCGCGATGGAAAAACCCGCGCCGCGCAAGCTGGCAAGCGGCGCGACGGCCTACGACTTCCGCGTGCCGAATGGATTCCCGCCGCCCGAACTACCCGCCGATAACCCGATCTCCGTGGAGGGAGTCGCACTGGGCGAGCGACTCTTTTCCGACAAACGACTCTCGGTAAATGGCACGCAATCCTGCGCGAGCTGCCACCTACCCGAGCGCGCCTTCACCGAACCACTCGCGGTCAGCATCGGCGCAGAAGGACACGCCACACCGCGCAACGCCCCCGGCCTGCTGAACCTCGCGTGGCACGGCGAATACGCCCGCGACGGACGCCGCTCCACGCTGCGCGCGCAAGCCCTAGCGCCGCTCGGCGACCCGCTGGAAATGCACCTCCCGCTGGAACGCGCCATCGCCGCCATCACCGATCTTGCACCCGAGTTTGCCGCCACTTTTGGCGGAGCCAAAGATGCCGCCATCACCGCCGAACGCATCGGCCTCGCGCTGGAGCAATACCTCCTCACGCGCACCGCCGCCGCCTCGAAATTTGATCACGTCCTGCGAGGCGAGACCAAGCTGAACGCTGATGAACAAAGGGGCTTCGAGCTTTTCCACAGTGAATTTGACCCCGGCCATGGCACGCGCGGGGCCGACTGCTTCCACTGCCACGCGGGCTACGATTTCAGCGACCACGCCTACCACGACATCGGCCTCGGCGGCGCGGATGCAGGCCGCCACGCCGCCACCGGGCGCGAGACGGATCGCGGCAAGTTCAAAACCCCCAGCCTCCGCAACGCCGCCCGCACCGGCCCGTATATGCACGATGGTCGCTTCGCCACGCTGGAGGAAGTCGTGGCCCACTACGACCACGCCGCCCAGCGCACCGCAAATTTCGACGCCAACCTCGCCAAACATCCCGCCGAAGGAATGCAACTCAGCGCCGCCGACCAGCAAGCCCTAGTAGCCTTCCTCCGCGCGCTCTCGGATGAGTAGGGTGAGGGTTGATGGTTGATGGGCGCGCTTGCGCGCGATTTTCCATCAACCATCAACATTCAACCATCAACCCTGCTATTTTGCGCTTTGACATACGACGCCGAGGGCAGCTTGATCGGCCTACATTCCACGCAATAAACACCCAACACATCCACTCTATGAATCCATCCTATACCTACCCGCCCATGAGCCCTTACCTCACCGTGAAGGACGCTGGCAAAGCCATCGAGTTTTACAAAGCCGCCTTTGGGGCGACGGAGCTTTATCGTCTCAGCGACCCGGCGACGGGCAAGATCGGCCACGCGGAAATCATAGTCAATGGCAGCCACCTCATGCTCTCAGACGAGAATCTCGCATCGGGCAACAAATCGCCGCAAACCCTCAACGGCACGCCTGTGAAGCTCTGCCTCATGGTGGAAAATACAGACGCCGCCGTGGAGCGCGCCCGTGCGGCGGGGGCCACGGTGGAGATGCCACCGTGCGATATGTTCTACGGCTTTCGCTGCGGAGCAGTGCGCGATCCTTTCGGCCACCAGTGGATGATCCAGCACGAGATCGAAAAAGTCTCGCCAGAGGAAATGCAGAAGCGCTGGGTCGCGATGCTCGCCTCCGACGCGCCATGTCCCGCCTCCGAGTCCTAGGAAACCGCTGAATAAAGCGCGGATGCCCTCGCCAGCACTGTTTGCCCGGCGAAGCCATGCCGCTTTTTTTGCAAATGCGGCGGCTTGGCTTGCGATGCGGGAGGGGAGTGGCTTTGCTCGCGGCTCGATTTTTAAAACACACATACTATGAGCAACGACGCATTTAAGACGCTGACGAATTTTGATCTCGGGACTGGAAAACAAGGGCAGCTTTTCTCGCTCCCCGCGCTGGAGAAACAGGGCGTGGGGCCGATTTCAAAACTGCCAGTCTCCATCCGCATCGTGCTGGAGAGTGTGCTGCGCAATTGCGACGGCAAGCGGGTGCGCGAGGAGGATGTGCGGGCGGTGGCCAACTGGAACGCGAAGGCTCCGGCGCAGATCGAGATTCCTTTCGTGGTGGCGCGCGTGGTGTTGCAGGATTTCACGGGCGTGCCGCTTTTAGTAGATCTCGCGGCGATGCGCAGCACGGTGTCCGCGCTGGGGCGCGATCCGAAAATGATCGAGCCGCTCGTGCCGGTGGATCTCGTGGTGGATCATTCGGTGCAGGTGGATTTCTTCGGCAGTGCGGAGGCGCTGGGCAAGAATCTGGATCTGGAATTCAAACGCAATCGCGAGCGGTATGAGCTTCTGAAGTGGGGCCAGCAGGCATTTCAGACCTTCGGCGTGGTGCCTCCGGGCATCGGCATCGTGCATCAGGTAAATCTCGAATACCTCGCGAAAGGGGTGCTGGAGAAGGATGGCGTTTATTTCCCGGATACGCTCGTGGGCACGGACTCGCACACGACGATGATTAACGGTCTCGGCGTGGTCGGCTGGGGAGTCGGCGGCATCGAAGCAGAGGCGGGGATGCTCGGGCAGCCCGTGTATTTCCTCACGCCGGAAGTGGTGGGCGTGCATCTCACCGGCGCTCCGAGTGAGGGTGTGACGGCGACGGACGTGGTGCTGCACATCACGCAGAAGCTGCGCAAGGCGAAGGTGGTCGGGAAGTTTGTGGAGTTCTACGGCCCCGGCGCAAAGGCGCTCGCGGTGGTGGATCGCGCGACGATTGCCAACATGGCTCCCGAGTATGGAGCGACGATGGGCTTCTTCCCGATTGATGAGGAAACGGTCGCCTATATGCGCGGCACGGGCCGCAGCGAGGAGCTGTGCGTGGCCTACGAGAGCTACTACAAGGCACAAGGTCTGTGGGGCATCCCGAGCAAGGGCGAGTGCGAATATAGCGTGGATCTGGACCTCGATCTCTCGGTGGTCGTGCCCGGCGTGGCAGGGCCAAAGCGCCCGCAAGATCGCATCAATCTCACCGATTTGAAGAGCACGTTCACCGATCTTTTTAGCAAGTCCGTGACCGATGGCGGCTACGGCAAACTGCCCGCAGAACTCGCTGAGACGCGCGTGCCCGTGGCCCTCGGCGACGGTGCGGGCAACCCGACGCAACGCGGTAGCGTGACGCTCGGCAACGGCAGCGTGCTCATTGCGGCGATCACGAGCTGCACGAATACGAGCAACCCAAGCGTGATGCTCGGCGCTGGCCTGCTGGCGAAAAAGGCGGTGGAACTCGGCCTGAAGATCAACCCAGCGGTGAAGACTTCGCTCGGGCCGGGCTCGCGCGTGGTGACGGATTATCTCACGAAGACGGGCCTCCAGCCGTATCTCGATACGCTCGGTTTTCAGACCGTGGGTTACGGCTGCACGACGTGCATCGGCAACAGCGGCCCGCTGCATCCCGCCATTGAGGAGGCCGTGACGAAGAACGATCTCATCGCCGCCAGCGTGCTCTCGGGCAACCGCAACTTCGAAGCGCGCGTGCATCAAAACGTGAAGGCAAATTTCCTCATGTCCCCTCCCCTCGTGGTAGCGTTCGCGCTCGCGGGGCGTGTGGATATTGATCTCACGAGCGAGCCCATCGGCACAGGCACGAATGGCCCCGTTTTCCTCAAGGACATCTGGCCTTCTCAGCAGGAGATTCGCACGGTGATGAGCACCGCGCTATCGCCCGATATTTTCCGCAAACTCTACACAGACTTCGCTTCGCAAAACCCGAAATGGAACGAAATCCCCGGCACCGTCGGCGATGTCTTCGCGTGGAATCGCGACAGCACCTACGTGCAAGAGCCGCCGTTCTTCGCAGGCTTCGGGATGCAGCCCGGCACGATCACAGAGATCCACGGCGCGCGCCCGCTCGGCATCTTCGGCGACAGCGTGACGACCGACCACATCTCGCCCGCTGGCGCGATCAAGATGGCGTCGCCCGCTGGCAAGTATCTCACCGAGCACGGCGTGGCGTTTGAAGACTTCAACAGCTACGGCAGCCGTCGCGGCAATGATCGTGTGATGACGCGCGGGACGTTTGCGAATGTGCGAATCAAGAACCTGATGGTGCCCGGCGTGGAGGGCGGGGTGACGAAATGCTATCCACCAAATATTGCTTCCGCTCCATGCATTCGGGAAGGAGAGAGCGAACCGTTCAACGTAATCAATGTCCCAGCTAATGCTGAAACGATGTCGATTTACGATGCTGCGGTAAATTACCAAAACCGTGGCATCCCGCTCATCATCTTCGCGGGCCAAGAATACGGCACTGGCAGCTCGCGCGATTGGGCCGCCAAAGGCACGCGCCAGCTCGGCGTGCGCGTGGTCGTGGCGCAGAGCTTCGAGCGCATCCACCGCAGCAACCTCTGCGGCATGGGCGTGCTGCCCCTGCAATTCCCGGAAGGCATGAGCGCGCAGACGCTGAAACTAGACGGCACGGAGACCTTCGACATCCTCGGCCTGAGAGACGACGTGAAGCCGATGAGCGATGTGAAACTCGTCATCCACCGCGCCGACGGAACCGTGGAGCGCGTGCTGCTCCGCAGCCGCATAGACACAGCCATCGAGGTAGAATACGTCCGCCACGGCGGCATCCTGCCATACGTGCTGCGCCAGCTCCTCGGGGCGTAAAATCCACCGAAACGTCCGCCTGTCGCGCCAGCGTTTTGGAGTGCGGCTGTCCTCTGCCGCTTTCCGGCGTCCACCCTGCTAGCGACGCCGAAAGCGCCAGAGGACTGGCGCAGTGCGGCATCCTACTTCGCGCTCTTGGCGTCGCGCTCTTTCCAGAAGTCGGCGACGGGCTGGGGGATGGGTTTGGTGCTGAGGAATTTTAGGGTTTTGTGTTCGCGGAGGTAGGCGATGTCGCGGGCGTTGGCTGGGAGGAGGAGGGATTCGAGGGCTTTGCATGCGAGGAGGGGGCGGAAGTCGGTGAGCTTTCCACATTCTGCGAGGTTGAGTTCTACGAGCGGCAATCCGCTGAGGGGCGAGAGGTCGCGGATGGCGGTGCCGCTGAGATTGAGCTTTTTAAGATTCATGTCGCGGAGGGGCGCGAGGTCGGTGAGGAGGCTGCAGTTTTTGAGGGAGAGGACGGTGAGTTTCATGCCTTGGAGGAGGGTGAGATCGGGAATGAGCACGCCGTCGAGGGTGAGTTCGCTGATGGATGCGGGCTGGGTTTTGAGGACGGCTAAAACGGCTGGGAGTGGGATGTCGTTGAGGCTGACTTTGAATGTGCCGCCGGCGTTCTGCGTGATGCGGGAGCGGAGCCCGCCTTTTAGTCCGCCATTTTTAACAATGTCGCGGAGCGGGGCAAATTCGGGGTAGCTTTTGATGACTTCGCGTATGGCTTTATCGGCAAGCGCGCTGTCTGGGCCGAGCTTCTCGGTGTAGGTGCTGGCTTCGGCGAGGCGGTCTTGCTTTTTCAGGGCATCGCGGAGTTCCCGGAATTGCTCGGGGCCGGGCTCGTGTTCGTCGTCCACTTCGGTGGTGAGCTTGGCGGTGAGTTCGAGGTTGAGCTTGGCGGAGGCGAGTTTGGGGTTGAGGGCGAGGGCTTTTTCGTAGGCTTCGATGGCGTCGTCCCACTGGAGCTGGGTCTGGAGGATGTTGCCGTGCAGGTTGTGGTAGTCGGCGTTGTTGGGGACTTGGCGGAGGGCGGTCTCGATGCGGTCGAGGGCGGTGACGAAGTCTTTGCTGACGATGAGTTTTTGCGCGTCCGCGAAAAAGAGCGGTGCGGAGCCCTGCAAGTCTTCGAGGGCTGCGTTGAGCTGGTCGCGGCTGTCGCGCGCTTCTTTTTCGCTCTTTTGCGCGATGTCGCGCTCGTGTTTCAGACCGAGGAAGAGGCTGATGACGGCGACGTGGAAGATGGCGGCGAAGATGGCGATGATGCCGACGTAGCCTTTGTGGCGCGCGGCCCAGAGCATGAATTGGCGCTTGATGCTGGCGCGCTCGGCTTTTGGCGCGAAGCCGCCCTGCCATGCGATGACGTCGGCCTGAAGGTCGGCGACGGTCTGGTAGCGGTCGTCGGGGTGGTAGCCCATCGCTTTGAGCACGACGGCGGCAAGTCCCTCGGGGATGCGTTTGCCGGGGAGGTGCGCGAGGACGTAGTCGTTGCCGTCTGGCGTGGGTGCGGCGGGGCTGGGGGTGCGGTTGTTTTTGGCGAGCTGGTTGTAGCTGCTGGGGTGCGGGAAGTTGCCGTTCACGATCTGCTCGATCAGCTCGGCGAAATCCTTGCCGGGATAGGGTGGGCGCAGGGTGAGGATGGCGTAGAGGATCGCGCCGAGGACGTAGATGTCGCTGCGGGCATCCATCTGATCGAGGTCGCCGCGCGCGGCCTCGGGGGCGATGTAGGGCGGGGTGCCGACGATGAGGCCATTGAGCGTCTCAAAGCCTCGCAGCTCGGGCTCTGGCGCTCGCGTCTCGCCTTCGCGCTCGGCTTGTTCGCCGCCGCCGTGGGCGATCTTTTTGGCCAGGCCCCAATCCATCACGAGCACTTCGCCGTATTCGCCGACCATCACGTTATCCGGTTTCAAGTCGCGATGCACGACGCCCATGGAGTGTGCAAAAGCGACGCCGTCGCAGATTTTCTGATAAACGGTGAGGAGCTGCGCGAGGGGGTATTTCGCGAGCATCTCGGCGTCGCCTTTGCGGATGCCGCGTAGGACTTCGTGGAGGGTGATGCCCTTCACGTATTTCATCGTGTAAAAAACCTCCCCCTGCTCATCCAGCGCGAGGTCATAGACGGGGACGATATTCGGGTGCTGGAGCTGGCCGGTGACTTGCGCTTCCTCCACGAAACGCAGCACATTTTCACGGGAAAATTGCGACGCCGTCTTGATGACTTTCATCGCCACTGTGCGGCGGATGCGCAAGTCGCGCGCCTGATGCACCACACCCATGCCGCCGCCGCCGATGGTGCCGAGCACCTTGTGCTTGCGCCCTTCCAGCAAGGCGCGGACAGGCGCGAGGCCGAGATCGGGGTCCCACAGCGTCGCGGTGAGCATCTCGCTGGACTCCGCTTTGAGCCGGATGAAAAGCCGCGCACTCCCGATCTCCACCTGCTGGTCCGGGCGGACGCGCGTGGGGAGCTGCACTTGCACGCCCTCGATGAAGACGCCATTTGCCGAACCGAGATCCTCGATGACCAGCTCGTAGGCTTGGAAAGTAAGCCTCGCGTGGTGCCGCGAGACGCCATCCACATCCAACAAAAGCTGGCAACCCATATCGCGCCCCACGACATAATCCCCGTGGGTGATGGAATACTTCGCGATGCAGCTCTCGCCGGAATAGACGAGCACCTCTGCTTGGATCGAGTCGGGCCGTTCTTGCGTGCCGTTTGCTTCTTTTACCACAGCGGGAAGACCCGGCACAGCGCGTTAGATTAGCCGACTTGCGACTTTAGAGGCCGGGGACGGCTCCCGCTGGCGGTGCCGCTGGGATCGCCTCTGCGGCGGGCGCAGCAGGCACTCCGGGGATGCCACCCGCATCCACTCCGGGGATACCGCCGAGCGGCTGCTGCACAGGCGCGGAGCCATTCAGCACATCCGCCGGGATTATCGTGGGAGGCACGACGACGGCAGGTTTTGCAGGAGCGACAAAGCTGTTTTTCTTAAAGCTATAAACATCGGAATACGTGGACTTGCACGCCCCGAGCGCGAGCGCGGCGATGGCTGAGATTCCGACGGTGAGAAAAGTAGGACTGGAAGTCATGCGGGCGATGTAGCGGGGTTCCACATCGCGCGTCAACCGCCGAGTGTGGATTCAAAGTGATTTCACACGCACGAGCGTAAAAGTCCCCTCATCATACGTCGCATGATAGCGCGCATCCAGCGCGCCCCCCCCCAGCGCCCGAGTCACCAGCGTCCTCTTTTATAGACGCTTAAAGTCATAATTAAAACCTGATGAGCAATCCCTTTGTTTTCTAGAAAAGACCCGTGCTGGCAGTATTTCCACTCCTTCCTTGGTTCTCCGCCAGCTTGCTGATTCAAACTACCGGCCATGCTCGTCTGGGAAGTTTTTACACAAGTGCTGCTGCCGATTTTAATCATGTTCGGCGCAGGCTGGGCGCTGGATCGGAAGTGGAACCTCGACCTCCCCACCGTCGTAAAACTCAACCTCAACCTCTTCGTCCCCGCCTTCATCTTCTACGAACTCACCACCAAGCACGTCGCCGGTCGCCTCGCATGGATGGCCGTGGGCTACACCCTCGCAGTCGTCGCCGTGCTCTTCCTCCTCGCCGGACTCGTCGCAACGTGGCGCGGCTACACACTCGCCGAGATGCGCTCCCTGCAAATCGCCACCGTCTTTTACAACTCCGCAAACTATGGCATCCCGCTCATGCACCTCGCATTTCCCGGCACGAGCGAGGCGCTGCAAGTCTTCGTCATCCTCGTGCAAAATGTGGGCAACTTCACGCTCGGCGTCTTCCTCCTCTCCTCCGCGAAAACCCCCGGCTGGCGCGCGCTCCTGCCCATGCTGCGGCAGGCCAGCGTGTGGGCCGTGCTCGCCGCACTCGCCATGCGCGGCATCTTCGGCGAGATCAATCCCGACCTCTCCGGCGCGATGCGCTGGCTGTGGGTGCCCGTGAAGTATTTCCACGATGGCCTCGTCGCCGTCGCGCTCATCACTCTCGGCGTGCAGCTTTCTAAAACGCACGCCCGCGCCACACTCCCGCGCCTCGGTTGGGCGCTCGGTCTGCGCCTCCTCGTCGGCCCACTCGTCGGCTGGGCCATGGCCGTCGCCTTCCGCTTCGATGGCGAGATTTTTAAAACCATGATCCTCAGCACCAGCTTCCCCACCGCCGTAAATACCGCCCTCATCGCCCACGAATTCAAAGCCGACACCCACTACGCCACCGGCGCAGTTTTCTGGAGCACGCTGCTGAGTATGGTCAGCGTCACCGCCCTCATCGTCGTGCTGAAATGCACGTAGCGCGGAAAACCTTTGCCACCACGCGGGCGCGTGTCGTTTGGTAGCAGCATGGCTACTATCGCACTCCTTGGCACCATGGACACAAAGGGCGACGAACACGGATTCGTCGCAGACATCATCCGCTCGCGCGGACACCGCACCCTCATCATAGATGTCGGCACCGACCAACCGCCACGGCTCGCGCCCGACGTTTCGCGCGAAGAAGTCGCCCGCATCGCCGACCTCGATCTCCCCGCACTCACCGCCCGCCACGATCGCGGCGAATGTGTCGCAGCCATGGCCGCAGCGGCGGCAGTTGTGCTCATGAAATTGCACGCCGAGGGGAAAATTGACGCCGTTCTTTCCCTCGGCGGCGGCGGCGGCACCGCCATCGCTACCGCCGGGATGCGCGCGCTCCCACTCGGCTTCCCAAAGCTCATGGTCAGCACCCTCGCCAGCGGCAACACCGCCCAATACGTCGGCGTAAAAGACATCGTGATGATGCCCGCCATCGTAGATGTCGTCGGCATCAACCGCATCTCCCGCACCATCCTCACCCGCGCCGCCGGTGCCATCTGCGGCATGGCCGAAACCATCATCGCACCCGCCGCCGACGACCTCCCCATCATCGTCGCCAGTATGTTTGGCAATACGACCGAGTGCGTGCAGCGCGCGAAATCGCTGTGCGAAAAAGAAGGCTTCGAAGTCCTCGTCTTCCACAGCACCGGCACCGGCGGACGCGCCATGGAGTCCCTCATCGAAGCAGGCATGGTCGCCGGCATCCTCGACATCACCACCACCGAATGGGCCGATGAATTCGTCGGCGGCATCCTCGGCGCAGGCCCCACGCGACTCGATGCTGCCGCCCACACCAGCACCCCCGCCATCGTCACCCCCGGCTGCCTCGACATGGTCAATTTCGGTGCCCCCGAGACCGTCCCCGCGCAATTCGCCGGGCGCCTCTTCTACCACCACAACCCCCAAGTCACCCTCATGCGCACCACCCCCGCCGAGTGCGCCGAGCTAGGCCGCATCCTCGCGGAAAAAGTGAACACCTACCGCGGCCCCGTCACCGTCCTCCTCCCCCTGCGCGCCATCAGCATCATCAGCGCCCCCGGCCAACCCTTCCACAGCCCCGAGGCCGACGCCGCCCTCTTCAGCGCGATTAAAAAACACCTCGCCCCCCACATCCCCCTCACCGAGCTAGACTGCACCATCAACGACCCCGCCTTCGCCCAAGCCTGCGCCCAAACCCTCCTCGCCACCCTCAAAAAATAACCCCCTTCCGAGAGGGGCGGTATCCTCCCGCCCTCCCCCGCAGGCTTGCCGCCCATCGCGCGGATTGGCACAAAAGAACCCATGCACTTTCATATACTGACGCCGCCATGCCAGCCGTAACGCCCCACTGGTGGCCGCGCATCATAGTCATGGCCCTCCTCGTCGCCGCCGCCGTGTGGGCCGGGGCCACCATCCGATTGGAAACGGAGCTGCTCGCCCTACTGCCTCAAGGGCTCGCCAGCGTGCGCGGGCTGGATGGTTTTCAACGCCAGTTTGCAAGCGACCGCGAAGTCATCCTCGTGGCCGATGACTCGCTGCCAGCAGCAGCGCGCGAAGAAGCATTTCGGAAATTGCGCCCCGCCCTCGCAGCCCTGCCCGGTGTGGAAAGCGTAACCGCCCCCGGCGAAGAATGGCTGCGCTCCGCCCCCCAGCTCGCCGCGTGGGCTATTTGGAATTTGCCCCCCGCACCGTTTGCAAAAGTGACCGCCGCACTTCGCGCGGAGGCTGTGCAGCAGCGGCTCGCGGAGCTACCCAGCGTGCTCGCGGGCGCGCTGGATGCAGAGGAACTGGCCATGCGGCAATTTGACCCGCTCGGCCTGCTCGCCACACTCTCGGAGGGAAATACGACATCGCAATCTGCATGGATGGAGCAGCCCGTGACCGCCCTCACGATCACCGCCGCACGCCCGCTCATCGCCTTCCAAGATTGCGCGGATTTCTGCAACGCCATCCACGCCGCCGTGGCCCGCGAGCTTCCCGGTGAACAGCGTCTTCTGCTCACGGGACGCCCCGCCTTCACCGCCGAAATCTCCACCCAGATGCGGCACGATATGATCCTGATGGTGCTCGTCGCCGTGAGCCTCGCGAGCGCCGCCTTCTGGGCGTTCTATCGCGCGCTCAAGCCACTCGGCTGGATTTTGCTGGGCCAATTTCTCGCGCTCGGTGTGGGCCTCATCGCGGCTCGTCTCGGAGCTGGCTCGCTAAATGTCATCAGCATGGGCTTCGGCTGCATTTTGCTGGGGATCAGTATGGATTACAGCATCCTCGTCTATCACCACTTCGCGTCGCCCTTCCACGCCGAGCACGCTGTGTGGGTGCGGCTGCGGCACGGTATTTGGTTTAGCGCGGCGACGACGGCGGCGGCATTTCTAGTGCTCGCCTTTTCCTCCGTCCCGGGCCTCCGCCAGCTCGCGATGCTGGTGGCTGCGGGGCTCATCGCCTCCGCGTGGTTTGCCACTTGGCTACTGCCCGCCGCGTGGGCCGCACACCCGCCGGAGCCGCTCGCCTTCATCCAATCTGCCAGCGGCGCGATGGCGCGCGTCATGGAAAAGTGGGGGCATGTCTTGCTACTCATCGCCGTCCTCGTGGCTCTGCCAGTAGGTTGGAGGCTCTTGCGCGACCCGGCGTCGTATTACGCGTCGGATTTGAATCGGATGCAGCCGACTTCCAGCGAGGCGTTCCGTGGGCAGATGGTGCTGGCAAAAAATGATCCCAGCTCGCAAGACGCGATCTACCTCGTCGTCGCTCCGACTTGGGACGCCGTGAAACTGGCGGCGGAGGAATTCACCGCGCGTTTCCCCGCCGCTCCGCGCTCACCGCTCACCGCCTTTCTCCCCTCGCCTGGAAATCAAACCGCCAATGCAAAAGCGTGGCCAGCCGGGACTGCCGCTCGCCTCGCCACCGCCTTTGCCGATGCGAGCCTGGGCGAAGAATGGAACGCCAGCACACTCGCCTTTGCCACCGCGCTGGATGGCGCGGCGGCTGGCTCTAGCAGCGCCTTCCACGCGGTAGAGCCGCTTCTTTCCAAGCTCGCCCACAAGGACTCCACCGGGTGCAGCGCCATCCTCCGCATCCCCGGCGTAGCGGAAGCGCCGACACCCGCCGCCGGCCTCGCCGTATCGGGCGCAGAGATCTTGCCCGTGAGCTGGGTCGCGCTAAAGACGGAGCTAAACGCGACCTCCGCGCACGATCTCCGCACGCTCGGCGGCTGGGCGCTCGCCGCCATCGTGCTGCTCTGCGCGCTGGCCCAGCGGAGCCTGCGGATGGTGTTGCTAAACTTCGCCGCGCTCGCGCTATCGCTACTCCTTTTCGCCGCGCTGCTCACGATCACTGGCACGCAGTTCAATGCACTCACGCTGCTCTGTGTCCCTTTGCTGATCGGGCTCGTCGTGGATTACAGCCTGCACGTGCTCATGGCGCTGGAGCACGACGGTGGGGACTTCCACAAGCTCTACGCACATATCGGCGCGCCAATTTTGCTGACAGGCCTGGCCTCCTGCATCGGCTTCGGTGCCCCGATGCTCACGAGCCAGCCCGCGCTGCAAAACTTCGGCCTTGTGATGGATCTCGGCATCCTCTCAGCCGTCGCCGCGTGCCTCTTCCTACTGCCCGTGCTAGCGCGCATGACGCGACTAAAGCGCGTCCTTTAGAATCTGGAAGATGTCCGTCTGGTGGAGGAAGCCGTGCATTTTCTCCGCACCGATCCCCCGCGCGAGACCAAGGACATCCTCGGCATTATTCTGCGCTGCGGTGGTCTGGAAAGTGGAGGGCTCGGGCGATTGCAAGCCGTGGGGGCCGCTCGCCCATGTGATGGAAGGGTGCCCGTCCGGCGTGGTGCCGAGGAGGCCGAGACCTTTGTCTTGGCGAAGCGGAAAGCCATTCAGCGCAAAGCCCCCAACGCTGTGACGACCGACGGCGACGATGAGGGATTTTACGCCAGCAAAGCGCGCGGCAGTCTCGATAGCGCGGTCCAGCTCCAGCGTCTCGCGCAGGAGGTGCTCGCCTTCATTCAGCACGGCAGCTTGCGAGGAGAGGGCTTCATCCACGATCAGCACGTAGCCGTTGCGATTCGTCTGGAGGCACTGGATGGCGCGGCGGACAAGGTCGGCGAGTGCAGGCTGCGGCGAGCCGACTTCCCGCTGTTTGCTAAAAGCGAGCGGCCCATCCGCGAAGAGCCCGAGCAGTGTGCCGTCGCGATAGGCGGTCGCATTCTCCAGCTCGGCGCGGGTGTGGACGATGTCCCAACTCGGCAACGCCAACCCCGCAAAAGCATCCGTCCCGCCGCCAAAAAGCACGCCGAATTTTCCCGCCGCGAGCAGTGCCGTGGCGAGCTGGTGGCTGTCTTTATCGCTCGGCTCGTGGGCGTAAAAAGCGGCGGCAGTCGGCTCCGTGAGTCGGCCCGTGGTGATAAGCCCCACGGCGCGCCCACTTTTCCGCGCTAGCTCCAGCAGGGAGACGAGCGGCTTGCCAGCGGCATCCACCGCGAGCGTGTGATTGCGCACGCGCTGCCCCGTGGCGAGGGCGCTGGCAGCAGCGGCGGCATCCGGCACGGCGAATTGCCCAGCGTCATTGCGCACGAGCGCGGAGTAGGCGAAGAGCTGCTCCACAGCGAGCCGATGATCCGCGCCATTTTCGTAAAGCCGAGCCGCCGTGAGATGCCGCGAGACGAGGCCGTCGCTGACAAAGAGGATGACGCCAAAAGGGCGCTGCACCACCCACCACCGCACGTAGAGCGTGCCGAGCGCGAGGAAGCCGAGAAGGATGACGAAAGCGAGTAGGTGATTGCGGAGCCGCATGAAGCCCGCGATTCAACGCACAGCAGGCGCTCTGGCAATGCCGGAGTTGTGTGACGCAACCGGATTCCTCACACGAAGACACAAAGGCACGAAGGATGGAGCGTGGCTCTATTCAGAATTTTTTAAACCGCAGAGAAACCGGAGATGGAATCAGGCGCTCGTGGGCGTGACTTTGATCGCGGCGACGGTTGTATCGAGGAGGCCGGTGATCGTGCCGGAGCCATCTACGAAGCGGCCTGTGAGCGCGTCTATGCGCTCGAAGAGGCTGGCGCTGCTGAAGGTTTTCAGGGTGCCTTTCACTATGATATTGGCGATTTCATCGCCGAGGATTGCGGTGCCGATTGCTCCGTCGAAGCTGAGACGATTGACGTCGGCGTTGAATTGTAGATCGGTCTTCAACGCGCCGCCGACTTGGAGGCGACCGAGAAACGCTCCGCCGAAGATCAGTTGTGGAGAGGAGTCGGAGCTGCCGATGTCGCCGCCGATTTCGATAAAGGCAGACTTGGCCACTGCTCCGCCGATGACGGTGGTAGTGCCGGTAGTCGCGCCCGTGGTCAGATTGCCTGCGACGCGCAGAGTGCCCGCAAATTTCCCGCCGACGTGCAGCTTCGGTGCATTGCCACCGACGAGCACGAAAGGCGCGGCGAAATCCTTCGCGACATCTATGCTCACATCGCCGCCGACGCGCAGTCCACGAAAACCGCCAAACGCGCCAACATCCAAGCCTGCACCCGCAACGGGCGTGACGCCTACAGTCGGTGCGACGACTACAGCGGGCGCGACGCCCACAATGCCGCCCGCGATTTTCACCGAATCCGCCGTGAGTGTAAGCCCCTGTCCCGCGCTGACGGTGCCGGTAAAAGCACCAAGCGTGGTGATCGTCACGTTGCCACCTGCGATGGCGTAACCCGCCATTTTCATTTTCGCATTGATGTCAAAATTCGCCGCCGCACGGAACTGCGTGGTGGCGGCGACAGCGTTAGCCTCCACGGTGATCGAATCGCCAGACTGCACGCCGCTGGCGCTGATGGTGCCTCCGACGGTGATCTCCGTGCTATTATCAAGGCTCGCGAGCGTGCTGCCCTTTACGTTCTTCGCGATGGTCGCGAAGAGCGCATTGGCGGGCAGAAATTGGCTGGAGACCAAGTTGCCGCCGACGGTCGCGGTGAGGTCGGAACCCATCGCAAACTTGGATCGAATGACATCGCTCTTCGCATCTAAAATCACGTTGGCTCCGGCAAATAAATCCACATCGGACACCGCACCCGTCGCGGTAACGCTCGCATCGCCGCCGGAGAGCAGACGGCTGCTCGCGAGCTTGCCGCCCACGCTCACGGTGAGCGCGGAGGACGCCGAACCGATGGTGCTGCGGCTCACTGAGCCGGTGATGGCAATGTCGAGTTGACCATCGGGAAGGATGCGGGAATTGGTCACGCTACCGCCGATGGTGAGTGCCATGTCGTCGCCGCCGACGATCTGGGTGTTCAGCACTTTGCCGCCAATAGCGACATCCATATCGTCCACGCCGCTGGAGAGGCGCGAGGAGGCGACGGCCCGCCCGATGTCGAGCTGCAAGCCTTTGCCACCGGTGATCGCCGAGCCGAGCACGTCGAAGCGCACGCCCGTCGTGGAGTGAAATTGTTCCTCCGCGATGATGCGCGAATTTTTAATACTGCCGCCCGCATCGAGGATGAGATTGTGCCCCACCAGCACTTCGGCGGTGGTGATGTCGCGCCCCACATTCAGTGAGAGATCGCCGACGACTTGCAGTGAGCCGCTGAGGTCGGTGACCACTTTGAGATTCAGATTTTCCAAAGTGCTGATGCGACCCGTAGGCGTAAGCGAACCCTGAATCTCGATGAGGCTCGTGACATCGCCGACGACGATGCGGCCTGCGACATTCTTATGCACTTGAAGCGTGCCCGTCACGTCCTCGACTTGCAGTTGCCCCAGGACGGAACCGACCGTGAGCGAGCCGTCGAGCGTGCCTTGGATGTGGATGCTGCCAGCCACCGCGTCCGTCACGGATGCAGTCGCGGCGAGCGCGATTCCTTTTGAAAAATAGATACTGGTGTCGATCGGCACGGCGTTGATGTCGAGACCAGCACCGTCGAGCGTCGCGCCGGTGAGCTGGCCGAAAATCCTCAGCCCGCCGCCGAGCGCGAAGGTCGTGCCGTAATAACCCGCGAGGTCGTAGCGCGTATCACCGTCCGCAGCGGGCACGGTGAAAATGCCCGCGATTTTTGGCAGGCGTGCGCCGCCTGCGCCGCCGATTTTACCGAGTTGGATGATGTCGCCGCCGACGCCGGAATTCGTATCCGCAAAGGTGATAGCGAAATCTTTACCCGCCCCCGTGACGACGATGGAGGCGATGTCGCCGCCGCTCACATTGACGTCCGCAGCCGATGAATCCAAGAAGCTCGCCGACGTGAAGAGTCCCTCGATTTTTACTTTCACCACGTCGCCATCGCTATCGGTGTAAGTGAAGGTGCCGGGCGCGGTGATCGCGGCGGGTGCGATGCGCGATTCGAGAATTTCGACAGACTGACGTGTGTGTGTGGTCATAGATGTGAGTGTGTTTGGGCTGTTGAGTGTGTTGAGATTTTAGCGGGAGACGCTGCCGTATTTTCCATCGCTGGCGCTAAGGCCATTCGGATCGGCGGCGAGGCTCGCGAGGAATTTTTTAATGGCAGGCGCGAGCTGGAGATCGCCGCCGACTTTGAAGCGATTGTCGTGGCGCTGCTTCGCGTCGGTTTCGAGGAAATTGACGCCCGCGGTGTCGGTGAGCACGTCTGCCTTGGTGCCAAATAGCACGTCGTCGCCGAGGCCACCGACGAGCGCATCCACGCCTTGCGTGCCGGTGGAACCTTTGAGCTTTGTGGCAAAGTTACTGTTCGCCACGACGAGCGACTTATTCAGCGCCACACCGGGGAGTGCGTGGCCAAAGTCTTTGATGAGCCCTTTCACATCGAAACGGCTCGTGCGCACGCCGACTCGCGTCGCGGCAATCGCTGCGCGGAATGGCGCGGCAAACGCGGCGTTATCGCCTGAGAGCGTGTCCTTGCCGTCGCCACCGTCGAGCGAGTCGTTGTGCGCGATGAGGCTGCTGCTGCGCGCGGCACCACCACGGCCCTGCACGCCGGAGCGCACGTTTTTATCGAAGACGCTCTTCGCGCCAATGGGGGCAGTGGCGAATGGATCGAAGAAGTAGCTGCCCACGGAGTTCGTGAGTGCATCAAGCTGCGCCTGCAATGCCTCGGGGCGAGCAGCGAGATTTTGCGCAGTGTTTGCAATCACTGGCGCGTAGGAGAGGCCTGTGTCGCCGACGAGGATGTCGTTACCGAGCCCGCCGAGCAGCGTGTCGTTTGCAGCCACGATGGCATACTCGTAGTCGGGCCGGATGAGCGCGAGGTCTTCGAGTTTCGGGAAGCGTGTTTTTAATCCACCCGCGTCGGCACGCTGCTGGTCAAACTTGAGGTGATCGCCCAGCTCCATATCGCGCGCGCGCTGGAGGACTTGGAGTGCGCGCTGTGTCTCGCGCAGGGTGATGCCGCTGATTTTGCTGATGTCCTTGCCACCGAGACTGAGATCGGTGCCCCCGAGGAAAGGCGCGAGCATCGAGCCGCGATCACCGATGAGGAAGTCGGAGCCGTCCCCGCCGTCCATCGTGTCGTTGCCAATGATGAGCGTGTGGAGCTGGAGATTTGCGAGCGGCACGGCTGGGCGGACGCGCTGCGGATTCGCGACGATGGCCTCGGCGACCATCGTATTCAGGAGCTGCGCGTGCGCTTCGAAGGTCACGGATTCCAAATCCGAAGCGACCGTCTGGATGTCGCGGAGCTTATTGTAGAAATCGAGCGCCTCCGCCTTGAACTGCGCCGCTGGCACATGGAGTCCGATGATCGTCGGCACGAGCATCTGACCTTCGTCGCCGATGATCACATTGTCGCCGCTACCGCCGGTGATACTGTCATTCCCCACCCGCACATCGTGCGAGCCAGTGCCGCCACCGTGCGTGCTGTCGTATTGGTCAAAGTCGAGGCCGAGGTAATGCAGCCCGCGCACTCCGCCGGAGAGGTCGCGCGTGGCTTGCTGCATGGCCGCGTCCACCGCCGTGAGGCCGCTGACGATGGGCGAGAAGAAATGCGCGTCGTCCGCGAAGATCGTGTCGTTCCCTGCGTCGCCCGCCAGCGTATCATTGCCCGACAGTGCATCCGCATGATGCACGACATCCGGCACAAAGGCGAAATATGGCGTGAGCGTCGTGCCATTCGTCTGCGGGATATTTGCCGAGATGAGCCCCTGCAAAGTCGGCACTGCGCGCGTGGCAGGCTGGTAGTCCGGCGTGCTGAAGCCCAGCTCCTGCGGATAAAGCGTCGCCATTGGCGCAATCACGGTGCCATCCGCTGGGAGCGTGAAACCGACAGTCGCCCCGCCAGCCACATCGAGCAGCCGCACGGTGCGTAGGATGTTCGGCACGTCCGTCTCGAAGGGCAGCGTATTCGTCGCCGAATCACCGATGAGCAAGTCATTGCCATCGCCGCCAACGAGATGGTCGTCGCCGCGCTGGCCGATGAGCACGTCATCGTCGCCGCCACCGTCGAGCGAGTCGTTATTCGCCGCGACGAGATCCACGAAGACGAGGCTCGTATTCCAAGCGCGATTGTCCGGCTGGAGATGCTTGCTGCCGTCGGCATTGAACGCGCCGACCGTGAGGATCAAATCCGCCTGCATCATCTGCCCGGCAAGCGCTGCGCCCGTTTCGCTGAGTGGCGTGCGGTCTGTATTCAGCGAGCCGATCACCGTGCCGACTTCTTCGAGCAGGATGTCTTTGTGCCACGAGCCGTCGCTATTCAGGCGGATGCTGCCATCGCTATTAAAAGTGCGGACAATCGTGCCGACATCGCCGAGCAGGATGTCGCGCCCCGCATCGCCTGAGAGCGTGTCGTTGCCGAGGTGTCCGATGATTTCATCGTCGCCCGTGCCGCCCGAGATCGTGTCGCTGCCGCGCTGGCCGAAGAGAATGTCATCGCCCGCATCGCCGAAGATCGTGTCGTCGCCAGAGACGCGATCAATATCATCGAAGCGCGTGATCGTGCGAATCACGCTGGCGCGTGGCGCGGGGTATTGCTCCCAGCCGCCGCCCGCGAGGACGTGGCGGAGAATAAGGCCGTTGTCGCCGAGAATCACGTCTTCGCCGTTGCCACCGGAGATCGTGTCGTTGCCGTCGCTGCCAAAAGTCACGTTATGCCCGCCGAGGATGTCGTCTTGGCCGTCGCCGCCAAAGATCGTGTCGTCGCCCTGCTGGCCCATGAGGAAGTCGTCGCCAGCGCCGCCGCTGATGAGATCATTGCCGCCGCCATCTGCCGCACCTGTGGAGATCGAGAGGAAGCGTTGATTCGCAGCGCGCGTGGAGTCGAAGAGCCCGTGGTCGCCGAGCAATATGTCTATGCCGCCTTCCGTATAAATCGCGTCGCCGCCCGTGCCGCCAAAGATGAGGTTGTCACCCGCGCCGCCGTGGATGGTGTCGTTGCCGCCGAGCGTCACATCCGTGCTGCGCAAAATATCGAGCGTTGCAGGATCGCCGTCATTCCCCACGAAGTCCGCATAGCCGTTGTCGCCCAGAATCACATCCGCACTTGCGCCAGTCGTCACCGAGTCCGCGCCAGAGCCAGCCAGGATGACATTCATCCCCTCCCCTGCCCTGATCACATCGTCGCCGCCAAACCCAGCAGCCAGCGTGGAAACCAGCGTGCGAATGCCAGCCGCTGTGAAGTCCACGAAACCGTTGTCGCCAATGACCACATCATTCAGCGCGCCCGTAGTGATTGTATCGCCGCCGCTACCACCGAGGACGTAGTTCACACCATCGCCCACCGTGATCGTATCGTTGCCGCCGACTGCCGCCGCGAGCGTCTCCATGCGGGTAAATATGCCAGTCGTCGAGAAACTCACAAATCCGTTGTCGCCGAAGACCACATTGTTATCCGCGCCCGCTGTGATGCCGTCATTTCCAGCTCCGCCGAATGTCGTATTCACTCCACTACCAGCCGCGATCGTGTCGTTGCCGCCGTCCGCCGTCCGCACCGTTTCGACGCGCGTGACGTTGCCATTATTAAAGAGCCGCAGCGTGCCCGCGCTCTGCGAAATGACGCCGTGATCGCCGAGGAGGATGTCGTCGCCAGTGCCACCATCGAGCGTGTCGTCGCCGATAGAAAGCGGGTCCGCATCCTGCGCGGCAGACGCATTACTCACCACGACGGTGAGCGTGCGCGTGAGCAGATCACCATTAAAGCCGGAGTCGCCGTAGATGTGATCGCCGCCGCCGTTGCCGTAGATCGTATCATTGCCGGAGCCGCCTGCGAGCTGATCGGCGGCGTTTCCACCGCGAATCGTGTCATTACCTGGCCCGCCGAAAATCGTCACCGCGAGCGCCGCTGCGCTGGCGTTGATCGTATCGTTGCCGGGGTTGATAAAGCGACGACCGAGCGTGGAGATCGGCGTGCTCGCTGCGTAGTCACTGCCGTCCTGCGAAGTGTCGCCGTAGATCACGAGCGGCGAACTCGCGCCGCCGCCGCCAGTGACCGTGATCGTGTCATCACCACCGCCGCCGTGGACTGCCGTGATGCCGCCAAAAACAGAGTTGGTCGTGAGCGTGCTTGTGATCGTGAGCTGATCGTTACCGCTGCCGAGCAAGACCTTCAGCACTTCAAAGCCGCTGTAGGTCAGGCCACCCGCGTAGGTGACGAAATCGGGCACCGTGTCTGTGCCTTGATTCACCGTCGTATCGCCACCCATGCCGAGGCCGCTGAGGTGCGTGCTCGTGAGTGTGCCGATGTCGTTTGCCGTGCTGCCGTCGTTGAAAACATTGAGCGTGTCGCGCTGCAACGATTCATCCACCACGGCATCCACATTCAATAGCGGCGCGTCGTTTTCGCTCGGGAGCTTGATGGCGATAACGAGTGCACGGCTCGTGCCACCCGTGCCGCCCTCGACGATGAGCGGGCCTTGGATTTTCACGAGATCGTGATCCTGACTCGGGAAGGCTTTATTAAACTGAGTGCCGGGAACTGGGACGAAATTCAAATCCGCCGCGAGATTGATCGTCACCGGTAGGAACCAATTCGTCGCATCAAACGTGACAGAAACCGCACCCGCATTGAAGCGCGCATCCGCGCTGGATGCGATGGTCTGGCCATCGCCGAGCAGCGAAACCGTCACGGGAGCCGTCGGCGCTTTCACGAGTCGAATCGTGTAGCTGTCGCCGGGGCCGTTCTTCACGACGCGCGTGCTGCCGTCGCTCTGCACGACAAACAAATCAGGCGATTCGTTATCCACCACCGTGACATCGAGCACGCTCTCCGCCGCACTGGCAAAGGCCGCATCGTTCGAGGTGATGATGTGGTGGACGTGCGAGACGAGACGATTTTCCGGTGTCGCGTCGTCGAACGCGCGGACAAAGACGGTGCGCGGCACGTTCCAATTCGTGGAGTCAAATGTGAGCGAATTCAGCGCCGCGCCGAGGCCGTCCACGAGCACGAGCTGGCCATTTTGCGCGAGCGCAACCGTGACGCTCGTGCCCGGTGCAGGCTGGCGCGTGAGGCTCACATTGTAGCTGTCCGTGACCCGCGTGGTCGCGTTGCCTTCGAGCACGAGCGTGCTGCCTTCCGTCTCATCAATAATCAAACCAGCTTGGTCGTCGTCCAGCACTTGCACGGACACATTTTGCACGATGGCGTGGTGGAAGTTCGCATCCGCGCTGATCGTGCTGTGGCTGATCGTCGCCTTCGTCTCACCCTCTGCCACGCTGTCGCTCGCAGCTTTCACATAGATCGTCTGCGGCGTGTTCCAATTCGTGCCATTAAAAGTGAGCACGAGCGCGTGGGTGAAATTCACATTGTCCGTGGAGACGAGGATCGTCTCAGCGCCCGGCGCTTCCGAGCCCGGCGCACTCGCGGAGATCGTGAGATACACGGGCGCACTCGGCTGCGCAGCGAGCGCGGCGGTGTAGGTATCGTTCGCGCTGCCCGCCTGCTCATACACGCGGGTGAAGCCGCTGCTTTGTGTGAGCACGACTTTGCCTTGCGTAGCATCCGCCACATTCAGCGCGATGCCGCTGCCAAAAAGTCCGTTGTAGCCCGCGTCGCCGGATGTCGTCGTATGATTGATGAGCCCGCTGCGGCCCTCTACGTCTTGGCTCACGACGCTCTTCGTCACATCGCCGCCGATATTAAACGTATCGCTGCCCAGCCCGCCAATGATCCGCGTGACGGTCGTGGCTGGCGTGCTGAGCACGAAGAACGTGTCATTACCCTCCAGCCCGTCCACCTCCAGCAGCTCCTCGGTGTTGCTGAGTTTCACCTGCAAGCCCGCGCCAAAGACGCCCTTGTCCGTGATGACGAACGCATCGTTCCCCTCGGTGCCGAGCACAGCCACTTTGTCAAAGCCCGCGCCGCCATCAATATCCGCCGGTGCGTTGATGTTGTATTGGATCGAGTCGTCGCCATCGCCGCCGTTCACGACCGCGTTCCCTTGCGTGCCGCTGGCGAGCAGGAAGGCGCGGATCACAAACTCATCATTGCCCGCCTGACCTTCAAGGCGCACCTCGCCCTTGTTGCTGTAGACGTTAAAAACATCGTTCCCCGTGCCGCCGTAAATCAGCATGGGCAAGGTCGCACCGGGGCTGAGGTAGCCGTGCGTGGTGAGCACCGTGTCTATCTCGTCGCCAGGCGCGACATTGGCAGGCTGCCGATCACTTCCGAAAAGCTGGCCGACTTGGAAAGTGTCCGCGCCTTCGCCGCCATCGAGTGTGGTGATGGCACTATTATCGTCGCTGGCAAAACGGTCATCGCCCGCAAGCCCACGCACCACGAGACGCCCATTGATCGAGTCGTCGTAATTGATGCGCTCGTAGTCCGGCGCAGTCGGCCCGTGCAGTAGCGCGACGAAATTGCTGCGGATGAGAAACTGATCCGCGCCCGCCGTGCCATTGAGCGTAAGCGTGTCGCTGCCGTCGTTCGCTGCGCCCGTGTCGTGGACGTTGATGCGGTAGTCGGTCGTGCCTGTGAGATTGATGACGATGTCATCTGTGCCGCCCTGCCCATCGAGATCCACCGTATCGCGCTGCGCTGTGCCCGTGCCTCGGTCGCGAGCCGTCGTAAGTGTGACCAATTTATCCACCGTGATGGTATCGAGCCCAGCTCCGCCGAAGACCTCGACGTGGCCGGTCAAAGCGACTGGTCGCAGGGTGATCGTGTCGTCGCCCGCTTCGCCGGAAACTTGCACCGATGCGCTCGCGAAGCTGCCGGTCAGCGTCACGCTGTCTTTGCCGTCGCCGCCAAAGACGCGGACGTTCGTGGAGTTCAAATGGCCGCTCAACGTGACCGAGTCATCTCCCGTTCCAGCATAAACAAATACGGTCGTCGCGTTGAGTGTGCCGTTGATCGTAACAGCGTCATCATTAGCGCCAGCATCCACGCTGATCGTCGTGGCACTCAGCGTTCCGCTGAGAGTGATCGCGTCGTTATTTGTGCCAGCATCCACATTGATCGTCGTGGCGTTGAGAGTGCCGCTGAGAGTCATCACGTCGTCCCCAGAGCCGCCGAGCACAGTGATCTGCGGCGCAGTGAAGACGCCGTTCAGCGTGATCATGTCGAGCCCAGCGCGGCCATCCACGCTGATGATTGGCGCGCTGATCGTGCCGGGGAGATTGAAGGTGTCGCCGTCCGACTCGCCCACGATGTCCACGCGCGTTCCAGCGATCACGGTGCCGAGCACATTGGCCTGCCCACCCACGCCGGGGTCGGCGTTTGGCGTGCCGAGAGCGGGATCATTCCCCGCGAGATCGGCCTGTGAATCCGCCTGCAAGAGCACATACGTCGCGGCCTGCACGGTCGCGCCGGATTCGATGGTGAGATTGTCGCCAGCGAGCAATTTCACATACGAAGCTTTGCTCCAGATTTTCACGCCAGACTTCACGATGAGATGATCGGGCACGTCGTCCGTTGCGGGATTGGTGCCGTCATTCGCGTCGTCATGCGCGACGATCACGATCTCGCCGTTGAGCGAAGTGATGTTCAGCGCAACCGTCACCGGGCTGCTCGCGCTAATGTAGGCGGAGCCGCCGGAATAGAAGCCGCTCGTGCCGCCGGGAGTGACGCTATTCACCGCAAGCACGCCTGCGTTCGTGATGTAGGAGCTGCCGAGCGTGGACTCGCCGTGCAGCACGCCCACCGTCGTATTTAGGCTCTTCGTGGAAGTGCCGATATTGTCGCGGGCGAATAAATCCGTCTTGCCCGAGAGCACGTTCGCACCACTCACCCGGCCATTATAGATGCTGCCGAGGAACGCGCCGATGAAGGCCGTGTAGTCCACGCCAGTGCTGATTTGATCGAGATATAAATCGCCCGTGGGCTGGATGAGATTCGCACCTTGTCCGCTCGTGGATTTCAACACGCCGCCTGTGCGCGTCTGGATGTCGAGGTCGTTGCCCGAGATGCCGATGGAGCCGAGCGAGCCAGCGGTGAGCTTGATATTCGTGCCGACGACATCCGCCGCTGGCTTGCCGGGGCCGGTATCCGTGAGCGAGGCATCGAGGATATTCAGCGCGCCGAAAAGATCCACGTCGCCCGTGACCGAGACGATGTGATCTACATTGAAATCCTCCGCCGTCTCGTGGAGCCAGATGCTGCCCTGCGCGCTCGCGTTCAGCGTGCCAGTGGGCGTCATGTCGGTTTCGAGATAATCGCCCGCCTCGCCGATGGTGCCGCCCGCTGTGAGTTCGATGCGATTGCCCGCGATCTTCGCGGAGTTGGAATTCAACGCATCCACGATGGAGCCTTGCGCGACAAGATGCACCCCAGCGCGATCCGAGGACGCGCCTTCGAGGTTCATGTTGCCCGCTGTTTCGGTAATGAAGATGCCGTCCTGCGCACGCGCAGTGAGCGTCGCGGTAGCACCGAGGTTTGTGAGGAATGGCGTCGTCACCGTGCCGATGGCGTTGCGCCCGGCTTCAAGGATGGTGTCACCCGCGACCACGTTCGCGACGTTTGCCGCCGCATTATTAAAGATGCCGTCCCGCGCTTTCAGCCGCACCTGCGTGCCTGCGCTGATTTGGTTCACTTTGAATGACAGCTCGCTGCCGAGGTAGATGTTCGTGCCAGCGGTGACGTTCAACGTGCCGAGTGCGGCCACATTCACATCGTCGCGCAGATCGAGCACGATGCGCGTGATCGTCACGCCCGCGGCGAGCGGATCGGCCACCTCAGTCGCTCCGCTAAAGTAATGCACGTCCGAACGATCCGCCGCCGCGAAGGCCACGCGCTCATCGCTCGTGAGGTGGACGGGCGAAGGCCGCGTCGCGAAATCAATGACGACCTCGCCCGTGGTGACGCCCACGCCTTTCGTCGCAACGATGGTCACGTTGTTGCCTTTCACGTTCGGATCTTCCACGACCGTCTGCGTATCGGCGGACGGTTTCAGCAAGCCCGCGCTGAAAGAATAGAGCAGCTCTTCCTCGGTCCAAATCTTGATGCTACCGCGCAACTGCTGATCCTCCGCCGTCGTGAGCGTGTAGCTAAATGCGGCGTTGTAAGCGTTGCCGTAGCTGCCGTAGCGCGTGTGCAGCTCTTGGTATTCGGCGGTGCGCTTATTCACCAAAGTCGTGATCGCCGCCGTGTCGTAGCCGAGCGTGCCGCGATAGTAGGTGTCCTCGTTCGCGGTCAGTTCCACGCGGAAGCTCGCATCATACACCGCAGGCGTCGGCTGCTTATTCCGGTAGTTCCAATAGACGCGATACTCGGCCTCCTTGTGCGCCTTGTAAGCAGTCACGGTCGTGTCTTGTTTCGCCTGCGCGCCGGTGCCAGCGGTGAGGCTGAGATCCGCCCACAGCCCGCCGCGCAGCTCAGTATCCGTGCGCACGTCGCGCTCTTGCAAATCATTCGCGTCAATCAACGCGCCGTCGTTCACTTTGATCGAGACGATGCCGCTGCCAGAGAGCGACTCGGCTTGCCGTAGCCGCAGATCGCCCGAGCCGGGGCGCGCGATTTTTTGCGCGGCGGAAAAGATACCTTCTTCGAGATAGATGCTGTTCAGCGCCTTGGCCGAGACCATGTCGCGCAGATACACGCCCGAGTAGATCGTGAGCGCGTGCGCGCTGTCCCCGATGCCACCGCCGTTTGCGTTCAGCGTGATGCCGCCGCCCTGCCGCGTGCTGTCGCCGATGCGGCCCGCCGCAAAAGTGCTGGCCCCCGTCTGCGCCACGACGATGCCGCCGTTTGCATTGAGCGTCACATCATTCCCCGGCCCTGCTTGCACCGAGCCGATGCGCAGTGAGCCGATGGTTTCATTGATGAGCACATTGCCCGCCGCCGATGTAGCCGTGAGCGCCGAGTAATGCTCCAGCTTCAGCCACTTCGCCGTGTCGCCGTAGTTCTGCGTGCCAAACGCCATCGCCGCCACGGGATTCCCAAGGTAGCGATAAACGCCGCCGCCCACTCCGCCGCCCGCGTAATTATCCGCAAGCTGCACGGCCTGTCCGGCGATGATCCGCCCAGCCGCACTTGCGCTGCTAAATTGCGCCGGGTCTTTGTCCGACAGATCGGTATTCAGTCCCGCCGTATTGGTGATGCCAATGCCCACAGTCGCTGGCGTGCTGCTCGTCCGCGTGATGAGATTTGTGCCCGCCTGCGCCGTGAGATTGATGACTCGCCCGCCGACTACGCCGAGCGAATTGCGCGTCTCAATGCCCTTGCTCGAAGTCAGCGTCGTCGTCCCGCTCGGGTTGGAAATTGGTCCATCCAGCAGGATGAAACCATTCGAGTTCACCGACACCTCGCCCTCGTTGTAGCCGATGAAATTGATCGAGAACGGACGATCCGCCTTGATGCTGTGCGTGAAGAGATCCTCCTCTTTCGTCTCCTGCACGAGCGTGGAATAATACGTCTTCTTTCCATACCACGTGCTGTCCACGTGCTTGTTGATCTCGTAGGTGAAGGGGGCCGTAATGTTCACGTTCTGGTAGGCAAACGTATAGTCCTTCGCCGCCTTCGGCGCATCCGCGTAGTAGTAAGGCCCCGCGTCTTTCAGCACCGGCTGGCCGATGTTTTCGATGCGATCCCAGACAATGCTCGCTGGGTCGGCAGCAAGCGCATCAATATCCAGCCACGTGCTCGTGGCGTAGGTCTTGTATTTGCGCACGTATTTCTGCTGCCCCACCGTCCACGCATACCGCTGGCCGGAAGTCGGCGTATAAGTCGAGCTGGCACTACCCACCGAGTAGCTCGGGCCCGAGCCGCTGTCGGTCGTGATGGTCACTTTGTCCGCCGATTTTTCGTAGATCGTGGTGTAGGCGGCGCCCTTCGATTTGTCCGTGACGATGAGCTTGCCCGTGCCCGCCTGCGAGGCGTCGAGCCGCTTCAGCACAAGGTCGTAGCCCGTCTGGTTGTCTATGTTGATTTTTGCGTAGCCACCGAGCAGACGGATGTCGCCCTTGCCCGTATTCACGATGTGACCATCCAGCTCGATGTAGCCTCCGCTCACCTTCAGCTCTTCCACTTGGATGCAGCCCGTGGCCATGTCGAAACGGACGACAAAGTCCGCGTTAGAGACCGTATTCAGACGCACGAGCCCCGTCGCGTGCGCGTCTTTATAGTTCTGAATTTCCGTCGCCGTGCTCGCGCCGATGGTCAGCGTGTAGTCGGATTTTCCGCTCTGCATCACGCCATTCACGTTGATGTAGCTTGCACGGATGTGGATGCGGTCGCCGTAGATCGTCGGCGCACCCAGCGTGTTGTTCACCACGCTGGAGATCGTAGCGAGCAGCGTGGCTGGAGCTTCATCGCCAGTGCCGTAAGCGCCGTCCGGCCCGACAGGTTTCGTGACCTGCGTGACACCCGTTACGGGGTCCCATTTTCCATACGCCGCGCCATTCACATCCTGCTCGGTGATGCCATCGGCAAAGAACGTCCCATTCGTCACTGCGCTGAAATTCAGCGCCCGCACGCCGCCACGGAAGATGAGATTTCCGAGGCCGTTCAGGATGCTGATGTTCACATTCCCACGCAGATTATCAATCTGCCCGAGGATCGTGATGTTCGGCGCTGCGTAAGTATCCGTGGGGTTTGCCGGGTCGGTGTAGCTGCGCGGGTCGAAGGTATTCGTGATGCTGATTGTCGGCAGACTGGAGTTCCCCGTTGCCGTGACGGCGCTAAACGTCGTCGTGCTCGGCACCACGTCCGAATCGGGGTTCGTATTGCTCGTCACGATCTCCGCGACCGAGCCCACCACGTTTCCATTCAAGAAAACGCGGCCCGTATTTTCCGGGATCGTGACTTTTCCGGTTTCAAGGAAAGCGGGCGTCTTATTCAGGATCGTCACCGACGCATCGCGCGGCGCACTGAGCGAGCCGATGCCTTGCAGCACATCGCCGCGCACATCAATCATCCCCGCCTGCGCGCGGATGTCATTCAGCGTCACCGTCATCACATCCATCGAGATCGGCACCCCTTCCGCCGAGAGCAGGCCGAGCGCAGACAGCTCACCTGTCAGGCGAGTAATTTCAGAACTGTAAAAAGCCTCCAGCGTTGGATTCGTCCCTTTGTAGCTGCCGAGCTGCGCGCGTGCGTTATTCAGCTCCAGCAGCAAGCCGGACTGCAGTGGCTTCGGCCCGGTTTTGAAAACGATGCCGTCTGTCTGCAAACTCGCACTCACCGTGCCAGCCGCGCGATTCCATGTATCGAGCGTGAGGGCTTGGTGCCGCTTGATGCCCGTCCGCACAATGCCGTCGAGCTGCACCGTGCCATACGCAGCGAGGTTGATCGTGCCGTTGTAAAGCGCCGTGCTGCCATTGATCGCGTCCACCAACTTGGTCGCCCAGCTCACCGCTTTCGCCTTCGCGGTCATAAATGCGAAGCCGTTCCGCTCCGCATAAAGCCTGGCGTCGCCGCCTGTCTCGATGGTCGTGCCCGCGCCGGTCGTGACTTTATTCGTCTGATACAACTCCGCCGTCGCATCCAGACTCGTGATCGGGATGGCGCTACCCGCGAGGCTATCCGTGCGCGCGGTGATCGTATAAAGATCGCGCACAAGATCAGGCCCGACACCAGCAGTGAAATTCAAATCCCCATCGGCATGGAGGGTCCCCGTGCCCGGCGCGATGCTGATGAGATTTGTCGGTGTAAGGCGCACGGTCGTATCGCCCACGCCGACGGTGCCGAGGCCGTAGGTATTCACCGCGATTTCCGCCACAAGGCTGCCTTGGCCGCGCGCCGAGAGATTCAGCATCCCCGCCGATGTCAGCGAAGTGTTTGCGCCCACTTGCACTTTGGCGCTCACATTCGTCGCGTAGATATTGCTCGTCACGCCAGCACCAGCCAGCGCGCCGCCCGTTTCGAGCGTCACCTTATCATAGACGTTGTAGTCGTTCAGCGCGCGCAACGTGAGGTCGCCAGCCTCGGCAGGTGTGCCGATGAGCTTGCTCGTGGTGATGCTCGTGCCGCTGCCAATATCCACCAACGTCGCGAGCGTGAGATCGGTCTGAGTGAAAGCCCCCGCCGCACTCACCACACCGCCCGTGATGCCTTTGATATTCGGCGCGGAAAGTTGCGCCTTCGTGATGTGGTTGATCGCCGAGATGTCCACGTCCTTCGCCACGATGGTCGCGTTGTTGCCGACTTTTGCTTCGACCGTTGCGTCCACGACATTGCGCGCATCCGCACCGGAGCCGCCGAGCACACCGATGGAAACGGCGAGTTCCTGCGAATTGAAATCCGACGTGTGCTCCGCCGAGACTGTGAGCGTGCCCGCCGCCGCATCGCCATTCACATTGATGCTCTTGCCCGCCGAGCCGTTCTTAATCTGTGCGCGTGTGACGCTCTTTGTCGTCGTCCGCATCTCCGCGCCTGCGCCAGAAACTACGCCACCGCTGCCCGAGGTTACGTTGGCCAGATTTTTATCCGTGCCCGTCGCACTCACCGCGAGACTACCACCCGTGAGCTGCACATTATCGCCGAGATAAGCCTCCGTGACCGTGTCCGAAGTCGCATGAGCGACGCCCGCGCCTAGTGCTGCGCCGAGGCTCACAGCGAAGTTGTTCGCACTCGCAAACTCCCGCGTATTGTGCGCCGCGCTCACCGTCGTAGCGCCAGTGATATTCAGCGTCGTGCCGTCCACCACGTAGCTGTGCATCTGCGATTGTTGGCCACTCGTGCCTCCGCGTGCGTGCGTCTCCGTCGCAGCGATGCCGATTAAAAAGGAACCCGTTGCGCCGGTCGCATCTGCGCGTGCGGATGCGCCAGCCGCCGGCAAAGCCTGCGTCGCGCTCACGGCGAGACTGCCCGCCGAGATCGTGCTGTTCGCGCCGCCGATGTAGGCGTTCACCGTGGGGGAAGTGACCGCGTCCGCCTTCGATACGCCGACGCCGAGAAGCCCCAGCACGTTCACACCATAAGCCTCCGCGTTTGCGCGCGGAGTGAGCGTCGCGGAAACTGTAAGCGCGTTCGTCGTGGTGATGTTCGCATTGCCCGTGTAAGCCTCGACGGTCGGCGAGACGGTCGCATTTGAACCCACGCCAGCGCCCGTGATGATGCCGCCGCTGAACGCAAAGCCCGACGCATCCGCCGTGTCCGTCGCCGTCGCGCTCACCGTCACGCTCGATGCGCCCGTGATCGCTCCATCCACATGCGCGCGCACCGAGCCGTTCGCCGTGGAGTGCGTCGTCGCCGTGCCGATGGCCACAAGCCCGCCCGCGACTCCGTAAGTATCCGTGCTCGCACTATTCGTCGCCGTGCCCGTCACGGAAAGCGCGCCCGTCGCGCTGAGTGACGCACCCGAGCCGCTGTAGGCCGCGACCGTCGGGCTCACATTTGCCGTCGCATCCGCGCCAGCGCCAGCGCCGCCGATGGCCACCGCCACAGAAGTCGCCACGCCGAGCGTCGTCACCGTGTCGCTGGCCGTCGCGCCGAGCGTGAGGCTGCCCGCCGTCGCGCTGACAGTTGCATTTTCAAAGTAAGCACTGATGCCGCTCGTCACCGTATTCGTGGCGAGTGAAATGCCGACGGATGCTCCCGCCACGCCAAACGAAATCGCGCCGGAGCCGACTTCGGAATTGATCGTCGCCGTCTCCGCCGCCGTGACGCTGATATTGCCTGCGGCAGAAATCGTAGCCTTGGAAGCTGCGCTCGCGCCTTTCGAGAAAGCCTCGATGGTGTTGTGAATCGTGTTCGTGGAGTTCGCGCCAGCGCCCGAGAGCGCAAGGCTGCCAAGCGCCACCGCCGCCGAAACCGACGCCGCCACGGAGAGCGCCGCGATGTGCGGCGTGGAAGACGCAGCCAGCGTCAAAGCTCCCGCCGATGTGATATTCGCACCGTCGGAATACGCGCGCACCGTATTGCCGATGTCGTTATTTGCCAGCGCCGCACCAATGCTGATCGCGCCTGCTCCCGCAGCCCCCGCCGCGATGGAGACGCTCGCGGCAACCGTCTTCGCATTGGTCGTCGCCGTATCCGTCGCCGTAAGCGTGATGCCGCCGCTGGTGATCGTCGTGAGACTGCCGCCGTGCGCGTAAGCCTCCACGGTATTGGCCACGATATTCGTCGCATTTCCGCCCGCACCCGCCGCCGCCACGCCGCCGCCCGCGCCGCCCGCGATAGCCACTGCGCCGCCGATGCTCAATGCATCCAGCGTCGCGCCTTCCGTGGTGGTGAAAGTGATCGCGCCGCCTGTGGCCTGGATCGTCGAGCCGTCCGCATACGCCCGCACCGTGTTGGTCACATTATTTTTCGCGATAGAAAAGCCCACCGCCACCGCGACTCCGCCGCCCGTGCCGCCTGCTCCCGCCGCCGCCGCGCCGCCACCGTCTGCTTTGATCTTGGAGGTATCGTTCGCTGTCAGCGCCACCGCACCAGCGCCTGCCGTCACACCCTTGGCCGTGCCGAGGCTGCTGTTCACGTAGGCGAGCACGCTGTTGGTGATCGTATTGTGCGAGTCCGCGCCCGCCGCCGCCACCGCGACTCCGCCGCCCGCGCCGCCCGCCGCTGCCACTGCGCCGCCGATGCTCAGTGCGGTGATCGTCGCCGTTTCGGATGCAGAAAGTTGCACCCCGCTCGCAGCGGTGACTTTCGAATTATCCACATAGCTCCAAACGTGATTCGTGATGTCGTTCTTCGCCGCAGCAACGCCGAGCGAGACAGCCACGCCGCCGCCCGCGCCACCCGCCGCCGCGATACCCACGCCGCCGCCATTCGCAGTGATCGTCGCGCTGTCAGTGGCGGTAAATTTCACATCCCCGCTGGTGATCGTTTCCAGCACGCTACTATTCGCCGCGTAGGCCCGGATCGTGTCCGTGATCGTATTGCCAGAGCCCGCGCCCGCCGCGCCCACGCCCACGCCACCGCCACCGCCGCCCGCCGCTGAGACTGCGCCGCCGATGCTGAGGGCCTTCACCGTCGCGCCTTCCGTGGCGGTGAAAGTGATGTCGTGCGACGTGGTTTTCAGCGAAGCGCCATCCGCATACGCCTCGACGGTATTCGTGATGCTGTTGGTCGAAGCCGCAATCCCCACCGTCACGCCCACACCACCACCCATGCCTCCAGCCACCGCAATGCCCACGCCGCCTGCATTACCAGTCACAGTGGAAATATCCTTTGCCGTGAGACTCAGCACTCCAGCCGCCGAGACGCCTTTGCTAGCGGACTCCAGCGAGCTGCGGATGTAGGCCGAGATGGTATTCGTGATCGTATTATTCGAGCCCGCTCCCGCTGCTGCCACTGCGATGCCGCCAGCCGTGCCGCCCGCGACTGCCACAGCGCCCCCGATAGTCAGCGAATCAATCGTCGCAGTTTCATTTGCGAGCAAAGTCACCGCACCCGCCGAGGTGACTTTCGAGCCATCCACGTAGGCTTTGATTTGATTGGTGATGTTGTTATTCGACGCCGCGACGCCGAGTGAAACACCCAGACCACCACTGCTACCGCCTGCTACCGTGATGCCCACGCCGCCGCCATTCGCAGTGATCGTCGCACTGTCCGTGGCGGTAAATTTCACATCCCCGCTCGTGATCGTTTGCAGCACGCTGCTATTTGCCGCGTAGGCCCGGATCATATCGGTGATCGTATTGCCAGAGCCCGCGCCCGCCGCACCCACGCCCAATCCACCGCCGCCCCCACCAGCGACCGAGACTGCGCCGCCGATGCTGAGAGCCTTCACCGTCGCGCCTTCCGTGGCGATGAAAGTCAACGCGCCGCCCGTGGCTTTCATCGAGGCACTGCTCGCATACGCCTCGACTGTGTTGGTGATGCTATTCGTGGAGGCCGAAATGCCCACCGTCACACCCACACCGCCGCCGCTGCCGCCCGCGAGAGCGATGCCCACGCCGCCTGCATTGGCCGTAAGATGCGAGGTATCCGTCGCCGTCAAAGTCACCGCGCCACCCGCCGTGAGCCCTTTACTGGCGGACTCCAGCGTGTTGCTGATGTAAGCCGAAACAATATCCGTGATCGCATTATACGAGCCCGCGCCCGCCAGCGCCACGCCCACGCCCACACCACTGGAGCTGCCTCCGGCGGAGACTGCACCGCCAATCGTCAGCGTATCCACCGTGGCCTCTTCGCTCGCGAGCAAAGTCACTGCGCCCGCAGCGGTGATCTTCGAGCTGTCCGAGTAGGCTTTGACTGTGCTCAGGATATTCGTCACTGCCACCGCGATACCGATGGAGCCCGAGAAACTTGCGCCTGCGCCTGTGCTGGCCGCGATGGCCACCGCCACGCCGCCCGCATCTGCACGCACGGTCGAGCTATCTCTTGCAGTGAGGGTGACTCTGCCGAGGCTGTTCGCCGTCACCACGCTGTCCGCGAGGATGCTGGCGGAGATCGTTTGTTCGATTGTATTTGCAGTGCCCACACCAGCGCCTGCCAGCGAGCCAGTGAGGCCGCTGCCAGAAGTGCCGCCACCTGCGCCTGCGCCGCCGATGGCGAGTGCCCGGATGCTCGCGGTAGAAGTCGCATTGAGATCCACATTACCAGCCGCAGTGACGGTGGAGTTATCTATCAGCGCCTTCACGGAATATCCGCCATTTTTGCCGATTTCGTTTTTAGAAACAGCGATACCGACCGACAGCGCGCCGGTGCCCCCACCCGCGCCGAGATTCGCCGAGATCGCCAGCGCAAAGCCGCCAGCATCTGCACGGATGCTGGAGTCGTCGCTCGCAGTAATGGTGACGCCGCCGCCATTAGCACGCACGCCCTTTGTCGGAGTGGCGGTGTTTTTGATCGAGGCTTCGATCGTGTTATCAATCTTATTGTGCGTGCCTGAGCCCGCTCCCGCGAGCGAGCCAGTGAATGAACCACCCGAGCCACCAGCCCCCGCCGCCGCGACGCCGAGCGCGAGCGCATCTATACGATAGTCGGAGCTAGAGCCCGCCTTCTTCTTTGACTGCGCTGTGAGCGCGAGGCTTCCAGCAGCGGTGACTTTTGATCCATCAATCAGCGCAGTGATCGTGTTCTTGATCGTATTCAGCGAGATGGCCACACCTACGGAGCCAGACACCGCAGCGCCGCCCGAGGTCGCGCCCGCGATGGCCACAGCCACGCCGCCTGCGTCTGCCTTGATCTCCGAGCTATCTGTCGCGGTGAGCGAGATGCTTCCGAGGCCCGTCGTCGTCACTACACTGTTGGTGGAAATATGGGCATCCACTGTCTGACGGATCGAGTTTTCCGTGCCCACGCCCACGCCCGCCAATGCGCCCGTGAGACCCGTGCCCGTGCTGCCTGCGCCTGCGAGCGTGCCGCCCATCGCGAGCGCGCGGATATTTGCCGTGGAAGTCGCGCCGAGCGATAACGCACCCGCTGCGTTCACTACGGAATCCTCGATATACGATTTGATCGAGTGCCCCGCACCAAGGCCGATGTGGTTTTGCGAGACAGAAGCTCCCACCGCCAGCGCGCCAGTGCTGCCCGCGCCCGCAGTGCGCAGCCCGAGCGCGATGGAGAACGCGCCGGCATCGCTGAGTATCCCCGTATCGTCACTCGCCGTGAGCGTCACCCCGCCAGTCGTGGCGCTCACGCTTTTCGTGCCGTTGCTGTTTTTAATGTAAGCGGCGACTTCGTTATCTACATTATTCGTAGCGGCAGAGCCCGCGCCTGCGAGCGCACCGCTGATGCCCGTGCCCGCGGCGCTCGCGATGGCGAGAGCGAATCCCACACCGAGCGCGGTGACATCCGAACTTGTCTTAGCAACGAGTGTCAGCGAGCCATCCGCCGAAGCCGTGGAGCCATCAATGTAGGCTTTCACCTGCTTGCGAACGTCATTTTCAGCAATACCGAAACCGATCGCGACTGCGGCGCTATTCGCGGTGGCTCCCTGCGTGAGCGCAAACGCGGCGGCGATGCCAAATGCGTCGGCGCGCACGAGCTTTGTATCATCACTGGCGGTCAACGTGATCTTGCCCGCACTCATCGCTGTCGTGAGCACGGAGCTACCGCCGCTGATGTATGCACCGATGTTTTCGATCAGTGTATTGGATGCGTAGGCCCCGGCGGCGGCGCCTGCCAGCGAGTTCCCCACGCCGACGCTCGAAGGCGCATACGAGAGCGCACCACCGACGGCGAGCGCATGGATGTCTGCAGTCGGGCTCGCACTCAGCGCGATGTCGTTTGAAGCAGAGACTGTCGAGCCATCCACATACGCGAGCACGGTATGCCCGCTGCCTGTGCCGATGTAGTTCTGAGCGACGGAGGCTGCGAGCGAGAGCGAGTTATTCCCCGAGGTGGACTGGCTATTTCCCCACGCGATGGAGACTGCTCCTGCCTGCGTGAAAATACCGGAGTGATCCGTGGCAGAAATCGTGAGCCCACCAGCCGTAGTCTGGACGCCGCGCACATCGGAGGCGTTGCTGTTGTTGCTGTCTTTGATAAACGATTGGACGTTCGTATTGACGTTATTCGTCGCACCAGCGCCCGCGAGCGCGAGGCTGTTTTGATTCCCCGCCGCCAGCGCGCCGCCAAGCGCGAACGCCTCGACGGTCGGATTAAACGTCGCACCCATCGTAATGCTTCCAGCCACACTCACCTTCGCGTGATTGATGTAAGACTTCACATCATCGCTCACGGAGTTGTGAGCAAAGCCCACGGCTGTCGCCGCAGACGTTTTTTGAGCGAGGCTAGTGTCATCATTCGAGGCATACGCTCCAGGCACAGCGAACGCGCCAAAGAAGCCGCCTTCATGGGCATCGAGGATGGTATTCCCGCCCGCAGTCAGCGTCCCTCCCGCAAGTCCCGCCGGGCTGCCGTCGCGATTACCGATCACCGCCTCCGTATGCCGGGTCACGTCGTTAAACGCGAACGCCGCACCGATACCCACCCTCTGCGAACGCGAAAGCGAACCCGCAACCGTGACGAGATAGCTCGTATCCGTGGCCTCCACGATGAGGCTCGCACCACGCGCCGCGCCGTCCGCATCGAGCACTTCATTGTCGCCCACGACCACCGTTGCACGGCTGCCAATCTGCGCGACCGTGTTATTCAAGATGCCGCTGTAGAGGGCCACGCCGATGATCGTGAAATCCTCGGAATCCGCGCCCGAAGCACCGACTGTGACACCCAATACGCCGTTCTTCGCGGCCACATTTAGGCTGTCGGCATAAAGCTGCACGCCGTCCTCGATCTTCGCCGTCACATCATTCACATAGCGATAGACGAGCGAAGTGATTCCCGCCGCGCCCTCCGTCTCGCCGCCCGCTCCCACGAGGCTAAAGCTCTTGGCCTTTTCCTTCGGATTAAACTTCCACGTCTTAAAACTCGTCGTCGTGCTGGCTCCAAATGTGGACGTCCCGATACTCTGGAAATTCCCGCCTAGTGCGATGATGTCATTCTCACTCGTAGCCAAAACGGCGACGGTCTGCGAATCGTTGCGGAATGTTGCGTCTTGATTGATGCGTGCGCCGTTTTTGATCAGCGCGTTGGCGTCGTGATCCAGCAGCAGCACCGTGATGGAGCCCGCGACGGAGAGCTTCGATTGCCCCACGGCGACGGACTGCGTCCACGAATCCACCAGGTTGTTATCGAGGCCGAGATTGCTATCGAGGTAGGTCGTGAGCGTGCGGAGGAAATTGATGCCCGCATTCACTGCCAGATCGAGCACGATCCAGTTCGACGTGTCGCCGTAGTCCTCGCTACCGAGCGCGATGGATGCACCGTCCGGGCCGACGTATTTATAAGTTTTCCCTGCATCGCCGCCAGCGGTGTAGCCGTGGGCCAGCTCCACCGTCTTGCCCGCATCAAGGACAGCAGTGCCATCGCCACTGTGGTAATTCGGCTCGAAATTCTTTGAGGCAAAAGGCGCAGAGAGATTAGTCCCGTAGGTGCTCGTCGGGTCAAAGGCGTTCAGCGCATCCGCTTTCACAGTCAGCGCGCCCTTGGTGTTCACGGTAGCATTTCCCGCGATGAAAGCGTCCGCATGATCGTGGTAATCGCCCACGGCGACGGCAAGCGAGACGCCATACTTCGGCCTACCACTGACTTTTGTGATGCCGCTCGGATCGGTCGAATCGCCATCCCCCTCGGCAGAAGCACTGGCAGTGATGTCCGGGCGACTGGCGATGGTGGAGGTCACGGAGATGAAGCCCTGCGCCTTCACATTCGCTAAATCCGTGGGGACATTCGTAAGCCCATCGCCAATGCGGGCGGTCGTCTCATTCACATCCTCGACGACGGTGATGCCGCCAGCAAACTGGAAGCTCCCGCGCGTCGCGGACGTGGCACTTTTGCCGCTGATCTTCGTCTTGGCCCATGTCACAGGTCTGCGCAGCAGCTTCTCGGTAAGGGCGCCCTTGAGATCATCGAGAAGATCGCCCGTGGAATTTGTGCCAACGCCTGCCGAGGAGCCCACGCCAGTGAGGAGCGATGGGAAAATAAACGCCTTATTGGCTTCAATCGCGAGCTTCGCTTGCTTTGCCGTGACGTTCACATTCCCACCGACGACAGCCGTGCCATCGAGCCGTGCATTGGTGCTACCAGTCTCGACGCTGATAGCGATGGAGACACCCACGGAACCATCCGCGCCTGTCGTCGTGCGGGCGAGTGTGCGGTTACGATCCGCAGTGTCGGCCTGCACGAAGAGGTTGTTACCGATGATGAGATTGGCATTCGGCTTCACCTCCGCCGTGGAATCAGAATCCACCACACTCAACGCCAGAGAGCCCGCGACGGTCTTCACGGCAGATGTGTCGGCGAGCACGTTGGCCACGTTATCCGCAGTCGAGCGGATCGTGGCGTTACCAGTCGTGGTGATGCTGGCGTTGCCGATGGTGACGTTTGCCCGCGTGATGGCCCAGCCGATGGCGATGCCTACGCCGATGCCCACGGGTGCGGAAACGGCGGAGACCTTGGCTGTGGAATACGCGACGAAATTCCCAGCCTCAATCGTGGTGGCCGTGCCGCCCGCTGCATCTATCGTGATATATGCCTCCGAACGCGCCACGGCCACGCCGGCAAATACCGAGAAACTCTCTATGGCCTGCAATACCCCATCGGTGACTTTTGCGCCGAAAAACTGCGCAACCGGGTCATTCCCAAAATCGCTCTCGTGGAGGAAATGCTGACTATCGGAAGTGGCCAGCACCGTGACATTGCCGCCGCGAATCGTGGCTGCGCCAATCGTCACATCCGTATTGATGAGATCCACATTTGCAAAGCCAAGCGCGGTGACTTTCGCGCGATCATCCACTGCTTCGATGAGGATGTCGCCGCCTGCGCCGCCGATGGTCGAGCGCGCGTCCAGTTCCGCACTTTGATCAATCGTGAGGTGCTTCCCCTTTAAGTGAATCCTGCCGGGCGTCGCCGCTGCCGTGCTGATCTTGTGGCCATGCAGATTGATTGTCCCTGCCTCGATAGTGATGTTTTTTCCCGCGTAGATGAGGTCGGTCGTAATATCAATCGTCTCATCGTAGGCGTTGCCCGCTTGGAGTTCCGTGTTCCTTTTACGCAACACGTATTCGCTCGGCGCAGCGCCAGTGAAAGCGACCCAGCTCAGATCAGACTGCGAAATCGTGGTGCCGAGCCCGGAGATCACCACACGGTTGTTTGTGCCACCACCCACATTCACGCTCACTTGCTGCCCCACAGTCAGGTTGCTGACATCAATGCGGAACTCATCATCGCCGCTACCGCCCCTAAGCGTATCCACGCCGCCGCCAGTGGAGAGGATCACGGGGCCGAGGACGAAAGCGGAGGTATTGATGATATTCGCACCTGTGCCGCCAGTGAGTTCGGCCTGCTCGATGTTCGAGAGCACGTCCGTTTCGACGCCGATAGTGAGCGCGCTATTGGTGAGGGTAAAGTCCGCATCGCGCGTCTCTACGACAGTATCCGTGCCCGCGCCGCCATTGATGTTATCCGCACCAAGTCCGCCGCTGAGGCGGTCATTCCCAGCACTGCCGATGAGGGTATCCGCGCCGCCCAGGCCGGCCAAAGTGACGCTGGCGATGCCGATGGCGGTGCCAGTGAAAGTCGTGGGCGCAGCCGCTACTGCGGTGCCGAGGATGCCGAGCCCCGCACCAGCGAGGGAGCCATTGAGCGCCGCAATTTTCAGACGCAATGCGCCACCCGCCGTATCGCTGACGACGAGCGCGGTGCGGCCCGTATTGAGCGCGACATTGAGCCGAGCATCCGCGCCGTGGAGCGCATCAATCACATCTTGGATGGTCTGCAATCCACTCAAATCCACGTCCACACGAGTGCCGTCAGTGAGCGTCACGCGGAGGTCGCTTGCGCTATCGGAAATCGGCGTGCCAGTGAGCGTGCCCGCGCTGCCCGTGCCGAGGATGCCGAGGTCTGCCGCCGCGAAGGATCCACCGAGCGCAGAGACCTGTATCGCCCCTCCCGTGGCGGCGGAATCCACGAGCTTGATCGCCGTGCCTGTAGTATCGAGCGACACCGTGAGCCGCCCCGGCGCGACGGTGTTTGCCGCCGCAGTGATCGCATTAAAAACATCCTGCAACGTCGAAGCGAAGCTCAGTTCCACGTTCACATTGATGCCGTCGCGCAACGTGATGCGCAGATCATTCCCCGCCGCCGTGCGGATGCCCGCGCCGCCATTCAACGTGGAGAGTGGAGTGGTGCTTTCCAGCCCCGTGAGCACCACGCGCACTCCATCGACGGTCGTGAGGCCGAGGCCGTTATTGAGGAATTGCAGCGCAGTGTCCGCAGCGAGTCCGGTGAAATCCAGAGCGTCTATCCTGTTGTTGCTCCCTCCGCCCGTCAGTTCTGCCAGCTCAAAGCTAAAGATCGTGCTCGTTTGCCCGCCGATATTGAGTGTGAAATTTGTGAGCGTGAAATTCGCATCGCGCGTCTCCACGATCGTGTCCACACCAGCGCCGCCGATAAGCGTGTTCAGTCCGTCACCGCCGGTGATGCGATCATTGCCATCACCGCCATCGAGAGTGTCCGCGTTCGCAGTGCCGATCAGCACATCCGCGCCACCGCCACCACGCATTTTCACCGCACCTGTGAAGGCCGAGGCATCCATCAAATTCTCGCTAAAATTGCCGCTGAGATCACCCCGCTGGATGTTCGAGAGCGTGTTCACGCCGAGCGAGCCCTGCGTGGTCACGGTCGCCGCGACCGTCCCACCAGTGAGTCCCGAGCTTGCAGCGGTCATGTCCACTTGATCCATGCCGCTAGCGTTGCCCCGGAAAGCAATGATCCACGGCGCAGTGAGCGTCGCTTTACTCACATGCAAATCATCCGCGCCGATATTAGAAAGCGCGTCGAGAGCCGCCTTCACCGTCTGCGGGCTGGCGTCAAAGGCGATGGGGTCTGTCGTCTGGCCATTAAAAGTGAGCGTGAACTTCCCCCCCGTCACCGTGCCTGTGAAAGCCACACGCACCACCTCACTCACGCCCTCGCCCATATCGAGCGTGCTATCCCCGAGCAGAAAGCGCCCCGTGCCACGCTCCACGACGGTATTATTAGTGCCACCGCCACCAAAGAGCGCATCCACACCCGTGCCGCCAGTCAGGAAATCGTCCTGGCTGCCGCCACGCAAGGTATCATCGCCCGCGCCGCCGATGAGCGTGACGCTGCCTGCGGTAAAGGCGGAAGCGTTCAGCGTATTATTCGAATACCCGCCAGTGAGAGTGGCCCGCTCGATGCCACTCAACGTGTAAGTTTCCACCCCCCCGATGATGAGCTGCCCGTCGCTCAAAACGAAATCCGTGTCGCGAGTTTCGATGAGCGTATCCACCCCTGCTCCACCGGTGATGCTGTCGTTACCGCCGCCACCGCTAAAGAAGTCATTGCCCGCTCCGCCGACGAGGATGTCATTACTCACCCGCCCATCCAGAGTCGTGCCAAAAGGCGCAATGGCAATGCCCGCAAGCGTAGCACCGCTCCCCGTGAGCCCGATGCCGAGATCCGCCGCCGCGAACGATCCATTCAGCGCGACGACGCTCAAATTCCCCGCCCCGCCCGCCGTATCGCTGAGCACGAAAGCCTTCCCATCCCCACTTAACCCTGCGCGCAGCCGCGTGTCGTAAACACCCAGCACGGCCAACACGTCCGCCACGGTTTTCACACCGCTCATATCTATATCCACCACGGTTCCGTCCGTCAGCGTCACCCGCAGATCACTGCTCACGTTGCTGATGACTTCCCCGTGCAGTGCGATACCGCTGCCTTTAGTCAAAATACCGAGCCCAGCCGCTGCGGGCGAATTATTCAGCGCAGCGACTTCCAGCCGACCGCCATTATCCACCGAGTCCAGCAGCAAGAGTGAATCCCCCGTAAGAGGATCGAGACTCACGATGAGACGCCCATTGGCCACTGCGTTAGCCGCAGAGCGGATCGCCGTCAGCGCGTCTTGCAGCGTCGTCGCCGCACCGAGATCCACATTCACTATCTGGCCATTCGTGAGCTTGATGCTGAAATCATTGCCCGCGACGCTCTGCACGCCCGCGCCATCATTCAGCGAAGCAAGCAACGTCGTGCCTTCGAGACCGATCATGTTGCGGGATTCGACATCGCTCGTCCGCACGCCAAAACCCCCATTCACCTGCGAAAGCGGCACCGTGGAACCACCGTCCAGCGTGACGTGCCCTGCCGGGATCGCCGCCCCATTTAACGTCGTCCCCACGCCTACGAGACTCAGCCCCAAATCGGCAGCCAGCGATGAAACAGACGAACCCGAGACGGCAGTGCCCCCCGCAGTGCTATCCGTCACGACAATGCCCGTGCCCGCCGCATTCAGCACAGCACTCAGGCGCGGGGAAGCAGCGCCGATGCGGGCCAGCACATCCTGCACAGTCATCGCACCCGCGAGATTCACACTCACCGACACATTGCTAGTGAGCGTGATCTTCAGATCATTCGCCGCCACATTCACACCAGCGCCATTATTCAGAAACGCCAACGGCGTCCCCGTATTCAGACCCGTAAAAGCCGCCGCGTTCAGCGTATTCGCACTCACCCCGCCCGTGAGCGCAGCCAGCTCAAAGCCAGAAATCGCGTCCACCTCTCCACCCGTAGTCAGCGTCGTATTTGTGAGCGTGAAATTAACATCCCGCGTCTCCCACAGCGTATCCACACCCAGCCCGCCCGCGAGCACATCTGCGCCACCACCCCCGGAGATCCTGTCATCCCCCGCACCACCGCTCAGGATATTCGCCGAGCCATCCCCCGTGAGCGTGTCATTCAGCGCCGAGCCCGTCACCGTGGTAAAGCCCGTGATGTTTGTGAAATCCGTGGACTTCCCGCCCGCGAGATTCACGACCACGCCCGTGGGATACGCCGAATAATCAATTGCGTTCACCCCACTACCTCCCGTGATCCGCTCAATATTATCCGTGATCACCGAGTCCCCACCGCCCGTGATGGTAAAAGTTTTGTCCGCCGCAAAAACCACGTTCACATTCGCCGAGACCGCCGAAAAATCCAACTTGTCCGAGCCAGCCCCCGACTGCGCCCCCTCGCCCTCCGTGATCCTATCCACACCCCAGCCCGTCGTAAAAAGATACACGTCATCCCCCCCGCCACCCGAGATCGAATCATTACCCGCCCCCCCCGTGATCGTGTTACCCAGCGCGTTCCCCGCCAGCGTGTCATTACCCGCCCCACCGATCAGCTTCTCCACCAAATTTCCCGCCGTAAGCGTGAGCGACAGATTCGAGTTCACCACCTGCGCCGTCACCCCCGAAAGATCCACCGTCACCCCCACCGAAGTCAGCGAGAAATCCAGCGTATCCACACCCGCCCCAGACTCATCCACCGTGATGCTACCCAGCGCACTATCCGCATCGAATCTATAAACATCCGCCCCCGCCCCACCCGTGAACCCCTCAATACCCGAGAACATCACCCGCGTATTCACATCCCCCGAACCCGTGCCCGTCGCCGTCCACACATTCACCGGCGAATTCGCCTCCGTCTCCAGCGTCAGCACATCATTCCCCGCCCCCCCCGTGTAGCTTAAATTAAACGCCGTCGCCGCGATCCGATCCACCACCGAGCGCGTCAGCAAAAGATTATCCGCCCCCTGCTTCCCATCCGCCACAATCCCCCGCACCCCACCCCCACTCACCCCGTAAATCTCCTCAAAACCCGCCACCAAATCCTTCACCTTGATCACACTGCTCCCATCCCCATTCGCAGACAAGTAGCTGATCTCAAAAGCATCCGCCGCGTCCGTCATATTCAGCGTCAGCGTCCCATCCCCCGCCAACGTCCCCAACGGCTGCGCCGCCAACATCAGCCGAGGCTCAAAGCTCTCCAGATCAAACTGCCCTTCGAGGGGACGATTCGTCGGCTTCAGCTTCGCCGACTTGCGGCGAGTTTTAGGAGCGGTCTGTTTGCTATGGTATGGCTTCATGGGAATAAACTCTCGGATTTGCAGAAATAAACGTGCCTCGCAGCGCCCGAACTCAGGCCCACTCAGCAACCTCCCAAAAACCACCGAACCAAGCATCGCCTGCGGGCCCACATCCGACCACCCAGCTCACTGCTTTTTAAGAGACCCGCGCAGAATCCTCCTTCCCACAAAACAGTCAAAGCATTTCCATGTAAAAACCGACATCTTCCGATCAGCTGATGCCGCCTTCCCAAAAAATAATAAGACTGCACGAAACCAAGCAACTTGTGCGGACGGAGCGCACGCATCCTGCGTGCAGCGGCGGGCATCCTGCCCGGCGCAGAGCGGCGCTCTGAGTAGGAAAAGCATCTCAATCGAGTGGCTCTTCTCTCGCGCGCCGGGCAAGATGCCCAACGCAGCACGCAAGATGCGTGCGCTCCGTCCATACACGCCTCCACAAAAAAGAAGCACTCCCGGTTTCCCGAAAGTGCCCCATCTCTTTTTAACCTCCGAGGAGGAGCGGACGATCCTAAGCCGGATTCTGTGCTCCGCGCTTACGCGCGTGCGGCGGCCATTTCTCTCAACGAAGCTCTCGCCCCGAGCCCTGCTTGCGCAGGGTGCGACTAATACCCGGAAGCTATCCCGCTTGCGCGCGACCGGCCAGACGCCTGGCTCCCTGTTATGTCTTGCACCGCAGAAGGTTTTTCTTGCCCCGCGCGTTACCTTGCGGGCGGTGGGCTCTTACCCCGCCTTTTCACCCTTACCCGCCAGCGCCGAAGCGCCGCCGGGCGGTCTAAGTTTCTGTAACACTTTCTGTCGCCCCCGGCTTTCGCCGAAAGCGCCCATGGGTTCTCCATGGTCTGCTGTCTAGTGGTGTCCGGACTTTCCTCACGCAGGCAAACTGCGAGCGGCCAGCCGACCGTCCACCACCCAAGGTAGGGACCCCAGCGCAAAGCTGCAAGCAGTTCCATCGCCCAAATTGTCGCTTTCCCAAGCAGAGCAAGCCCCGCGAGCGCATTAACTCTTAAGCGCACTCCCGAAAACTCGGGAGACACAATCTGGAGTGCGGGGGCATGACCCCGCTCTGGCGGGCGAGGAACGAGCGAGTGGGCCAGTCGCTCGCCATTCCGACAGTGTGCCCACCCAAAGGCCCCTCCAGAGCGGGGTCATGCCCCC